>MNEF01000101.1 GCA_001917535.1 Candidatus Rokubacteria bacterium 13_1_40CM_69_27
GCACGAGGTGATCTGCCACTGCGCCGACTCGGAGACGACCGCGGCAGCCCGAATTCGCTTTCTCGTCGCCGAGAAGGACCCTCTCATCGCCGGCTATGACCAAGAGGCGTGGGCGGTCCGACTCGATTATCATCGCCACCCGCTCGAGCTTGCCTTGACCACCGTGGAGGCGGTGCGCGCTAACACCGCGGTGGTGATCCGCTCCTTGCCCGAGGACGCCTGGCGGAGCGAAGGTCTCCACACGGAGTCCGGTCGGTACACCGCCGAGGACTGGCTACGGATCTACGCCGAGCACCTCGACATCCACGCCCGCCAGATCGAAAACAATGTGGTGGCGTGGCATGCCCACGCCCGCCGCTAGCGCTCGCGTGCTCGCCGTCAGCGCGGTCCTCCCCGACGGGGCCAGCGACCGCCCCGCCGTCGTCCTCGTCCACGGTGCCGCCAACTCGGCGCGCGTGTGGACCTTCTGGCAGCAGGAGTTGGCGCAACACGGTTGGCCCGCCTACGCGCTCGATCTCCGGGCCCACGGCGCCAGCCCCCCCCTCGACCTCTCGCGAACGAACATGACCGACTACGCCGCCGACGTCTCGGCGCTCGTGCGCCAGCTCGCGGCCCCGCCCGTGGTGATGAGAGCTGGAGCATGGGCGGGCTCGCGACGCTGATTCCCGCAGCCCTCGCCTGGATGGAAAAGACAGCGAGCCGCTGACAGGCGCGGTCGCCGCCGCTCCGCTCCCGGTCAAAACCGTCCGTCTCCCGGGAGAACTTCCCTGGGTTCCTATCCGCATCGAGCACCGTGACCCGTAGAGCGCGCGGGTTTCCGCTGACTTAGACGAGCGTGGGCGTGGCACCGCGCTTGCCTCAGAAGCCCTGGGGCACATTGCCCGGGGGAGGACATCCTCATGCCAACGATCCGCTACGCCGCGCTTCCGATAGTTGCGCTCGCGTTCCTGCCGGCCTCACCGGCCTTCGCCGAGGCCACGCGGGCCGGCGTCGTCACGGCCCTGCAGGGCCAGGCGACGGTCGGTCGCCTCGCGTCCAGCCAGTCCACGCCGCTCAAGTTCAGGGACGACGTGTTCGTCTCTGACCGGATCAGCACGGGCGACAGATCGCTCGCGCGAATCCTCCTGGGCGGCCGGGCCACGGTCACCGTGCGCGAGCGTTCCATTCTCGCGATCACGGCGGCGCCGGGAACGGCCACCCTCGACCTGTCCCGGGGCAAGCTCGCTCTCGCGGTCGCCAAGGACGCGATGAAGCCGGGCGATTCCGTCGAGGTCAGAACTCCGAACATCGTGGTGGCCATCCGGGGCACTGTGGTCGTCGCCGAAGTCTTGCCCGGCAGCGTCAAGGACGGCACCCCGGATGTCACGCTCTTCACGGTCCTGCGCGGGATCGTCGAAGTCGTTCGGCTCGATGCGGTCTCCCGCCGGCCGCTGGGTCCTCCGCTGACCCTCGGCGCCCTGCAGAGCATCACCGTGACGGGCGCGGCGCCGCCGCAGCTTCGGACCATCACGCCCGAAGCGGCCCAGAAGATCGCCAAGGAGTACAAGACCCCGCTGGCCCCTGTGGGGACCGCCGCCACCACCGCCGTGGCCGAGGGCGAGGCCCAGAAGGCGGCCGTTCGTGTCGATGCGCTGGTTCAGGGCTTGACGCGAGGCCCGTCGGGCACGGCGGCTGCAGTATCCCCCACGGCGGGCGCGCTCTCGCCGGGCGTGACCTCGACGACCTCGGGGACGCTCTCGTCCACGACGTCGAGCGTGTTCTCGAAGACGTCGGGAGTTCTCGACACGACGACCTCGGGCGTGAGCACGCCGACGCTGCCGCTCATCAAGTAGCGCGGCGGGCCCGTCGTCGAGAACGACGCCGGCGACCGTCCGGCCGGCGTTCGGGGAGTGGGAAGCATCCGCGGCTCAGCCGCCGCGGGTGTGCATCTCTAGATGGGGGTCCTGTCGCAGTTGGCCGATCTGGATGAGGGGCCCGCGGTCACGCGCGGCCAGACGCTCCTCGGCACCGCGATCGGTCCTCGCCGTCCAGCGTCCGACGATGAGCGCCGCCAGCTCCTCCCGGCTTGCCCGCCGACGCAGCGGGCCGCGCAGGTCCGTCCCCGTCAGGGCGTACAGGCACAGGTACCACATCCCATCGGCCGTCAGCCGGCTCCGGTCGCAAGCGCGACAGAACGGCGCCGTCGTCGAGGCGATGATCCCGAAGACCGTGCCGTCCGGGAGCCTGAAGCGCTCCGCCGGCGCCGTGCTCTCCGGCTCGGGGACGGGCTCGATGCGGCCGTAGCGCCTGCCGAGCACGCCGAGGATCTCGGCGCGCGAGACGACCTTGTCCATGGACCAGCGAGTGGCCCCCCCGACGTCCATGTATTCGATGAACCGCACCTCGGCCGGCACGCGCCGGCCGAACTCGATCAGATCTCCCAGCTCGTCGTCGTTCACGCCGCGCATGACCACCGTGTCGAGCTTGGTGCCGGTGAGGCCGGCGCCGCTCGCGGCCGCGATGCCCTCCAGCACCTGGGCGTGCGTCGGTCGGCGCGTGAGCGCGGCGAAGCGCTCGGGCTTCAGCGTGTCCAGGCTGACCGTCACCCGATGCAGACCGGCGTCTTTGAGGGCCTGGGCCTGGTCGGCGAGCAGCACCGCGTTGGTCGTGATGGCCAGGTCACGGAGGCCGGGCTTGGCCGCCAGCAGGCGTACCAGCGTCGGCAGATCCCGCCGCAGGAGCGGCTCACCGCCGGTGAGCCTCACCTTGTCCACGCCCAGCCCGATGAAGACCTCGACCAGCGCGCTGATCTCCTCGAAGTGGAGGATCGCCTCCCGAGGCAGCCAGACGTAGTCCTCCTCGGGCATGCAGTACTGGCACCGCAAATTACAGCGGTCCGTCACCGATAGCCGGAGGTTCCGGAGCGGGCGCCCCAGCGTGTCGCGAGCCGTCATCGCGTCGATCCTACCCCAGCGCCTGGAGAATGTCCTCGAGCGGGCGCCGCGCGCACGTGTGCTGAGGCGTGTCGCGTACGGTGTAGCGGCTGGCCTCCGTCTCCCGGAGTTGCATGAGCAGGGTCACGAATTCCTTGGGATCGTCGCCCTCGAAGGCGACCACGAAATCCTGGTCGTCCATCCCGAAGGAATAGGCGGTGTTGATCCGGATGGCCGGGAAGCGATGACCGGTACGGATGTGCTCGGCCATCATCCGGCGTCGCGCCTCGATCGGCAGCAGATACCACTCGCGCGTCTTCACGAACGGGTAGACGAAGAGGTACTTCGACTGGCCCGGCTGCATTGTGACCACCGCCTCGTCGTCGGAATGGGCCTTGACGTACTGCGACTCCCGGGTGACGGCGAGGTAGGTGTAGGTGTTGTCGAGATGGGGCGCCATGGCCGTCGTGCGTAACCCCTCGGTCAGCACCTGGATGGGCGGCAGCTCGCGCGAGGTCAGCCACAGCAGGAAGTCGGTGTCCCGCCGGAGGCCGATCGTCGAGTAGGCCCGAATGGTCAGGCGGTTCTTGAAGTCGTCGATCTTGACCAGATACTCGGCGATCGCGCGGCTCTTGTCGGCCTTGGCGAGCGTGAACCACGACGGCCGCGCCTTGAAGAAGGTGTAGAGCATGCAGTAACCGGGCGGTATCTGTTCCACGCGCGTCCTCCTAGCCCACCGGGCGCGGGGCGGCCTCGGCCCCGGCTCGCTCCCACTCCCGGATCAGTCCGGACTTCTTCACGCCCACGTCGAAATGATCCCACGGTAGCCGCTCGTCGATGGAGCGCTCCCGTGTCGTGTAGAAGGCGGCGTCGGCGTCCCACTCCCGGAGAGCCCGCCGCCAGTCGCCCTCCAGGCGGGTGGCCAGCTCGAGGAAGTCCCCGACACGGCGATCGCCCCGCGCCAGCAGCGCCTGGAGCGCGGCCTCGCGGGGGTTCTCGTGCAGGACCCGGACGTTGGAGAAGGGCCGCGCTCCGCGCTTGATGATCTCCAGCTTGTTCTGCAGCGACTCCACCGTGTCGAACGGCGCCCACTGAAACGGCGTCCAGGGCTTGGGGACGAAGGACGAGATCGACAGCGTCAGCCGGCCGAAGGGTTTCCCGACGGGATCGAGGACCCGCAGCCGCTCGAGCATTCGTTGCGCCAGATCGGGAATCGCCTCCACGTCCTCCAGCGTCTCGGTCGGCTGACCGATCATGAAGTAACACTTGAGGTTCGGGATCCCGTGGCGCCGGATCAGCGCGCAGGCGGCGTAGAGCTGCTCGTCGGTGATCACCTTCCGGATCGCCCTCCGCAGGCGCTCCGTCCCGGCCTCCGGCGCGACCGTCAGCGTGCGGTGGCCACCGCGCGCCAGCGCCGCCACCAGGTCGGGGGTGAGGCTGTCGGCGCGAAGCGAGGAGATGGACAGCTCAAGCCCCTGGTCCTCCACCACCTTGAGCAGGTCGCCGATCCACGGGTAATCGGAGACGCAGGCGCCCACCAGCCCGATCCGCTTGCCGTCGGCATCCTTGGCGATCTTCGCGACCGTCTCCGTGAGCGACGCCACCGAGCGGTGCCGGACCGGCCGGTAGACCTGGCCCTCGAGGCAGAAGCGGCAGCCGCGACCGCACCCCTTGCCCACCTCCAGCAGCGCCATGTGCCCGTATTCCGCGTGGGGTGTCTTCACCAGCGAGATGGTCTCGAAGCGGTTGACGTCGCTGAGCCGGCGCTTGGTCACGATCGCGGACGCCCCCTCGCGCGGCAGCACCGCGGCCACCGTGCCGTCGGGCTGGTAAGACACTCCGTAGCGGTCGGGCACGTAGATGCCGGGAATCGTCACGAGCCGGTCGAGGAAGCTCTGACGCTCGCGGTAGCCCTCCCGATAGGCCTGGATGAGCTCGCCGACAAGCTCCTCGCCCTCGCCGACGACGATGAAGTCCATGAAGGGCGCCAGGGGCTCGGGGTTGGAGAACGCGCACACGCCCCCCATGAGCACGAGGGGGTCGTGCGGGCCGCGGTCGGCGGTGCGCAGCGGGATTCCCGCGAGGGCGAGGAGCCTGAGCGCGTTGATGTAGTCGCCCTCATAGGTGATCGAGAAGGCGACCATATGAAAGTCCGACAGCGATCGCAGCGACTCCAGCGAGAAGGGCGGGGTGCTCGTCCGCCTGAGCTCGTCGGCGTCCTCGGGGTCGGGCAGGAACACCCGCTCACAGACGACGTCGGGCAGCTGGTTGAGATACCAGTAGATCGTCTGGAAGCCCAGGTTGGACATCCCGACGGCGTAGGTGTTGGGGTAGACGAGGGCGACGGGGACCTTGCCCCCCCAGTCCTTGCGGATGGTGCCCTGCTCCTGCGCCAGCCGCGCCTGGGCTTTTTTCTTTAGTGTCCAGGACATCGGGCTCACTCTATCACATCCGGTCACGGCCGCCCGGGCAGGCGCGCATGAGCGCTTCATCCCTTGATCACCGCGATCGGCCTCAGGCGGGCCACGCGCGTCGAGATGCCGAAGCGGTGGACGACCTCCACGACATCCTTCACGTCCTTGTAGGCCTCGGGCATCTCCTCGGCCAGAGCGTCGCGACCGGTCGCGCGGGCCAGGACGCCCCGCGCCTCCAGCTCCCTGGCGATCGAACGGCCACGGGCAGCCTTGACCGCAGCCGTCCGGCTCATCACGCGGCCGGCGCCGTGGCATGTGCTGCCGAACGTCTCCCGCATCGCGATCTCGGTGCCGAGCAGGACGAACGAGTATCGTCCCATGTCACCCGGCACCAGCACCGGCTGGCCCGGGAACGCCCGGGTGGCACCCTTGCGGTGGACGAGGAGCCGCCGCCGGTGCCCGTTCACCTCGTGCTCCTCCTCTTTGGCGATGTTGTGGGCGACGTCGTAGACCGTTCTCATGCCGAGCTGGCGCGGCGTGAGCCCCAGCGTCCGCGTGAACGCCTCCCGCGCCCAGTGCGTGATCAGCTGGCGGTTCGCGAAGGCGAAGTTCGCCGCCGCCCGCATGGCGCCGAGATAGGTGCGGGCTTCCTCCGAGTCTACCGGCGCGCAGGCCAGCTGGCGGTCGGGCACGGCGATGCCGTACCGCTTGAGCGCTCGCTCCGTCAGCCTCAGGGAATCCGTGCAGACCTGGTGGCCGAGCCCTCGCGAGCCGGTGTGGATCATCACGGTCACCGCGCCCTCGCTCAGCCCCAGGCGCGCGGCCCCGGCCTCGTCGTAGACCTCGTCGACGACCTGGACCTCGAGGAAGTGATTCCCCGATCCGAGCGTTCCGAGCTGGCGCCGCCCCCGCTCGAGCGCGTGCTCGGAGACGTGCTCGGGCTGGGCCCCGGGAATGCATCCGTTCGACTCCTGCCGCTCGATGTCGTCGCCCTCGCCCCAACCCTGCCCGACCGCCCACGCCGCGCCCGCTGCCATCACCTGCTGGAGCGCCCGGGCGTCGAGCTTGACGCGCCCCTGGGAGCCGACCCCCGTGGGAATGGCCGCATACAGCGCGTCGACGAGCGACTCCACGCGGGGGGCGATCTCCGCCTGCCGGAGCTCCGTCCGCAGAAGTCGCACACCGCAGTTGATGTCGAAGCCGATCGCTCCGGGGCTCACCACGCCGCGCACGGCGTCGGTGGCGACCACGCCGCCCACCGGCAGCCCGTAGCCCTGGTGGATGTCGGGCATCGCCAGCGCCGCCTTCACGATGCCGGGCAAGGTGGCGCCGTTCGCCAGCTGCTCCAGGGAGGCGTCGTTCCGGATCTGGGCCATCAGCCGCTCGTCGGCGACGACGAGGGCCGGCACGCGCATCCCGGGCCGCGCGTCGGGCGGGATTCGCCAGAGATAGGGTCCGACCTGTTCGACCTTCACACCCATGGCTCTTTATTGTAGCGGCCGCCGGTTGCCCCGCGGGGTGCGAGGCGCGGGCTGCTCAGCTCGCGGTGGCGGGAGTCGCCCGGCGGTGCGTCCAGGCCAGCCCGATCAAGGCGACCACGACCCCGAGCACGCTGGCGAGCTGCGGCACCCGGAATGAGCCGAGCCAGAAGCTGTCCAGCCTCAGCGACTCGATCGCGAAGCGCCCCACGGAGTAGAGCCCGATGTAGACGAAGAAGAGCGCCCCTGGCTGCTGCCGCAACCGCGGGCGGAGCCAGGCCACCAGCATGAGGAAGACCGCGAAGTCCCAGAGCGACTCGTAGAGGAAGGTGGGATGGAAGTATTCGTACTGGGCGTAGCCGGGCGGGCGATGCGCGGGCGAGATGTAGAGCTTCCAGGGCAGCTCCGTCGGGCGACCGAACGCCTCCTCGTTGAAGAAGTTCCCCCATCGCCCGATCGCCTGCCCGATGGCGAGGCTCGGCGCCGCCATGTCCAGACCGCGGAGGACCGGCAGCCGCCACCGGTAGGCGAGCCACACGCCGACCAGCGGCCCCAGAATGAGACCGCCGTGCATGGCGAGCCCGCCCTCCCACACCGCGACGATCTTGGCCGGGTACTGGCCGTAATAGTCCCAGTTGAAGATCACCTCGTACAGCCGCGCGCCCAGCAACCCGGCCAGGATGGCCCACTGGGCCGCGCTGATGATGTCGTCGGCCGGCAGGCCGTCGCGGCGCGCCTGGCGGTGGCCGAGCCAGAGGCCGACGACGATCGCGGCGGCCATCAGGATGCCGTACCAGCGGATGACGAGTGGTCCGATCTCGAAGGCGATGGCTCCGGGGGAAGCGAACATCTCAGGTAAGATAGCCTGGCGCATGTCAGCCGTCCAATGAACCTCCGACGCGTTCGGCGCGCGGTCCCCCTGCTCCTCCTCGGCCTCTTCGCCGCCCTCCTCGTCCTCGGCGTCCGGGCGGTCGGCCCATTCCTGGTGGTGGCCGATCGCCTCGAGCCCAGCGACGCGATCATCGTGCTCGAGGGCGGGACCCCGGCCCGGGAGGTGGAGGCGGCCGTGCTGTACCGCCGCGAGCTGGCTCCCGTCGTCGTTCTCGCGCTGGCGCGCGACCCCTTCCCGGTGGCGCGGCAGCTGGCGGGCGAGCCCATCTTGCAAGAGAGGGCGGCCCGGGCCCTGGAGTATGCGGGCGTTCCCCGGCACGCGATCGTGAGGCTGGAGCGGCAGGCGGAGAACACCGCCCAGGAGCTGCAGGTCGACTTCGAGCACGCGCGTGCCCGGGGCTTCCGGCGCGTGATTCTCGTCACGTCACCTCAGCACACCCGTCGCGTGCGCGTCATCTGGAACGCGCGCTACCAGGCGAGGATCCCGGCGCTGGTCCATCCGACCCTCTACGAGCCCTTCGTTCCCGGGCGGTGGTGGCGCTCGCGGCGGTCCCTGGAGGAGGGCCTCCACGAGCTGGTGGCCATCGCGCACTTCTTCATCGGCAGCCCACTGCCGACGTTCGACCGGGGGGACTAGAGGCGGCGCCCGACACTTACGACGGGATCACGCGCGATCGTGACGGGAACGCCTTGGTACCGCTGTCAAGGCGCGGCGGTCTCGGCCATCAGCGCATCGAGCCGGGCGACGTCAGCGCGGCGGGCGATTGAGATTGCCACCCGACTCGCTCGTCGGGGGCGAAGCGCGAGGAGGTCGCAAGCCCACATGAACAGCTGCAGGATGTCTTCCGAACGGTTAGAGAACGAGTACGCAGGATAGTTGCGACCGCAGACGATGCGCTGGTGGTGGCTGCCATCGGATTCGATCAGTCCCCGAAGGAACTCATCGGGATGCCGGGCAACGATCTCACGCTGCCCACTGCTCGAGCAAAATGCGGCGCTTGTGCTTGCGGCCGCGGCCGTGCTGGGGGAAGAGCGTCGGCCACGCCTGAGAGTAGCACGTGACGACTGCGACTGCGGCGTGGCGCCGCCCGGCGACGCTCACGCGGTTATGAGGCAGCAGGGTTGTGATGGCGGTCTTCACCCGCTCGATGACATCGCATTGCTTCTGGTTGAGGAAGACCCGGAGTACGTACGCGCGCGGGCACTGCATGATGTGACCATCACCGAGATACATGCCGAGCAGGTAGGCGTAGGCTGGATGCTGGTGCTGGTGGTGGGAGTCGAACCCACACTGTACCGATTTTAAGTCGGTGGCCTCTGCCGATTGGGCTACACCAGCATACCGTTCGAGCCAATATCGCACGGTCGAGCGCGGAACCGCCAGGACCCGTGCGATCGCCTTCGTGGCATGCCCACTGCGATGAAGCATCAGCGCATGGCCGATGAGAGGCCGGTGACGGGCGGCCGGCGATCGCCGGCGCGGCCATCCGGACCACGGCGCCCCAGACCACGGCGCCGGCTCCTCGGCGACACGGCCACTGGCGATTCGTCGGCACTGACGCCAACCCGCGTAGACGACCGAGGAAGAAAAATGGAGGCGGCGAGCGGATTCGAACCGCTGAATAGAGGTTTTGCAGACCTCCGCCTTAACCACTTGGCTACGCCGCCTTGGAGCGCGCGAAGACCGGATTGTATGAGAGCTGGAGCGGGAAACGGGATTCGAACCCGCGACCCCGACCTTGGCAAGGTCGTGCTCTACCACTGAGCTATTCCCGCATCCCCCGCCCCGACAGCGCCATATAGTACCACTACTACCACGGGGGTCGGACTGCCCTCACCCGCCGGCCTCCCGGAGCGCCGCCGCGGCGTCCTCGGGCGCCACCGGATTGATGAAGAAGCCGCTGCCCCACTCGAATCCAGCGACGCGGGTCAGCTTGGGGATGATCTCCAGGTGCCAGTGGAAGTGGTCGGGCGTGGGCTCCTGCAGCGGCGCGCTGTGGAGCATGAAGTTGAACGGGGGATCGTTCAGCGCGCGATTCATGCGCCCGAGGAAGTCCCGCAGGACGCCCGCCAGCGCCCGGAGCTCGTCCACCCCCGACTCCTCGAACGCGGAGCGATGGCGCGCGGGCAGGATCCACGTCTCGAAGGGAAACCGCGGCGCGAAGGGAACCAGGGCCGCGAAGCCGTCGGCGTCGAGGACGAGGCGGCGCCGGCTCCGGCGCTCCTGGCGCAGGATGTCGCACCACACGCAGCGCTCCTTCATCTCGTAGTACGTGGCGGCGCCGGCCAGCTCCTCGCCCACCATGATCGGGATGATGGGCGTCGCGATGAGCTGGGAGTGCGGATGCTCGAGCGTAGCGCCGGCCGCCTCCCCGTGGTTCTTGAAGATCAGGACGTATTGGAAGCGGGCGTCCTTCTTCAAGTCCAGCACGCGCTCCCGAAAGGCGAGCAGGACGTCGGCCACGGCGTCCACGGACATCGTGGCCAGCGACGCCGTGTGCTCGGGCGACTCGATGACGACCTCGTGGGCGCCGACGCCGTTCATCCGGTCGAACAGCCCTTCACCCGACGGCTCGAGATCGCCCTCGATGCGCAGGGCAGGGAACTTGTTGGCCACGACGCGGAACGTCCAGCCCGGGCCGTTGGGCACCCCGCCGGGTGGGCGGCCGGCCAGGATCTCGGGCGGCGTCGTGTCCTCGTGGCCGGCGCAGAACGCGCAGCTCGTCAGTCGTGGCCGCGCGGGCTCGGGCTCGAAGTCGGACGGCCGCCGGGCCCGGTCGGCGGCGATGATCACCCACCGCCCGACGATGGGATCCTTCCGCAGCTCAGACATCCGGCGCTCCAGACATTCAGTCGTCCTCCGGCCGCGCCGCGCGACCCAGCAGCGAGACCAGCGCGTCGCGCGGCGGCTTCTTGTCGAAGAGCACGGCGCCGACCTCGGCGCAGATCGGCAGGCTCACGCCGTGGCGGGTGGCCAGTGCCAGCGCGGAGGCGACCGTGCGCGCGCCCTCGGCGATCATGCGCGTTTCCCCCTCGACGGCGGCCTGCGTCTTACCGCGCGCCAGCGCGATGCCGAGCCCCCGGTTGCGTGAGAGGCTCCCCGTGCAGGTCAAGACGAGGTCGCCCATCCCGGCCAGGCCGGCCAGCGTGCGCGCTTGCGCGCCCAGCGCTACCGCCAGCCGCGTGATCTCGGCCAGCCCGCGGGTGATGAGGGCGGCGCGCGCGTTCTCTCCCAGACCGAGGCCGTCGGCGAGGCCGGTGGCGATGGCGATCACGTTCTTGAGCGCGCCCCCGACCTCGACGCCGGCGACGTCCCGGTTGGTGTAGAGCCTGAACTCCCGGCTGCCCAGCGCCGACTGCAGGCGGGCGGCCAGCGCCTCGTCGCCCGAGGCGACCACGCACGCCGTGGGCTGCCCCAGCGCGACCTCGCGGGCGAAGGTCGGGCCCGACAGCACCGCCAGGGGCGCCCCGGGGTAGCGCTCGAGGAGAATCTCGCTCATCCGCCGATGCCGCTCGGGATCGAGGCCCTTCGTCGCAGAAACGATCGGCACGTCCGGCGGGATCCCTCCGACGTTCTTGAGGGTGGCCGCGAAGAACTCGGACGGGACCACCACGATCACCACGGCGGCGCCCCGCACCGCTTCGCCCGCATCCCCGGTGGCCTGGATGCCCGGCGGGCACTCGACGTCGGACAGGTAGAACGGGTTCCGCCGCGCCGTTCGGATCCCCTCGACCACCTCGGTCTCACGCGCCCACAGACGCACGGCGCCGCCAGCCCGGGCCAGGTGGATGGCCAGCGCCGTGCCCCAGCTCCCGCCTCCGATGACGCCGATCGTCACGCCCGCCGCTCGCCGAGTCGGCGCTCGGTGCCGGCCAGCAGCCGAGCGATGTTTTCATGATGGCGCAGAACCACGACCGCCGTCGCGACGACGCAGGCGGCGACCGTGGCCGGCGGATAGCCGAACAGCAGCGCGCCCAGGGGAACGCAGAGCGCCGCCAGCAGCGATCCGAGTGAGACGTAGCGGAAGGTCAGGGTGACGGCGAGCCACGTGACGGCGGCGGGCAGAGCTGCCAGCGGGACGAGCTTGAGGAACGCCCCCAGGCCGGTGGCCACGCCCTTGCCCCCGCGGAAGAGCAGGAACACCGACCAGCAGTTGCCCACGATGGCCGCCACCGCCGCCGCGGCGGTGATTTCCGGCGCGGCCCCCCCCAGCACCCCCCCGGCGGCGACGGCGAGGTAGCCCTTCGCGATGTCGCCCACCAGCGTGAGCAGCGCCGGCAGCCGCCCCGCAGTTCTCAGCACGTTGGTGGCGCCGATGTTGCCGCTGCCCTGGCGCCGGATGTCGCCGATGCCGAAGGCGCGGGCGATCAGGAACCCGACCGGCACCGCTCCGATGAGGTACGCGGCGACGACCGCCGCCAGCGTGGTCACGACCAGCGTTCTTCGCCTGGCACGATCGCGCGGTAGTCGGCCTTCCGGAAGAACCGGTAGAAGTAGTCGACGGCGGAGACGACGGTCAAGCCGAGCGCCACCCACAGCACGGTGGTGGCGGCGATGTGGAAGGCCGGCGAGCCCACGCTCTTCTCGATGATCAGCATCGTGATCGCGACGTACTGGCCCACCGTCTTCCACTTCGCCAGGCGCGAGGCGGGGACGATGACGCCCACGCCGGCCGCCACCGCCCGCAGCCCGGTCACCGCCAGCTCGCGTCCGACGATTACCAGCACGATCCAGGCCGCCACCTTGTCGATCTGGAGCAGCGAGACCAGGGCGGCGGCGACCAGCAGCTTGTCGGCGATGGGGTCCAGCAGCGTGCCGAGCGTGGTGACCTGGTTGCGGCGCCGCGCCAGCACGCCGTCCGCCCAGTCCGTGAGCGCGGCCAGGATGAAGATTCCGGCGGCGATCACCGCGTGGACGCCGGAGGACGAGATCAGGAAGACGATCAGCAGCGGGACGGCGACGATGCGTGTGAGCGTGAGACCGATCGGTAAGTTCACGTCACCACCACCCCGCACGAGTATCGCGGCCCCGGAACCACCTTGTCAACGTCGGCCTGGTAGACGGGGACGAGCGTCGCCGTGTCGAGCATCAGACAGGCCACGACGTCGGCGGCGCGCCCGACCCGAGCCAGGTGGCGTGCCCAGGGCGAGGCCTCCGCCAGCTGGGCCACGTCGTGGCCGTACTGACGGCCCACGCGGACGGCCTCGACCGCCGCCGCCGTCGGCGACGCGCCCGGCTCCTCGCGGCGGAGCCGCTCGACCAGGAGACCGGCACAGACATGGTCCTCCAGCGAGACGGCGCCTCGCTGGCCAGCGCAGAGCACGGTGACGTCGCGGCGCCCGGCCAGCGCCCACGCCACGGCCGCGCTGAGGTTCACCAGCGCGCCGACCCCGACCGCGGGCGCGCCGCGGGCGGCCAGGAGCGCCCGCGTGCCGTTGCTGGTGGTGAAGACGACGATGGTGTCGCGCACGCGGTCCGGCGTGAACTCCAGCGGCGAGTTGCCGAGGTGAAAGCCCGGGATCGCCTGGCCCCGACGCTCACCGGCCACCAGGACGGTGGCGCCGGGAAAGCTGCGGGCCCGCCGCCTTGCCTCCTCGGCGTCGGCCACCGGGACGATGGCGGCGCAGCCGTTGGCGAGCGCGGTGATCATGGTGGTGCTGGCCCGCAGCACGTCGACGACCAGCACGGTCGAAGCCCGGAGCTGGGACGGGTCCAGCGCCTCAGCCGTGGGCGCGACGTCGATCAGCACGCGCTAGCTCGGGCGATCTCGGAGGGCGCGGATGCGGAGACGGAGCGCGTTCAGGTTGATGAACCCCTCGGCATCTTGTGGCCGATAGACGGAATCGGCCTCGAAGGTGGCGAAGTCGGTCCGGTAGAGCGAGCGCGGTGAGCGGCGCCCGGTGACGGTGACGTTGCCCTTGTAAAGACGCAGCCGCGCGCTGCCGGTGACGTCGCGGGCGCACTCGTCCATGAAGACTTGGAGAGTTTGCCGCTCGGGGGCGAACCAGAAGCCGTAGTAGATCATCTCCGCGTAGCGGGGCACGAGCGAATCGCGCAGGTGGAGCACCTCGCGGTCGAGCGTCAGCGACTCCAGCGCCCGCCGGGCAACGTGGAGGATCGTGCCCCCGGGCGTTTCGTACACGCCGCGCGACTTCATTCCGACGAAGCGGTTCTCGACCACGTCCACGCGGCCGATGCCGTGCTCGCCCCCGATCCGGTTCAGCCGCGTCAGCAACGCGACCGGCCCCAGCCGCTCGCCGCCCAGGGCGACCGGATCGCCGTGTTCGAAGTCGATCACGATCTCCTCCGGGACATCGGGCGCTGCCTCCGGCGAGCTGGTCAGCAGGAACATCTTGTCGGGCGGCGCCGTCCAGGGGTCCTCCAGGAGGCCGCCCTCGTAGGAGATGTGGAACAGGTTGCGGTCGGTGCTGTACGGCCGCTCGGTGGTCACGGGGACGGAAATATCGTGGCGCCGGGCGAACTCGATGAGGGCCGTCCGGGAGGTGAGCTCCCACTCCCGCCAGGGCGCGATCACCCGTAGGTGCGGCGCCAGCGCCGCGTAGGTGAGTTCGAAGCGCACCTGGTCGTTGCCCTTGCCGGTGGCCCCGTGGGCGACGGCGTCGGCGCCTTCCCGCCCCGCGATTTGCACCTGAGCCCGCGCGATGAGCGGGCGCGCGATCGAGGTGCCCAGGAGGTAGCCGCCCTCGTAGACGGCGTTGGCGCGGAGCATCGGGAAGATGAAGTCCCGGACGAACTCCTCCCGCAGGTCCACGACGTGCACCGAGGCGGCTCCCGTCCGGAGCGCCTTGTCGCGGATCGGCAGCACCTCCTCGCCCTGACCCAGGTCGGCGCAGAAGGCGATGACCGCGCAGCGGTATCGCTCGATCAGCCAGCGGAGGATGACGGAGGTGTCGAGCCCGCCCGAGTACGCCAGGACCACCCGCTTGGGATCAGGCATCATCCAGGGATCCCCCCAGCAGCTCCAGGATGATCGCCTTCTGCGCGTGGAGTCGGTTCTCCGCCTGGTCGAGCACAATACTTCGTGAGCCGTCCAGCACGGCGTCGCTGATCTCCTCGCCGCGGTGGGCGGGCAGGCAGTGCATCACCAGGGCGGAGGGCTTCGCGAACCCGACCAGGGTCTCGTTCACTTGGTAGCGAGCGAACGCCTCGAGCCGCCGCTCGCGCTCGCCCTCCTGCCCCATGCTGATCCAGACGTCGGTGTAGAGCACGTCGGCGCCGGTGGCCGCCTCGCGGGGATCGTGGGTGATCGTCAGCCGGCCGCCCAGCCGTCGCACCGCCGCCTGCACCCTCGCGTCCGGCTCGTAGCCCGACGGACAGGCGGCGGTGAGCGTGGTCCCGAGCAGGGCCCCGAGCAGGAGCAGCGAGTGGCACACGTTGTTGCCGTCGCCGATCCAGGCCAGTCGCATCGCGGCCACGTCGATGCCGCGCTCCCACAGCGTGAAGTAGTCGGCCAACGCCTGGCAGGGGTGCTCGAAGTCGCTGAGCCCGTTGATCACGGGGATCGTCGCGTGCCGCGCCAGCGTCTCCACCGTGTCGTGGGCGTAGACGCGCGCGGCGATGCCGTCGACCCAGCGCGACAGGTTGCGGGCCACGTCGGGGACCGACTCGCGCGAGCCCATCCCGATCTCCTGGCCGGCCAGGTGGACGGCCCGCCCGCCGAGCTGGATGATCCCCACCTCGAGGGTGACGCGGGTCCGCAGCGACGGCTTCTCGAAGATCAGGGCCATCGTGCGCCCGGCCAGCGGCGCGCCCCGGCTGCCCGACTTCCAGCGCTGCTTGAGCGCCCCCGCCACCCGGAACAGGTGGAGCGCCCGCTCCCGCGTCAGATCGGCGGCCGAAACGAAATGGTTCACGATGTCGACCGGGCGAGCATCGCGTCGATCGTGGCCAGCGCACGGTCGCAGTCCCGCTCGTCGACGATCAGCGGCGGCGCCAGTCGGAGCACCCGCTCACCCGCGGTGAGGACGAGGAGCCCCGCGTCCCGACAGGCGTCCACGATCGGCCCCGCGGGCCGGCTGAGCTCGAGACCGATCAGGAGCCCCCGCCCGCGCACCGCGCGGACGACGGGCCGCTGCCTGGCCAGCGCCAGCAGGCGCTCCATCAGGTAGGCGCCGGTGCGGGCGGCGCGCTCCGGGATCTTCTCGCCGAGGATGGTGGTGAGCGTGGCCAGCGCCACCGAGGCCACGAAGGGCGTGCCCCCGAAGGTCGAGGCGTGCGTGCCCGGCGTCAGCGCCCGGGCCACCTCCTCGCGCGCCAGCATCGCGCCCATCGGCACGCCGTTGGCGAGCGCCTTGGCCAGCGTCATGATGTCCGGCTCCACGCCGGCGTGCTGGTAGCCCCAGAGCTTGCCGGTGCGGCCGAGCCCGGTCTGGACCTCGTCGAGGATCAGCAGGGCCCCGGACTGGTCACAGAGCTTCCGGAGGCCCGGGAGGTAGTCGGCGTCGGGGACGTGCACGCCGCCCTCGCCCTGGATGGGCTCGACGATGATGGCCGCGGTGCGGTTGTCCAGCGCGCGCTCCATCGCGCGCAGGTCGTTGTAGGGCACGTGCTTGAAGCCGGGCACCAGCGGCTCGAAGCCGTGCTGGTACTTCTCCTGGCCGGTGGCCGTCACCGTGGCCAGCGTGCGGCCGTGGAAGGAATCGCGCGTGGCGATGATCTCGAAGCGGTCGGAGGCCAAACGCTCCTTGGCGTACTTGCGGGCGAGCTTGAGCGCCGCTTCGTTGGCTTCGGCGCCGGAGTTGCAGAAAAAGACGCGGTCGGCGAAAGAGTGCTCGCAGAGGAGCTTGGCCAGGTGGATCTGGGGCGCCGTGTGGTAGAGGTTGGACACGTGCAGCAGCGTCGCCGCCGCCTCGCGGATGGCGCCAGTGATGGTGGGATGGCAGTGACCGAGGGCGGCGACGGCAATCCCTGCCGCGAAGTCCAGGTACTCGCGGCCGTCCGAGTCCCACACCCGCACGCCGTCGCCCCGCACCAGGCAGATGGGAGCCCGGCCGTAATTCGGGGTGTGGTACCGGGCCGACCACTCGAGCAGCGTCTTGGTGTCCACCGGCTTGGGATCACTCACAGGACGATCTCGGTGCCGATGCCCTCGCGCGTGAAGAGCTCCAGGAGGATGGCGTGCGGCAGCCGGCCGTCGATGATGTGCGCCTTGGCCGTGCCCCCTTTGAGCGCCCGCAGGGACGACTCCACCTTGGGCAGCATCCCCCCCTCGATGACACCGTCCTGGACGAGCCGCTCGGCGTCCTTGCGGCTCAGGGTGCTGGTGAGCCGGCCCGAGGCGTCGACGATCCCCTGGACGTCGGTCAGGTGGATGAGCTTCTCGGCGCCGAGCGCCGCCGCCACCTCACCTGCGACCAGATCCGCGTTGATGTTGTAGGTCTCCCCGTTGTGGCCGGCGCCCACCGGCGCGATGACCGGGATGAACCCGTTCTGCTCGAGCAGCCTGATCGCATCGGGGTTCACCGCCTCCACTTCGCCCACGAGCCCGATGTCGATCTCCTCCCCGGACGGCAGCCGATGCGGGCGCCGCCGGGCGCGGATCAGGTCTGCGTCCTTCCCGCTGAGCCCCACTGCCCGGCCGCCGTGGTGGTTGATGAGCGCGACGATCTCCTTGTTGATCTTGCCCACCAGCACCATCTCGACGATCTCCACCGTCTCCTCGTCGGTGACCCGCATGCCTCCGATGAAGCGCGGTTCCTTGCCCAGGCGCTTCATCAGGGCGCCGATCTGGGGTCCGCCGCCGTGCACGATGACCGGATGGATCCCAACGAGGTGGAGGAGAATCACATCGAGCGCGAAGCTCTCTTTGAGATTCGCCTGTTCCATCGCAGAGCCGCCGTACTTGATGATGACGGTTTTGCCCCGGAACTCCCGGATGTACGGGAGCGCCTCCATCAGGATCTCGGCGCGCCGCAGGTCGTCTTCGTTCATCGGCTCACCTCGACTCTTGCAGCGTCGCCTCGCCTGCGGCTGCGGCTCCTCCAACGAGCTGCGGCTCGCACGGCCACGTTCATAGGCGCACGTTCATAGGATGTAGCGGGAGAGGTCCTGGTCCCGCGTGAGGTCGGCCAGCCGCTGGTGGACGTAGCCCGCGTCGATGGTCAGCTCCTTGCCGGGAAGATCCGGGGCGTTGAACGAGATGTCCTCCAGGAGCTTCTCCATGATCGTGTAGAGCCGCCGGGCCCCGATGTTCTCGGTCGCCGTGTTCACGCGCATGGCGAGGTCGGCCACCGCATCGACCGCGTCCGGCGTGAACGTGAGCGCCACCTTCTCCGTCTTCAACAGCTCCACGTACTGCGTGATCAGAGCGTTGCGGGGCTCCGTCAGGATGCGGACGAAATCCTCCCGCGTCAAGGGGTCGAGCTCGACGCGGATCGGGAAGCGTCCCTGCAGCTCCGGGATGAGGTCGGCGGGCTTCGCGACATGGAAGGCTCCGGCGGCGATGAACAGGATGTGGTCCGTGCGCACGATGCCGTACTTCGTGGTCACCGAACAGCCCTCGACGATGGGGAGCAGGTCCCGCTGGACGCCCTCCCGGCTGACGTCGGGGCCGTGCCCGCTCTCGCGCCCGGCCACCTTGTCCAGCTCGTCGACGAAGACGATGCCGGAGTTCTCCACGCGCCGGATCGCCTGGCTCACCGCCTCGTCGGGATCGACGAGCTTCTGCGCCTCCTCCTGGACGAGCAGGCGGCGCGCCTCCGCGATCCGCACGCGCCGGCGCTTGGTCCGGCTGGGCAGAATGTTGGAGAGCATCTCCCGGAGGTTGATCCCCATCTCTTCCATGCCCTGGCCCGAGAGGACCTCCACGATGGGCACCGCCTGCTGCTGTGTCTCCAGCTCGACCAGGCGGTCGTCGAGCCGCCCGGCCCGGAGCTGGGAACGGAGCTTCTCCCGGGTGGCCTCGCGGGACGGGTCGCCGCCGGCCTCCTCCAGCGACTCGCTGCTGAAGGGCTCGCCGCGGCCGCGCGGCAGCAGAAGGTCGAGCAGGCGCTCCTCGGCCAGGCGCTCGGCCTTCTCCTGGACGGCGGCCACCATCTCGGCCCGCACCATGTTCACCGCCAGCTCGGTCAGCTCGCGGATCATCGACTCCACGTCGCGGCCGACGTAGCCGACCTCGGTGTATTTCGACGCTTCGACCTTGACGAACGGCGCCTGGGCCAGCTTGGCCAGACGGCGCGCGATCTCGGTCTTCCCGACGCCGGTGGGACCGATCATGATGATGTTCTTCGGCGCCACCTCGTCGCGCAGCTCCGAAGGAAGGTTCTGCCGGCGCCACCGGTTGCGGAGGGCGACGGCGACGGCGCGCTTGGCCCGCTCTTGACCGACGATGTAGCGGTCCAGCTCGGCGACGATCTGGCCGGGCGTCAGGCTCTCGTTCACAGCGTTTCCACGGTCACATGGTCGTTGGTTTCGTCGGAGGGGGCCGGTGAGGCCCCCTCCGAGGCCTCCCCCAGGAAGGGTTGCGCGGGCAAAGCCCGCGCTCGATCTGAGGCGAGATCGCTCGGGCACGTCGCAGGGGGCACCAGCACCCTCAAAGCACTTCTACCGTCACATGGTCGTTGGTGTACACGCAGATGCCGGCGGCGATCTGCATCGCCTCGGTGACGATCGCCTTGGCGTCGAGGTCGGAGTGGCCGAGCAGCGCCCGGGCGGCAGCCAGCGCGTAGGGCCCGCCGGAGCCGATTCCGATCAGCCCGTCGTCGGGCTCGATCAAGTCCCCGGTGCCGGACACGATGAAGCTGTTCTCGCGGTCGGCCACGCCCAGCAGCGCCTCCAGCCGACGCAGGACCCGATCGGACCGCCAGTCCTTGGCCAGCTCCACGGCGGCGCGGGGAAGGTTGCCTCGGTACTCCTCCAGGCGTCCCTCGAACCGCGCGAAGAGGGTGAAGGCATCGGCGGCGGCCCCGGCGAAGCCCGCCAGGATCTTGTCGTGATAGAGCTTGCGGACCTTGCGGGCCCTGGCCTTGACCACCGTGTTGCCGATCGTCACCTGCCCGTCGCCGGCCATGGCCACCTGCCCGCGATGGCGGACGCAGAGGACCGTGGTCGCCCGAATGGCCGGCGCGCTCATCACGAGCCCGGGGTCACCGCGCGGGCGCGGGGATGGGCGGCGTCGTACACACGCGTCAGCTGGTCCGTGCCCACGTGCGTGTAGCGCTGCGTCGTGCTGAGCCGGCTGTGCCCCAGCAGCTCCTGGATCATCCGTAGATCGGCCCCCGCGTCCAGGAGATGGGTGGCGAAGGTGTGGCGGAGCGTGTGCGGGCTGACCCGCCGGCGGAGCCCGAGCTGCCGCGCCCGGCGGCGGACGATCTCGAAAACGCTCCGCACACCCAGCCGCTCACCCCGGCGATTCACGAACAGCGGCCCCCGCGCGCGCGGGCCGAGACAGGCGTCGAGCGCGGCCGCCGCCCGGGCGCCGAACGGCACGATCCGCTCCTTGCGCCCCTTGCCGAGCACCCGCACCGTCCGCTCGGGCCGATCCACGTCGTCGAGGTCGAGCCCGGTGAGCTCGGAGACGCGCAGGCCCGTGGCATAGAGCAGCTCCAGGATTGCGCGGTCGCGGGCGGAGGTGTCCTTCGCGTCGACCAGCAGCGTGGCCTCATCGATGGGCAGGAAGGAGACGAGCTTTCGGCCCAGGCGCGGCCCCCCGACCTCGAGCGCGGGGTTACGGGGTAGGACACCCCGGCGCACGAGGAACCTGAACCAGCTCCTGAGCGCGGCGAGCTTCCGGGCCACCGTCACCGGATCGCGCCGGCGGGTGTGGAGCCGCGCCAGGTATGCGCGGATCAGGCGCGCGTCGATCGACGCGATCGTCTCGGCGAGCGCGTCGCGGCCCGAAACCTCGGCGATGAAGCGGCGAAACTCCTCGAGATCGCTCCGGTAGCCGCGGAGCGTGTGGGGAGAGGCGTGCTTCTCCACGGCGAGGTGGCGGAGGAACGGCGCCAGCGGATCGGTCATGCCACGGGCAGCTCGACCTCCCGCCGGAAGCCGCACCCGTCCCGGACGCAGATCTGCAGCTTCCGGCCCCGGGCCGAGCGCTCCGTGAGGAAGGGCGCGCCGCATGCGGGACAGGGCTCCGCGACCGGACGCTGCCAGAGGACGAACTTGCACGTCGGATAGGCCGAGCAGCCGAAGAAGGTCCGCCCGCGCCGGGACCGGCGCTCGACCAGTTCGCCCGCGCAGCCGGGCTGTGGGCAGGCGATGCCGAGGGTCACCGGCTTCGTCGTCTTGCACTCGGGATAGCCGGAGCAGGCGATGAACTTGCCGTAGCGCCCGTGCTTGACGACCATCGGTTTTCCGCACGAGGGGCAGACCTCGTTGGTCGGCTCGTCTTCCGCCCGCCCGCCGTTGAGGTCGCGGGTGTAGCGGCAATCGGGATAGGCGGAGCAGGCGATGAACTTCCCGAAGCGCCCCCGGCGCTCGAGCAGCGGCTGACCGCACTCGGGGCAGTCCTCCCCTGTCTCCTCCCCTTTCTTCACGTTGCGCATGTTCTTCTTGGCTTCGGCCAGGTCCCGCTTGAAGGGTCCGTAGAACTTCTGGACCGTGTCCACCCACTTCCGCTCGCCTTCCTCGATCCGGTCGAGCTCGCCCTCCATCTGGGCCGTGAACTCGACGTTCATGATGTCAGCGAAAAAGCCCTGGAGCAGGTCGGTGACCTCGATGCCGAGCTCGGTCGGAAAGAGCGTCCGCCGCTCGCGGTGGACATAGCCCCGCTCGTTGACGATGGTGCCGAGGATCTGCGCGTAGGTCGACGGCCGGCCGATCCCCTGCTCCTCCAGCACCTTGATGAGCGAGGCCTCGGTGTAGCGGGGCGGCGGCTGGGTGAAGTGCTGCTTGGGATCGAGCCCGAGCAGGGCCAGGACCTCGCCCTCCTCGAGCGGCGGCACGACGCTCTCGGCGTCGTCCTCGGAGGCTGCCTCGTCCTCCCGGCTCTCCACGTACACGGCCATGAATCCCTTGAACCTGAGCGTCTGGCCCTGGGCGCGGAAGAGGCAGCGGCCGGCCTCGATGTCGGCGCTCACGGTATCGTAGACCGCCGGCGTCATCTGGCTGGCCAGGAACCGCTCCCAGATGAGCCGGTAGAGTGCCTGCTGGTCCCGGGTGAGGAAGCGCGCCACCAGCTTGGGTTCGCGAGCGACGTCGGAGGGGCGAATGGCCTCGTGCGCTTCCTGGGCGCTGCCGCGCGAGCGATAGACGGGCGGCGCCTCCGGCACGTACTCGCCTCCCAGCCGCGCCGTGACCCACCCCCGCGCCTCTTCCTGGGCCTCGCGCGCCACCCGGACCGCATCGGTGCGCATGTAGGTGATGAGGCCGACGGGGCCGTCGTCGCCCACGTCGATGCCCTCGTAGAGTTGCTGGGCGACCGTCATCGTCTTCTTGGCCGAGAAGCCCAGCTTCCGCCCCGCCTCCTGCTGCAGCGTCGAGGTGATGAAGGGCGGCGCCGGATTCCGGCGGCGCTCGCCGCGCGTCACCGAGCGGACGGTGAAGCGCGCTCCCTCCAGCGATGCCATGAGCGTGCGGGTGGTCTCCTCGTTGGGCAGCGAGGCCTTCTCGTCCCCCACCTCCTTGAGGGTGGCGACGAACTCCGGCGGGCGCTTGGCGCGGAGGCGGGCGTGCAGCGACCAGTACTCTTCGGGTCGGAACGCCTGGATCTCCCGCTCGCGATCGACAATCAGGCGCACGGCCACGGACTGCACGCGACCGGCCGATAGCCCGCGCTGGACCTTTTCCCACAAGAGCGGCGAGAGGCTGTAGCCGACGAGCCGGTCGAGGACACGGCGCGCCTGCTGGGCGTCCACCTTCTTGAGGTCGATCTTTCCCGGATGCTGGAACGCCGCCTTCACCGCCCGCTCCGTGATCTCGTTGAAGGCCACGCGGTACACCTTCTTCTTGTCGACGGGCAACTCCTGGGCCAGATGCCAGCCGATGGCCTCGCCCTCCCGGTCGGGGTCGGTCGCCACGTAGAGCGCGTCGGCCTTCTCGGCGGCCTTCTTGAGCTCGTCGAGCACCTTCTTCTTGCCCGGCGCCACCACGTACTTCGGCTTGAAGCCCCGCTTGGGATCGACGCCGAGGTTGGACTTGGGCAGATCGCGGATGTGACCCATCGAGGCTTTGACGATGTACCGCGAGTCCAGATATTTCTGGATCGTCTTCACCTTCGTGGGCGACTCCACCACCACCAGCGATTTCCCCACTAGGCCCTCCCCGCCCGCACCGCCACGCTCACCCAGCGTTGTCCCTCGAGCTGCCGCGCCCAGCCGCCGAGCTCGAGCGCGAGGAGCGTCGCTGCGACGCGCGCCGGGTTGGTCGCGCTCCGCGCGATGAGCGCCTCGATGTGCTGCGGTTCATCCGGCCTCAACATCGCCAGGACTCGCGCCTCCTCGCTGTCGGCGACCGGCCGCTCCCCCTCGCCCCGCTCGATCCGAGGGGCGCGAACGGCTCGACGCCATGGATTCGGTAATTCTTGCACGATATCGGTCCAATCTCGTACCAGTTTAGCACCGTCCTGAATGAGCCTGTTCGAGCCCCGGCTCGTCTCCGACGTGATTCGGCCTGGAACGGCGAACACTTCGCGGCCGAGATCGCCCGCCAGGCCGGCGGTGATCAGCGCGCCGGAGCGCTCGCCGGCCTCGACGACGACCACGCCCAGCGCCAGGCCGGCGATGGTACGGTTGCGCGCCGGGAAGTAGCCCGGCAACGGCGGTGTGCCGGGTGCGAACTGCGAGATCACCGCGCCCTGGCGCGCGATGTCGCCCGCCAGCGCGCGGTTCTCCGGCGGGTACGCGATGTCGATGCCGCAGCCGAGCACGGCGATCGTGCGGCCGCCGGCGGTAAGTGCGCCGCGGTGCGCGGCCGTGTCGATCCCGCGCGCCAGCCCGCTGATCACTGTCACGCCGCGCGCCGCCAGCTCGAAGGCCAGACGCTCGGCGACCTCCAGGCCGTACGGCGTCGCCCGCCGCGTGCCCACCACCGCGATGGCCAGCGCGTCGTCGCGCTCGAAGACGCCGCGGACCCACAGATCGGGCGGCGACTGAATGGCGGCCAGCAGCGCGGGATACCGCGCGTCGCGAGGCGTGAGGCTGAGGGGTTCCACGTGAGTCGTCACATTGCCCGGAGCCGGCGCTCCGGTCAAGCACACGAACAGATACGGTGCGCCTTACGGTCGGCTGGAGCCCCGACGCGCGCGGAGGAGCCCGCGTGCCCGCACGGCGGCCTCGGAGTCGGGATGCTCCTGCACCAGACGCTGCCACACCTGATGGGCCCGCGCCGGCTCGCGGAGGTTCACGTAGCAGAGACCGATCCTGAGTAGCGCATCCGCCGCCTTGCCATTGGCGGAGTCGTGCTCCTGCACCTTCTCGAACTCGACGATCGCCTGGCGATAGTCGCGCTGAATGTAGTAGGCTTCGCCGATCCAGTACTGAGCGCTGGCCGCCAGCGGGTGCTTGGAGTATTTAGCGAGGAAGTCGGTGAACTCCAGCACCGCCTGGCCATGCTCGCGGGCGCGGAACGTCGCCACCGCGATGTTGTACGTCGCTTCGGGCGAGCCGGACCGCGGGGCGCTGTCACGGGCGGGCCGCTCGGGCGGCGCCGGCGGGGGTGGCGGTGATGCCGGCGGCGCCGGTGGCGCCGCCGGAGCCGGACGCGCCGTCAGGTCGGCCCGGACATCTTTGATCCCCTCCTCGACGGCCGTCACGCGCGAGCTCAGCCGCCCCACCGCCTCGCTGGGCGCGTTCAGCGCGCTGCCCAAATCGCGCACGCGAGCCTCCAGCGCCCGGAGCTCCTGCAGCGCGCGCACCGACTCGCGCGCCTGCTCATCGTGAGCCTGGCGAAGCGCGGCCACCTCGGCCCGGAGTGCGGTGAGGTCGGCGCGGAACTGGCGGACACTGCTGCGGGTCGCACATCCACTCGCGAGGGCGAGGACGAGGGCCACCGCCAGCAGTCCCCGATTCATGCGCGCGACCGTAGCATGCGCGGAAAGGCTTGCGCGGAAAAACGTGTCGGCGAATCGCTCTTCACTAAGGTTCTTTAGAAGAGTATGCTACTTAAGTTGCTTTAGAATAATAACTTCTACACTTTCTCCTTTCGCAATGACGGTGTCGCCGGGCACGACGGCCAGCCCATCGGCCTCGACCATCGAGCGCAGGATGGCCGAGCCCTGCTCGCCGGTCAGGCGCGCGCCGTACTCGTCGCCGTCCCGGGCGAGCGTCACCCGGAGGTAGCCGCGCCGGTGACCGGGATTAGCGATGGGATCGAGGGCGCGGGCTCGGATCCGCGGCCGGTCCACGTTGCGGAGCCCGGCCATCGCCAGCAGCGCGGGGCGGACGAAGAGCTCGAAGGTCACCATCGCCGAGACCGGGTTGCCGGGGAGACCGAAGACCAGACGCCGGTCGAGCGTGCCGAAGGTGATCGGCTTGCCCGGACGCATCGATACCTGCCAGAGGTGCAGCTCGGCCCCGCAGCGCGTGAGCGCCTGGCGGACCAGGTCGAGCTCGCCGACGGAGACGCCCGCCGACGAGATGAAGACGTCGGCGGACATTCCCCATCCGATCCGCTCCTCGATCGCCTCGAGGCGGTCCGGCGTGACCCCTAGATTGATCGGCTCGGCGCCGGCCTCGAGCACCTGGGTCATCAACGAGTAGGTGTTCGTGTTGGGAATCTGGCCGGGCGCGGGCTCGGTGCCGAGGTCCGCGAGCTCGTTGCCCG
Organism: Candidatus Rokubacteria bacterium 13_1_40CM_69_27; assembly: GCA_001917535.1. GTDB lineage: Bacteria > Methylomirabilota > Methylomirabilia > Rokubacteriales > CSP1-6 > MNEF01. The sequence goes on from MNEF01000101.1 coordinate 25,421, forward strand.
TCGACAGGATGGCCACGCGCGGCCGCCGGTAGACCAGCACCGGCACGTGGCCTAGCGTCGCCAGCAGCCCGACCTCGGCGGGCCCCAGCGTGCGGCCCGGCTCGAGCACGCGGTCCCCCACCCTCACGTCCTCGCCACGCGGGCGGATGAAGGCGCCCGGCTCCACCGCCCGGGTGATCCGGACGTGGTCGCCCTCCGCCTCGACGTCCTCCTGGGGGATCACAGCATCGACGCCGTCGGGCACCGGGGCTCCGGTGAAGATCCTGACCGCCTCACCGGGCCCGACCCGCCGGCTCGGCAGCGTCCCGGCAGCCACGCAGTCCACGACGACGAGCGTCACGGGGACGGCGCGAGTGTCGGCCGCCCGCACGGCGTAGCCATCCATGGAGGAGTTCGGCCACGGCGGAATCTCGCGGCGGGAAACGATGGGCTCGGCGAGGACGCGGCCCGGGGCCGCGTAGACATCCACCCGCTCCGTCCCCAGCGGCAGGGCCCGGGAGAGGATCTGGGCCAGGGCTTCCTCAACGGTCAGCACGTCCCTACTTTACCGTCGCGGAGGCCGCCGCACCCTAATGGCTTGGATGCGGCAAGTTGAGGACCGGCCGGAAGCGGGTGAAGAACCAGCGGCGGCTCAGGACGAAGAGCCCGAAGAAGCCAGCCGTGATGAGGACATCGCGCCAGCCGAGCGCGAAGCCCGCCTCCGGGGTGACGGAGGGAAAGACGACGACGATCCGCTCGAGGAAGATGGCGACCAGCCCGAAGACGGCCACCACGACGAGTGGCGTGTGGCGCTCGGGCGGCCGGCCGGTGAGCCGCTTGAGCAGGTAGGCGAACGGGATCAGCCAGCCCACCACCAGCACCACCCAGGACACGACTGCCCAGGGCTGGGTGAGGAATCGGCGCACGACGAAGCGGGTCTCGACCGGCACGTTGCCGTACCAGATGACGAGGTACTGCGACCAGAAAAAGTACATCCACATGATCGAGAGAGCGAACTGGAGCTTGGCGACATCCTGGACGGCGGCGGGCGGCACCGTGGCCAGCCCCCGCGCGTTGGCGAGGACGGTCAGAATCGACAGCAGCGCGAAGCCTGTGTAGAGCGTGGAGACGACGAAGTAGCCGCCGAACAGGCCGCTGTACCACCGCGGGTCGAGCGACATCACGAGGTCGAAGCCCCACAGTGACACCGTGACCACCCACAGCACGAGGAGGATCACCGCCAGGCGATTGCGCCGGCTCCGCTCACGCTCGTCGTCGGGCCGGATCGGGTCGCCCAGCAGCGTGCGCACGAAGACGAAGGCCACGCCGAACAGGGCGGCCGCGCACCCCAGCGTCCGGAGCCAGAAGAACGGGGTGTTCAGCCACGCCGCTTTCACCGGAATCGGCTGCGTGACCCACGGATAGAGCACGACGCGACCGGTAAAGAGGATGAGCAGCAGGACGAAGGCCGCCGGGAGGAAGCCGGCCGTCGTCAGCGCGAGGCGCCGCACGCTCGGCGACCAGCGCGCCTCGGTGAGCTGCATCATCCCCGCGATCGCCGGGCCGGTGACGGCGAGCCCCGACCAGAAGACGAGGTTCACGAGGTAGATCGACCACACCCGCGCGGCCTCCGCCGAGTTGACGCCCAGGACGAAGGCCAGCGCCCCCAGCGCCGCCAGCAGCCCCCAGATCACGCTCATACGTCGGAGGGGGCGACGTCACAGGCGCGCCCCCTGGGCGCGACGGCCCCCTCCGAGGCCTCCCCCAGCACAGGTCGCGCCGGCGAAGCCGGCGCTCGAGTCGGCGTGCCCGACTCTCGGGTTGACACAGGATGTCTCATCTGGCGGCCAGCGTGCGGAGGAAGTTCACGATGTGCCACGCCTCCTGGGTTGAGAGCGCCTCGCCGTAGGACGGCATGACGGCCCCGCCGGCCACGATGTAACTGTGCCAGTAGCCGTCCGTGCGCTGCTTCTGCAGCTCGGCGTTGGTCAGGTCAGGCGTGGGGATGAACTTGGTCGCCACCGGTCCGGTAACCCCGCCCTTGCCCTCGGGGCCGTGACAGGGCGAGCAGAAGGTGACGAAGTGCTGGCGGCCGACCGCCACCGACTCCGTGGACGGCTTGATCGGGTTGGGCTGCCGGGCGGCGACGTCCCGCTGCTCCCGCGGCGGGATCAGCGCACCTCCGCGGGGGACGACACCCGCCGGCATCCGGAACACGCGCTCGCCGGGGACGACCTTGGCCGTCTGGGTCATGTTGTTGACGAAGCGCAGGACGATGACCATCCCCATGAGCCCGCCCGACGCCACCACGAGCAGCAGGACGAGGATGAAGAGGTACTTCATCGGGCCCCCACCTCTTCGGCGCCGGCGGTGGTCAGGATCTGGCGCACGGACGGACCCCGCTCCGGCGCGCAGTGGACCGCGACCCCGAAGCGGTCGTTCGTGAAGCGGGGATCGTAGGCCGCCGACGGCCGCAGGCGTGGCAGGCGGGCCAGGATCACGAGGCCCAGCAGCGTCGCCACCCCGCCGAAGAGGATCGTGAGTTCGAAGGCGATGACCACGTAGGGCGGGATCGAGGCGATCGGTTTGCCGCCCGTCACCAGGCCCCACTTGAGCGCCGACCAGATCGTGAGGAGGAACCCCGAGGCGGTTCCGGTGAGAGCGCCGATGAGCGTGAAGAGGCGGACGCGGCTCACCGGCCGGTCCCGCTCCAGAGCCTCCTCGATCTCGTGCACGGGCGCGGGCGTGTACACGGTGAGGTCGTGGTAGCCCTTGGCCCGCAGATCCTCCAGGGCCCGCACCGTGGTGTCCACGTGGGCGAAGACGCCGAGGACGGTCTCAGTGGTGGCCATGGGCGCCGTCCTTCAGCGGCTGGGGGAGCGTCTCCTTGACCTCCACGATCGACAGCGACGGCATGACCCGGATGAAGCCGAGGAACAGGATGAAGAACCAGGCGAAGCTGCCGATGACGATCATGGTGTCGGTCGGCGTCGGCACGTAGATGCCCCACGTGTAGGGGTAAAAGTCGTGGGCGAGCGATGGCACGATGATGTTGAAGCGCTCGAACCACATGCCGATCAGCACCAGGACGGACACGACGTAGAGCACCACCGGGCTGGTGCGCGCGCGCTTCCAGAAGAGGATCAGCGGCGAGATGCAGTTGCAGAAATACATGAGCCAGAGCGCCCAGGCGTACGACTTGGTCACCTTCCAGAAGAGCGACGCCCGTTCGAAGTGGTCGCCGCTGTACCAGGACGTGAAGATCTCGCAGATGTAGAAGTAGGTCAGCACCAGGCCGGTCGTCAGAATGAGCTTGCCCATGGCGTCCAGGTGCTTCTCCTGGATGTAGGCGTGGAGGTTGAAGAAGTGACGCATGGGCAGGATCAGCACCAGCACCATCGCGAAGCCAGAGAAAATCGCGCCATCGACGAAGAAGGGCGCGAAGAGGGTGGAGTGCCAGCCGGGGACCAGGGCCATGGCGAAGTCCCACGACACCACGCTGTGAACCGACAGGACCAACGGCGTGGCCAGGGCGGCCAGCAGCCCGTAGGCGCGGCGGTAGTGCCGCCACTGCGCGTCCGATCCTTCCCAGCCCAGCGCCAGCATCGCGTAGATCCGCCGGCGCCAGCCCGTCGATGCGTCGCGGAGGGCGGCCACGTCGGGGATCAACCCGACGATGAAGAAGACGGTGCTGATGGAGAGGTAGGTGGAGATGGCGAAGACGTCCCACACCAGCGGCGAGCGGAAGTTCGGCCACAGATCGCGCTGATTCCAGTAGGGCAGCAGGAAGTAGGCGAACCACATGCGCCCGGCGTGGATCAGCGGGAACAGCCCGGCCGTCATGACGGCGAAGATCGTCATGGCCTCCGCCGCCCGGAAGATGGACGTGCGCCAGCGCGCCCGGAAGAGGTAGAGGATCGCCGAGATGAGCGTACCCGCGTGGCCGATACCGATCCAGAACACGAAGGAGGTGATGTACATCGCCCACATCACGGGCGTACGCTTTCCCGCCGCGCCCATCCCGATGTAGATCTGGTACGTCCAGGCCAGGATGCCCGCTGTTAGAATTAGCCCCACCACGCACATCCAGCCGAAGTAGAGGTTGCCCGGCGTGGCCAGCGTGCGCAGGACGTCCCGGTTGACGTCGGCGAACGTCGGCGGGCGGTGGCGCTCGGTGACCACACTCATCGGCTGGCCTCGACTCTGGCAGCGTCGCCTCGCCTACGGCTGCGGCTCCTCCAACGGGCGGCGGCTCGCACGGCCACCCTCACGCGTGTCCCCTCGTGACCTTCTTGAGATAGGTGACCGATGGCCGCGTGCCCAGCTCCTCGAGCACGTGGTAGGCGCGCGGCGAGTGGGCCAGCTTCGACACCTCGCTCTGGTCGTCCTTGAGGTTGCCGAAGGTGATGGCCTGGGTGGGGCAGGTCTGCTGGCAGGCAGTGAGGATGTCGCCGTCGCGCACGGACCGCTTCTCGTCGCGCGCGCGGTCCTTGCCCGCCACGATGCGCTGGATGCACATCGTGCACTTCTCCATGACGCCGAGCTGGCGGACGGTCACGTCGGGGTTGAGCTGAACGTCGAGCGGCGCCGGGAACTCCTGGTCGTACCAGTTGAACCGCCGCACGTGATACGGGCAGTTGTTGCCGCAGTAGCGCGTGCCGACACAACGGTTGTACACCTGACCATTGAGCCCTTCCTCGGTGCGATAGGCGGCGAACACGGGACACACCGGCTCGCAGGGCGCCACTTCACAATGCTGGCAGAGCATCGGCAGGAAGACGTTCAGCGGGCGCTCCGGCCTGCCTTCCGCCCAGCGCTCGATCCGGAGCCAGTGCTGTTGCCGTCCGTAGGCGGCCTGGGCCTTGCCCACCACCGGCACGTTGTTTTCGGCCTGACAGGCGACGACGCACGCCTGACAGCCGACGCACTGATCGACGTCGATCGTCATCCCCCAGCGATAGCCCGGATAGTGCTGGGGTGGGTACATGCTGAGGAACTCGTGCTCCTTGGGCTTGCCCCGGAGGGCCTGCTCGCGGGCCGTGCTGAGATCCACGTGCTGGGCGAGCTCGCGATCGTCCTGGTCGTGGGTGGCTTGCAGAATCGCCAGCGGCCGCCGCGTCCCCGTCTTGGTCAGCGTGACCCTGACCCCGAGATAGGCTGCCGCGCCCGAGGCCGGATCCGCTCCTGCGGGCAGGAGCGCGACCGGGTTCATCGGCGTGGGCGAGCCGGCGACATAGCGCGCGTGATAGGGGGCATAGCGGTGGCCGATGGGGATGGCGACCGCGCTGGGGTGCAGCGAGGCCGAGACATATGCCGGAAGCTCGATGGCGCCGTGGGGCGAAGAGACGCGCACGACATCACCCTGGGCGATGCCGAGCTTGGTGGCGGTCTCCCGGGCGATCTCCACCCACGCCTCCCACACGGCCTGCGTCATCGTGTCGGGAGCTTCCTGGAGCCAGGCCGCGCCCGCGGCGCGGCCGTCGTAGAACCGGAAGGAGGGATACGCGAGGAGGACGAGCCCGCCCGGGTCGCCGTCCAGCTTGGGGCGCGACGCCTGCACGGCGCCGATCTTCGCCGTCACCGGCGCGGGCGGCGTCTCCCTCCACACCCCGCCCTGCTGGAGCGCCGCTTGCCAGCCGTCGAGCTGGCCCCGGAGCAGCGGCTCCCAGGCGGTCTTGAGATATTGCTCGAAGGACGCCCACGGCAGCGGCCCCTTGCCTTCTTCGGTGCCGAGCACGGCGCGGGCTGCGCGGAGCAGGACGTCCCCCATCGGCAGCGCGTCACGTACCGGCGACATCGTGGGCTGCATCAGGCCGATGACGCCCTCGCGTGGCGCATAGTCCCCCCAGGTCTCGAGCCAGTGCGTGTCGGGAAGGACGAGGTGGGCGAGCGCGGTCGTCTCGTCCGGCTGGTTGGCGAAGCTCACGACGAGCCCCACCTTACGGGCGGCGTCCGCGAACTTGAGCCCGCCCGGCAGCGTGAAGGCCGGGTTGGTCCGCGGCCCCACCAGCAGCACGTCGATCTCGCCCTTGGCCATCGCCTGGACGAGCTGGGCGACCTCCCCGTACGGGGTCACTTTGCCGTAGGCCGAGTCCGGACCGAATCGTATCGTCCTGCCGGGGGCGCCGGTGGCGGCGTTCAATAGATTGATGGCCACCAGCGTCGGGGTCGCATTGGTTCCCGTCACCGCCACCCCGCCCCCGACCGCCAGCCCCGGCCGGGCGCGGCCGAAAAGCGTGGCGATGTGCTTGATGGTCTCGGCGGAGACTCCGCTCTCCTCGGCGACCTTCTTCACGTCGATGCCGGCCACCGCCTCGCTGAACCGCCGGTCGGCCAGCCCCTCATCGATCATCGCCCTCAAGATCGCGAGGGCCAGGAGCCCTTCGGTGCCCGGGGCGTTCCGCACCCACTCGTCGGCGTTGGCGGCGGTCAGCGACTGCCGAGGCTCCACGTGGATGAAGGTCCCCGCGCGGCCCTCGCGGAAGCCGTGCATCCGCTTGAAGGCCCGGGCGTAGCTCACGTTCGAGAGCCACGTCTCGATGAAGTCGGCCCCCAAGGAGAGGATGACCTCGGCCTCCTCAAAGGCGTAGTGTGGGATCGCGTCACGGTTGAAGACGATCCGGTTCGCTGCCCGGATCGCCTCGTAGCCGAACGGCTCGAGGCTCACCCGCGGACGCGTGCCCAGGGCCTGCGTCCAGCGGTCCATCAGCACCGCCAGGCTTCCGTTCTCCAGCTGCGTGACGAGCGCGACGGCCTTGCTCCGGCCGGCCTGGCGCAGCTCACCGATCTTGCCGGCCACCAGCTTCAGCGCCTCGTCCCAGCTCACGGCGCGGAGCGCGCCGCCCTGGCGCTGCTGGGGCCCGGCGAAGCGATCGGGATGATAGGCGCCCTGGAGGGCGGCCTGGCCCCGGAGGCAGAGCGCGCCGCGGTTGACGGGATGGTCGGGATTGCCCTCGAGCTTGACGACGCGCCCCTCGCGGTTGCGCGCGATGACGCCGCAACCGGCCGGACACTCGCGGCACACGGTCGAGAACCACGCGGCCACGCCGGGCACGATCTGCTCGTTGGGCACGACCAGAGGCAGGATCCGCTCGGCCGATTGCTGGCAGCCCGCCACGGCCGCCGCCGCGCCCGAGGTCGTCACGATCTTGAAAAAGTCGCGTCGCTTCATCGCCCGAGCCCCCGGCCCCCGATCAGTGGTGACACGTGACGCAGTCCAAAGGCGCGTGCATGCCGCGCGCGGCATTTTCCCGGCGATGGCACTCGATACACCAGCCCATGGTCACCGGCGGCGGCGCCGGCCGCAACCCGACCAGGTTCAGCAGATCGTTGGCCAGGCGCGGTCCCGTCCGGGCGCCGACGGTGGTCATCGTCTCCACCGGGCCGTGGCAGGTCTGGCAGGAGAGCCCCGCCCGGAGGTGCGCCTTGTGCGGGAAGTAGGTGAACTCCGGCACCTTGTAAATGCGCATCCAGGGGATCGGCTCGCTCCTGGCCGCGTACCCCGCCAGCTTCTTGATCTCCGGCTTGTCCGCCGCTGTGATCTTGTGACAGCCCATGCAGCGCGCGACCGAGGGCAGGCCGGCGTACTCGGACCGGCGCGCGTCCGCGTGGCAGTACTGGCAGTCGATCTTGTACGTTTGCACGTGCACGTTGTGGGGGAAGGTGATGGGCTGCACGGAGGGGCGGGCGGCGGCGGGCTGTCGGCTCCACGAGGACACGGCCAGGAAGACTAGAATGGCGAGGAGCGCCAAGCCCAGCGCTCCCACGCCTGCCTTCGCTCTCATCGACGGTCGAGGGCCCTCCGGGGCGTTCGAAGAAGCGTGTGAAACGTATCACCAGCGCCGGAAGCAAGTCAATATCCGGCCGCTAGGCGAGAGCGCCGAGCGCCTCGGCGGCGGCGCGCGCGGCGCGTTCGATGTCGGCCTCCGAGTGGGCCAGCGACACGAAGGCCGCCTCGAACTGCGACGGCGCCAGGAACACCCCGCGCTCGAGCATGGCGTGGAAGTAACGCGCGTAGCGGGCCGTGTCGGACCGCTGGGCGGTCGCGTAGTCCGTCACCGGACCGGTCGTGAAGAACGCGGTCAGCATCGAGCCCACCCGGTTCACGATGAGGGGGACGCCGGACTTTTCCGCCGCGGTGCGGAGCCCACGTTCCAGCAGCGCCCCCAGGACCTCCAGGCGGGCGTAGGCATCGCCCTCGCGGAGCGTGCGGATCGTGGCGAGGCCGGCTGCCACCGCCAGCGGGTTGCCCGATAGCGTGCCGGCTTGATAGACGCCGCCGAGCGGCGCGACGTGCGCCATCAAGTCGCGACGGCCGCCGTAGGCCCCGACCGGCAAGCCGCCTCCGATGATCTTGCCCAGGCACGTGAGGTCGGGACGCACGCCGTAGAGGGCCTGGGCGCCGCCGTACGCCACCCGGAAGCCCGTGATCACCTCGTCAAAGATCAACGCCGCGCCGTGCCGCGTGCAGAGCTCCCGCAGGCCCCCGAGGAAACCCGGCGTCGGAGGCACCACGCCCATGTTCCCGGCGACGGGCTCGACGATCACGGCGGCGATCTCGGCGCCGCGGGCACCGAAGATCGTGCGGACGGCCCCGAGATCGTTGAATGGCGCCGTCACCGTCAGCCGGGCCAGGCTCTCGGGCACGCCCCGGCTGTCGGGGATCGAAAACGTCGCGCCGCCGGAGCCGGCCTTGACGAGCAGGCTGTCGTCGTGACCGTGGTAACAGCCCTCGAACTTCACGATGAGGTCACGGCCGGTGGCGCCTCGGGCCACGCGGATGGCGCTCATGGCCGCCTCGGTCCCCGAGCTTACCAGCCGCATCAGCTCCATCGAGGGATAGGCGGCCGTGATCGCCTCCGCCATCTCCACTTCCCCGGCCGTGGGGGTGCCGTAGCTGGTGCCGCGCGCGGCCGCATCGACCACGGCCCCCACGACAGCCGGTGCCGCATGACCGAGAACGAGCGGTCCCCACGACCCGACGAAGTCGATGTAGGAGCGCCCGTCCACGTCCCACAGGCGGGCTCCTTCGGCCCAGGCCACGAAGAACGGCTGGCCGCCCACCCCTCGGAACGCGCGCACCGGGCTGTTCACGCCGCCCGGGATCACCCGCTCGGCCGCCGCGAACAGTTCGCGCGAACTCTTCATGGCTTTCGAGCGCGGGGCCCCCTCCGAGGACACGGCCCCCTCCCAGGAGACTTCGACGGGCCGGAAGTCCTGCGCACCGGGGTCCCAGCGAAAGCCGTTCAGGGCTTCCACCCGGCCGCCCACGACGGAGACGACGACATACGTCGCCTCCGGATAGATGGGCTCGCCGTTCATCAGCGCCTGCCGCTTGTCCGTCTCCGAGAAGTAGGCGCCCGCCTCCACGTGCGAATGATAGATGACGGCCGGCGTGAAGCCTTCCTGCTCCAGCCGGACCATCGTGAGCCGATCGGCGTCGGCGATGTGATAGGCCGTGCGGGCGTCGCGGGGATAGCGCCGCGGATCGCGCGCGTGCAGAGCGTCCTGATCGTTCCGGCAGCGCAGCAGCCGGCGCTCGGCGCCGCGCACGAGCACGACGCCGCAGGCCTCGCGGGGATACTCCTCCACCGCCTGTCGCGTGACGGCTTCGACCTCGTCGGCAGCCAGGATCACCGGCGACCGCCGGCCAGGGCGGGGATGATCGTCACCTCGTCGCCGTCGTGCAGCGTCGTCTGGAGCCCCTCCAGCGCCTCGATGGCCTCGCTGTTCACATAGATGTTCACGTGGTCGTAGACCTCGCCCTTCTCGTCGCGGACGAGTCCCTTGAGCCCCGCGAACGAGCGTTCCAGCTCGTCCAGGAGCGCGCCCACATCCGACGCCGAGGCCTCGATGCGGTCCCGGTTCCCCGTGGCCCGCCGGAAAGGGGTCGGAATATACACGGTGACGACCATGCGTTGACCTCCGCTACCCCAGACTCAGGTAGCGCTCGCCGGTGTCGGGCAGCAGGGTAATGACGAGTTGCTCGGGCCCGAGCTCTGCCGCCACCGCGCAGGCGGCGAACACGGCCGCGCCGGCCGAGGTTCCCACCAACAGCCCCTCCTCGCGGGTCAGACGCCGCGACCAGGCGAGCGCGTCCTCGTCGCGGACCTGGATCACCCGATCGATGACCTGGCGATTGAGGACCCCGGGGACGAAGGAGGCTCCGATGCCCTGGATCGCGTGCGGGCGCGCCCGGCCGCCCGAGAGCACCGGCGACCGCGCCGGCTCCACCGCGATCACCTGGACCCCCGGCGCCTTGTCCTTGAGCACTTCGCCGACGCCCGTGATCGTTCCTCCTGTCCCCACGCCCGCCACGAACGCGTCGAGCCGCTGACCGTCGAGCGATTCCAATATCTCGAGCGCGGTCGTTCGGCGGTGCACCTCCGGGTTGACGGGATTCTCGAACTGCTGCGGCATGAAGTAGTCGGGGTGCTCCCGCACGAGCTCCTGCGCCGCGAAGACCGCGCCCGTCATCCCCTCGATGGCTGGCGTCAGGTGCAGCTCGGCGCCGAAGCGCGCGAGCAGCCGCTGGCGCTCGATGCTCATGTCGTCGGGCATGGTGAGGATGAGCCGGTATCCCTTCACGGCGGCGGCCATCGCGAGGCCGATCCCGGTGTTGCCGCTCGTCGGCTCGACGATGGTGCCGCCGGGCTTGAGCTGCCCGCGGCGTTCGGCATCCTCGACCATCGCCGCCGCGATCCGGTCCTTCACGCTGCCGCCCGGATTCACCGATTCCAGCTTGGCCACGACGCGGGCGCCCCCGGCCGCGGGGAGCCGCCGCAGGCGGACCATGGGTGTCCGACCGATCAGCTCCAGGACCGAGGACGCGATTGCCGGGCGTGCCATGGGCTCCCTCAACGTCAGATGTGGTACATCGGCCGGGCCACGCTCAGCCGTTCGCGCACGCGCGCGGCGAGCTCGCCGAAGGTGAGGCGGTCGACGACGGCGGAGACGGCTTCGGCGATGGCCCCCCACAGCTCACCCAGCTCGTGGCCGTCCCGCCAGGCGCGGTCCCGTCCCGGCGCCTCGAAGGGGGCGCTGGCGCCCTCCACCGCGCGCAACACCTCGCCGACCGTGACCTGCTCCGGCGAGCGCGTGAGATGGTAGCCACCCGACGCGCCCCGCTTCGACGTGAGCAGCTCGGCGCGCTTGAGCGCGAGCAGCACCTGCTCCAGGTAGCGCTGGGGAATCCGCTGGCGCGCCGCGATCTCCTGGATCGGGATCAGCCCGCCCCCCTGGTGCAGCGCCAGGTCGAGCACCGCCCGGATGGCGTACTCGCCCTTGGCGGAGATCCTCATGCGGGTGGCGCCCACCAATGCTTCAGGCCCCCCGATCGTGCTCGAGCAGGCGCGCCGCGTCCTTGGCGAAGTAGGTGATGACGATGTCGGCGCCCGCGCGGCGGATCGCGGTGAGCGCCTCCATCATCGCGCGCCGCTCGTCGAGCCAGCCGAGCTGGCCGGCGGCCTTGATCATCGCGTACTCGCCCGAGACCGAGTAGGCCGCCAGCGGGACCCCGAACTCCGTCTTGGCCCGGGAGATGACGTCGAGATAGGGCAACGCCGGCTTGACCATGACGATGTCCGCGCCCTCGTCCAGGTCGAGTGCGATCTCCCTCATCGCTTCCGCGCCGTTGGCCGGATCCATCTGGTACGAGCGGCGGTCGCCGAACTGCGGCGCCGAGTCGGCCGCCTCCCGGAAGGGCCCGTAGAAGCTGGAGGCGTACTTGGCCGAGTAGGCCATGATGGGCATTTCCGCGTAGTTGGCCTCGTCGAGCGCCTCGCGGATCGCTCCCACGCGGCCGTCCATCATGTCCGAGGGGGCCACCATGTCGGCGCCGGCCTCGGCGTGGGACACGGCCACCCGCGCCAGCAGCTCCAGAGTCGGGTCGTTGCGGACGGCCCCGTCTTCGACGACGCCGCAGTGGCCGTGGCTCGTGTACTGGCACAGGCAGACATCGGTGACGACGAGGAGATCGGGCACGGTGTCCTTCACCGCTCGCACTGCCTGCTGGACGATCCCGTCCTCGGCGTACGCCTCGGAGCCGCGCGGATCTTTCTCGTCGGGCAGCCCGAAGAGCAGCAACGCGGGGATGCCCATGCCCGCCACGTCCTTGGCGTCCTTGAGCAGCTCGTCGACCGACAGCCTGCACTGGCCGGGCATGGAGGCGATGGGGTCGCGGATGCCCCGGCCATGGACGGCGAAGACGGGGTAGACGAGATCGTCCACCCCCAGCCGCGTCTCGCGCACGAGGTTGCGCAGCAGCGGCTTCTCCCGGAGACGTCTCGGACGAAAGACCGGCTGTCCCATCACTCGTTCCTCCTGCCCGACCGGAGCTCCGAGCGACCCGGCCCCGGCGCCCTCCGCAAGAAATGCTCCACGATCGCCCGCGCCAGGGCGGGGATCGTGTACTCCCGCGGCATCACGTGCGTCGTGATCCCGTGCTCGGCGGCCGTGGCCGCGGTGACCGGTCCGATCGAGGCGACCGTCACCCCCTCCATCCAGGCGCGACGCTCCTCGTCGCTGAACAGCTCGGCGAAGTTGCGCGCGGTCGACGAGCTGGTGAACGTCACGGCGTCCACCGTCCCGCCGGCCAGCGCTTCCCTCAAGCGCGCGGCGCTGGCGTCGACCCGGCGGGTAGTATACGCGGGCACTTCCCTCACCGTCGCGCCGAGCCGCTCCAGCTCTTTCGGCAGCACATCGCGCGTCTGCGCCGCCCGGGGCAGCAGCACGCGATCGCGCGGCCCGATCTCGCCGCGCAGCCGCTCCACGAGCCCCTCGGCTCGGTAGTCGGCCGGCACTGCGTGGGTGCGGAGGCCATGCTCGACCAGCGCCTCGGCCGTCGCCGGACCGATCGCCGCCACCCGGAGGTGTCGGAACGCGCCCCAGTCCAGGCCCCGCTGCCGGAGCCGGCGGTCCACCATGGTCACACCGTTCACGCTGGTGAAGATAACCCACGTGAAGGTCTCCAGGCTGTCGAGCGCCTCGTCCACCGGCGTCCAGGAGGGCGGCGGCTCGATGGCGATCATCGGCACCTGCAGCACGCGGGCGCCGGCAGCCTCCAGCTGCTCGACGAACCGCGGGGCCTGCTCGGCGGCCCGCGTGACGACGATCGTGCGCCCCTCGAGCGGCCCGGCGGCCTTCACGACGGCCACCGCCCGGGATTGAGCGCCGTCACCGACGCGGCGCCCTGCTCGAGGAGCCTCTCGGCCAATCCCCGACCCAGGCGCTCGGCATCCTCCGGCGCGCCCGCGGCCTCGGCCCTCAGGATTCGCCGCCCATCCTCGCTCGCCACCACCGCCGTCATGGTCAATCGCGCCCCCACCCCGGAGCGCGAGACCACGGCGTGCCCGGCCATGGGCGTGGTGCAAGAGGCGCCGAGCCGCCTCAGAAAGGCGCGCTCGGCGAGCGCGCAGGTCCGCGTCTCGGTGTGGTCGAGCGCGTGGACCAGCCGCATCGTGGACCCGTCGTCGCGGCGCACCTCGATGCCGAGGATCCCCTGGCCCACGGCGGGAACGAAGCGGTCGGGGGCGAGCGGCGTGACGTGAGCCGGATGGAGACCGAGCCGGGACAACCCAGCCGCCGCCAGGATGAGCGCGTCGCAGGCGCCCGTGCTCAGCTTGCGCAGCCGCGTGTCGACGTTTCCGCGGATCGGCTCCACCACCAGGTCGGGGCGGATCGCCAGCGCGAAGGCCCGCCGCCGCAGACTGGAGGTGCCGACGACCGCCGCCTTCGGCAGATCCTCCAGGCTCCCGCCGCCCGGCGTGACGACGACGTCGCGCGGGTCCTCCCGCTCCGGGAAGGCGGCCAGCGCGAGGCCGTCGGGCTGCTCGGCGGGAAGGTCCTTGAGACTGTGGACGGCGGCGTCGATCGCGCCCTCCGCCAGCGCCTCCTCCAGCTCGCGCACGAACAGTCCCTTGCCGCCGACCTCCGCCAGCCGCGCCCCGAACAGACGATCGCCCTCGGTCTTCATGGGAACGATCTCCACCTCGGCGCTCAGGCGACGGAGCCCCTCGGCGACGGCCGCGGCCTGGGCCAGCGCCAGCGGGCTCGAGCGCGTGCCCAGCCGGATCACGACGTGAGGCTTCATCGGCTCGCCTCAGTCGCCGGGGCTGCCCCGGTCCGTCTTGCGGCTCGCACTGCCCAGTCCGAACAGCTCGTGGACCAGCTCCCTCCACGAGCGTCCGGCGCCGGCCCGCGAGGACTCGCGCAGCTTCGTGATGGGGGCGTGCAGGATCTTGTTGACGATCGCGGTGGACACGGCCTCGATCGCCTCGCGAACTTCCGGTGAGACATTGGGCCGGCGCGCCAGCGCCTTGCGGACCTCCCCGACCCGGATCGCCTCCAGGCGCTCGCGGAGGGAGACGATCGTGGGAATGATCTCCACGTCCGTGAGCCGGGCCAGGAACTTGGCCACCTCCCGCTCGATGAGGGTCTCCGCTCGGTGGGCCTCGCGAGCGCGCTCGCGCAGGTTGGAGTCGACCACCTGTTTGAGGTCGTCGATGTCGTAGCAGTACACGTTGTCCAGCCCGCCCACGCTCGGCTCGACGTCACGCGGTACCGCGATGTCGATGAAGAACAGCGGCCGCGCGCGCCGCCCGTGCATGATCCGCGCGACCGCCTCCCGGGTGACGATCGGCTGGGGGGCGCCGGTGGAGGTGATGACGATGTCCACGGCCGCCAGCGCGGTCGGCAGCTCCTGGAAGGGCACGGCCGTGCCCGCCAGGGCCCGGCCCAGCTCCTGGGCGCGGGCCCACGTTCGGTTCACGATGTAGATGGGGAACGCGCCCTGCTCCAACAGGTGCCGCGCCGCCAGCTCGCCCATCTTCCCGGCGCCCAGCAGCAGGACCGCTTTGCCGGTGAGGCCCGCAAAGATCTTCTTGGCCAGCTCCACCGCGGCGAAGGAGACGGAGACGGCGTGGCGTCCGATCTCCGTCTCCGTCCGCACCCGCTTGGCCACGGCGAACGCCTGGGTGAAGAGCAGGTGGAGGGTCGGCCCGACCGTCTCGCACGACTGGGCCAGCGCGAAGGCGTTCTTGACCTGCCCGAGGATCTGGGGCTCGCCGACCATCATGGAATCGAGGCTGGAGGCGACGCGAAACGCGTGGCGCACCGCCTCGCCGTCGAGGTGCGCGTACAGGTAGGGTTCAAGGCTGGTCGGATCGACGCCGCGGTGGCGGCAGAGGTGGCGGAACGCCACCGCCCGCGCCTCACCGGGCACATCGGCCACGCCGTAGACCTCGACGCGGTTGCAGGTGGAGAGAATGAGCGCCTCGTTCACGAGCCCGGTCGCCTGAACGTCGCGCAGGATCTCGCGGAGCTTGTCCTCCTCCACCGCGAGCTGCTCGCGGACGCCGACCGGCGTGCCACGGTGGTTCAGGCCGCTCGCGAATAGCGCCATCAGGAGCCGTGCCTGCCCGGCAGGTAGAGTCCCGCCCCCAGCGTCAGCACCAGCGCGACGAATCCGACGATGGAGAAGTACGCGGCACGCCGGCCGTGCCATCCGGCGGCGGCCCGCCCGGCCAGAGTCGCCGCGTAGATCCCCCAGGCGACGAACGAGAGCATCGCCAAGGGGTCGAAGGCGAAGACGCTGCCCCAGGCGGCGGTCGCCCACAAGGCGCCGAGGATGATGCCCGTGGTGAGGAACGGGAAGCCGATGGCGAGCGTGCGATACGTGAGGCGGTCGAGGGTCGCGAGCGCCGGCAGCCGGTAATAGAACGCTCCCGGCCGCTTGGCTTTGAGTTGGCGCTCTTGGAGCAGGTACATGAGTGCGCCGGCGAAGTTGAGGACGAAGGCGGCGATGCCGACGAGCGCCAAAGCGATGTGCACCCACATCCATGCGCTCGACAGCGCGCGGTCCACCTGCCCGAGCGTGAGGGGCCGGACGGCGGAGGATACGCTCAGCATCAGCACGACGGGCAGCACGAAGGCGTCCAGGACCTTGACGCCGTACTGGCGCTCCACCCACATCGTCAGCCCCACCGCCACCCACACCGCGACCGAGACGGCCTCCGCGAGGCTGCCCAGCGGGGGACGGCCCATCTCCACACCGAGCATGATGAGGGCGATGGTGTGACATACCCACCCCGCGAACGTCGCGACCGAGGCGAGGCGGTGGACCAACTCCTCGCGCTGGACGAGATGGGCCAGAGCTAGCCCGGTGGCGCACACATACGCAATGACGGCGAGCGTGAACACGGGCGGTATCACGTCAGATTTCCCCGGAGTTTACCATATTTCCGATGCGTATCTGCGAGAGCCGATCCCCGGTAGGCCGAGCGCGAGAGATCAGCTCAGGAGCCGGGGCGGCTCCCCCGCTCGAGGTCGATGAGGGTCGGGACGGCGCGCCAGTACCCGGCGCGATGCGCCACCAGGTCGAGATGGGGAGAGCCCCAGTCCTCGACCAGTGCCGACCCTGCGTTCCAGCGGACGCGTCGATCGAGCTCTTTCAGGTAGCCGTGGCAGTTCCGGCACGCGCCGATCAGGTAGCCTTCTTCCCGCTCTTCGGCCTGGAACTTGACGATGTCCTTCGAGTCGACGCTGCCGCAGTGGGGACACTTGAGCCGGGGAAAGATCCAGGCCCCGCCGCAGAGGTGACAGGCCAGGCGCCGGCCGCCGCTTTCCAGGATGTCGGTGAAGCCGGCCGGCGCGCCGCAGAACGGACAGACGCCGAGGTCCCATACGCCGTCGCTGAAGTGCGCGCGGCACCCGGCGAAGTAGTCTTCCAGGATAGGGCGCAGACCGCCGCAGGCGAGAAAGCCGAGGGCTTCGGACGTGAGCCCGAGGCGCTCGCGGATCGTCACGGATCCGAGCGTGCCCTTTGCCGGTAGGAGTGCCGCCGGCGTCACCTCACCCCGGTCCCAGGCCTGGGCGAATCGCCGGAGCGCCTCGTCGTCCGTGCCCGCGGCGAAGAGCAGCTCCATCGCAGGAACCAGCAGGTCCTCGAGCGCCTCGGGCTCCACCACCGGAGAGGTCTCGGCCAGGAGCGGAACGCCACGCCGCCAGCGCTCCCGGCACTCGGCGGCCGTCCAGCCGAGCGGGGCGAGGCGCTCACCCGACCAGCGGCTCCAGGCCACCAGAATCTCGCGGTACGCCTTCAGCGGCTCACGAAACGTCGGACGCCGCTCGAGCAGGGCCTCCCATTCCTCCAGAAGCGTGGTGTAGGTCACTGGCCCGTCCACCGTCCTCCATAACACGAGAGGCCCCGGCGAGCGGGGCCCCTCGACCGACGCCGGCGCACGGTCGGAGTTAGGACAGCACTCGCTGACCCGCGACGATGATCACGTACTTGACCAGGAAGCCGCCGACGATCACCAGCGCCGAGACGAGCGCCGTCATGCCGGGGGTCGCCTTCCTGATCACGCCTCCCACCTGCAGGAGCAGCGGGATCACCAGTCCCACGACCACGGCGCCCACCCAGAAAAAGATGGCGTCGGAGCCGACGAGGAGCTGGGCGAGCGCCTCGCGGATGCCCCGCGACCCGGTGGCCGAGACGCTGACCACGAACAGCGCCAGGAACACCAGCTCCAGGACGAGGGCGATGGCGGTGACCTTCATCAGACGCGACAGCGAATCCGAGGTCTGGCCGCCGACGAGGCTCAGGACCAGGGCAATGGCGGCGCCACCGGTGGCGGCGCCGACCGCGAGGAACAGCGCGCCCAGCCAGTGAGCGCTGATGAACAGGGGCCGCGCGGTGGCGCCGAGCAGCACGCCCGGGTAGGCGGCGATGAAGAATCCAAAGACACCGCCGACGATGCCGATGACGAGACGGGTGGTACCGAGGCGCGGGTTGCCGCGGTCCTCCAGGAACGTCAGGAGGGCGGCCAGGAACGCGCAGGCGCTGAACACCATGAGGGCCCAGGCTCCGGCGCTCATCGGGGAGAATGGCTTGAGATGGAAAGGCCCGATGTTGATGGCATGCATGCCGATGGCCGTGGTCGGCTTGGACACCATCAGCATGTGCAGGAACCGGCTCGGGATCCCGAGATCCACGGTCAGGAGGATCGGGCCCGGGAGGATCGCCAGCAGCGCGAGATAGTAGCCGACGCGCGTCAGGTCCCGGTAGCGCTGGGCGTCGAGGAGGGTGGCCACCGTGGCGATGACGAAGGCGCCGCCGGCGATCCCCCCCAGGAAGAAGTAGAGGTCGATGAGGAACGGCCAGTCGGCGCTCTTGAGAAGTCCGGGTTCCATCAGGCGCTCCCCTTCCCACCCCGGTCGCGGAAGGCGACCACCGCGCCGAGGCCGACCATGAGGGCCGCGCCGATGGACAGGAGCGAGTCGACCAGGACGTTGCCCTGCGGCAGCTTGGGGTTCTCGGGCAAGCCGTAGAGCGACGGCTTGTCGAGGAGCAGGAAGAAGGCGTTGAGCCCGCCCACCGGCCCGCTCTGATCCTCGCCGTAGAGCTGCGCCTCCTTGACACCCATCCGCTTGAGATCGTCGACCCGCTTCCTGGCCTGGGCGGCCAGCTCGTCCCGGAAGCCGAACCGGATCGACTGCGTCGGGCACGCTTTGGCGCAGGCGGGGCCGAGCCCGTTGTGGATGCGGTCGTTGCAGAAGGTGCACTTGGTGGCGGTGCCGGTGTCCTCGTTGTACGCCACCACGCCGAACGGGCAGGCCGATACGCAGTAGCGGCACCCGTTGCAGATGTCCTGGTTGATGTTGACGGTACCGTACTCGGTCCGATAGATCGCCCCCGTGGGACAGGCTTCCAGGCACCCGGCCTGGGCGCAGTGCTTGCAGACGTCCGACATCATGTGCCAGGTGAGGGCGCCCTGACCGTCCGACTGCTCGAAGAAGCGGACGAGCCGGTAGCTCTTGTCCGTGAAGTGGTGGTGATTCTGGTAGGTCCCCGTCCACTCCGGCTCCTCCGGTGCCAGCTGGTTCCACTGCTTGCAGGCAACCTGACAGGCGCGGCAGCCGATGCAGAGCGAGACGTCCGTGAACATCGCGAGCGTGCGGGCCATGGCTACGCCACCTCCTTCCTGACGTTGCAGAGGAGCGCTTTGGACTCCTGGATGAACGTCGTGGGGTCCCCGAGGTTCGCCACCAGGTCGTTGGTGATGTCGCCCCGGGCGGACTTCATGACGCCCTGGTAGCCCCAGTGCCACGGGATGCCGACCTGATAGACCTTCTTGCCGTTGATGATGAAGGGCTTGATGCGCTCGGTGACCAGCGCCCGGACCTTGATCTTGGCGCGGGCGCTCTCCACGGTGATCATGTCGCCGTTCTGAATCTTCAGCTCCCTGGCCATCTCCGGATTGATCTCGGCGAAATGGCCGAAGAAGAGCTCGGAGAGCCACGGGATGTGGCGGGACATGCCGGCGGCGTGGTGCTCGGTCAGCCGGGAGGTGGTGAGAACGTACGGGTACTTGTCGGGCCCCCCCAGTCGGTTGAGATCGCCGACATCCCACACCTTGGCCACCGGGTTGTGGTCCACCTTCGACAGGAGATTCTTGGTCGGCGACTCGAACGGTTCGTAGTGCTCGGGGAAGGGGCCGTCGAGGATCGAGGCGAAGAACTGCCCGAGACCATGGGGGTTCATGATGAACGCATCGGTGCCGCTGATGCCCTTGAGCGGGCCCTCCTTGGCCCGTGGCGCGTCGGGCGCCATCGTGGGCCCGAAGTCGGGGACGTCGAGGCCCACCCACTTCTTGTCCTTGGCGTCCCACCAGATGAGCTTCTTCTTCTCGCTCCAGGGCTTGCCCGAAGGGTCGGCCGAGGCGCGGTTGTAGAGGATGCGCCGGTTGGCCGGCCAGGCGAAGCCCCAGGTGTGGGCGAGGTAATCGCCCTCCTTGGGCTTCTCGCGGCGGAGGGCCAGGTTCTTGCCTTCCTCGGGATAGATGCCGGTGTAGATCCAGTTCCCGCAGGCGGTGCTCCCGTCGTCCTTCAGGTGACCGAAGGTCTTGAGGGGCTGCCCGGCCTTGTAGAGGGGCGGGCCGTCCTTCTCCTTGATGTCCTCCGTGGCGTAGCCGTTGCACTCCTTGAGCACCAGCTCCATGTTGGGCTCTTTCTTCGGGCCCTGGGGCTGGTAGTCCCACACGAGATCGATGACGGGCCGGTCCTTCCTGGCCTTGGAATCTTTGTAGAAGGCCTTCACGCGATTGCCGAGGTCGACGATGAACGCTGCATCGGAACGCGCTTCGCCGGGCGGCTCCACGGCCCTGACGTGCCACTGGGCCATGCGCATGGTGTTGGTGAGGGAGCCATCCTTCTCGGCGGCCGGCGCGCCAGGTACGAAGAAGACTTCGGTCTTGGAGGACTTGGGATCGATGCCGGGCTCCTTCCACACGGCCGCGGTGTCGGTCTCGAAGAGGTCCACGACGACCATCCACTCGAGGTTGCGGAGCGCCGTCCGCACCATCTTGGCGTTCGGGCTGTCCACCGCCGGGTTCTGGCCCATGGAGATGAAGCCCTTCACGGAGCCCTTCAGCATGCCGATGGTGAAGTGCTGGTGCGAGTAAGCGTCGGCCTTCTCGCGCTTGGGCATGTGGTCGTAGGCGAAGTCGTTCTCCTTGGTGGCGGCCGGGCCCCACCACGCCTTGAGCAGGCTCACGACGAACTTGGGGTTGTTCACCCAGTAGCCGCCCTTGGGGGTAGTCTTCTCCAGATAATCCTGGAAGGTCGGATGGGCGGCCTGCAACGGCATCGCCGGGTAGCCGGGGAGCATGTGGTAGAGGGTCCCGAAGTCCGTGGCGCCCTGGACGTTGGAGTGGCCGCGTAGCGCGACCACGCCGCCGCCCGGCCGGCCCACGTTACCGAGCACGAGCTGGAGCATGCAGAGCGAACGAATCTGCTGGACACCGTTGGTGGACTGGTTGAGCTGCAGGGCGTAAGAAGCGGTGGCCGTCTTGTCCCGCCCCGAGGCCGAGCAGTAGAGGTCAGCCACCTTGAGGAACAGGTCCTTGGGGATGCCGCACACCTTCTCCACCATCTCGGGTGTGTAGCGGGAGTAGTGGTGGCGCAGACGCTGCCAGACGGTGTTGGGATCGCGCAGGGTGGGGTCCTTCCTCGGGTAGCCTTCGGCGTCGAGCTGGAACTTCCAGGTCCCCTGGTCGTAGGCCCGCTTCTGCGCGTCGTAGCCGCTGAAGAGCCCATCCAGGTCGGTGGGGGTCTTGAAGTTCGAATCGATCAGCAGCGGCGCGTTGGTGTAGGCGACGACGTAGTCGTGGAAGTACTTCCGGGTCTCGATGGCGTAGCGGATGAGCCCGCCGAAGAAGACGATGTTGGTGCCCGAGCGGATGGGCACCCAGATGTCGGCGGTGGCCGAGGTGCGGGTGAAGCGGGGATCGACGTGGATGATCTTGGCGCCCCGCTCCTTGGCCTTCATCACCCACTTGTAGCTGACCGGGTGGCACTCTGCCCAGTTCGAGGTGGGCATGATCACGTCAGCGTTGAGGACGTCGATGAGGTTCGTCGTCATCGCGCCCCGGCCGAACGTCGCCCCGAGGGCCGGCACCGTCGCCGAGTGACACACACGCGCCGAATTTTCCACGTTCACCAGCCCCATGCCGCGCGCCAGCTTGGCGATGAGATAGTTCTCCTCGTTGTCGAGCACGGAGGAGCCGAGCCAGGCGATCCCCTCGCAGCGGTTGACCGTGACCTCCTTGTCACCCACCTTGGCCTTCTCGACGAACGTCTCGTCGCGCGACTTCCGGACCCGCTGGGCGATCTGCTCCATCATCCAGTCCAGCGGCTTCTCCTCCCAGCGGTCGCTCCCCGGCGCGCGATACAGGCACTTCGTGATGCGTCGCTCGTTCATCGACACCTGGTAGGTGGACGAGCCCTTCGGGCAGAGCGCCCCCTCGGTGTGCGGCGCGTCCGGATCCCCCTCGATGTCGATGATCTTGTTGTCCTTGACGTAGATCAACTGCGGGCAGCCCACCGCGCAGTAGGGGCAGACGCCCGGAAAGACCTTGGCTTCCTTGATCCGGATCGAGGTGGCCGCGGCTTCCACCGGGGTCAGATCGATGCCCTTGGTGGCGACGGCCGCCCCGGCGGCGCCGGCGCCGAATCTCAAAAAGTCGCGTCGCGACAGGCTCATGGCCACACTCCTCTTGTCGTCTCAAACTCGGTTCGCGTGGACGGGCCTCGCCTTCGCTGCCGGCGCGGTTGCGGCATCAGTCGGTCAGATTTCCGGGCTGGCGATCTCTTCCCAGGCACGACGCACCACGACGATCTTGTCGGGGCGATCCCCCGCCGGCTCGATCTTGACGATGTCTCCGGGGTTCAGGGCCTCGAGCCCGGACTTCCCCTCGTCACTCAGAACGACCGTCTGCTCACTGCAACTCAACTCGGTGCAAGCGTCGGCCGCGCCCCTGACGCGCAGGCGCCCCTTCGCCACGTCCACGTCGACGATCGTGAGGCGGGTCTGCTGCAGCCGCTCGGTGAGGCTCTGCGTCATCGCGGATCCTCCGAAGGGCGTGAAAAGTAGAGCATTCGACCTAAGTTGGCGGCATCGTAATTTGGTCAGACCAGGCTGTCAAGCGCACTGCGTCAAGCAATTCACCTGGCTTGTCGTAGGCTTCACAAGGATCTGCCGGTTCCGGAGCCGCCCTCCGTCGAGCAGGCTGGGGGGACGTCCGGCGCGCGATCCTGGACCACGTAGAGCGCCAGGCGAGCATCCAGGAGTTGGCGCGCCTCTTCGATCCGGCCGGTCTCGGCCGACTCGATGATCCGGGCATAGGTGGTGCGATCCACCAGGGGACCGTTGACGAGCGGATTGTAGAGCCGACTGAGCTCGAGGAGGATGGGCTTCAGCCGCTCGAGATCGCCGAGGTTCGCCTCCGCTCGCTGGAAGAGATCGAGCCCGGTGTCCTGCCGCTTCATCCGGCGCCAGTGCTTGCGCGCCTCCACCTCCTCCGGCGTCGGCTGTTCAGCCATGGGACACGCCCGCTGGCTCAGAGAGCAGGAGGCCGTCGCCGGCGTAGAGGTTGAGACTGTCCGAGCGCACGTACCCGCAGACCGTGATGTTGAGCTGCTCGGCCAGAGCCACCGCCATCTCCGTCGGCGACGTCCGCGACGCGACGATCGGCACGCCCATCCGCGCGGCCTTGAGGAGCATTTCGGACGACACGCGCCCCGTCGACAGGAGGATCCGGTCCGGCGTGGGGATCCCGCGCAGCAGCGCTTCGCCCTTTACCTTGTCGACCGCGTTGTGACGCCCGACGTCCTCGGCGACGATCAGCAACTGCTCGCCATCGGTGAGGGCGGCGCCGTGGATGCCGCGGGAAGTCTTGTAATGGACGGCGGCCGCGAAGAGATCTTTCATCCGGGCGCTGAGCACCTCCGGACGCACCTTGAGAGACGAGGCCAGGCGCGGGAACAGACGGTGATCGATCCTGAAGGTGATCCCGCCGCCGCAGCCGGAGGTGAGAATCCGCTCCGAGGGCAGGGTGACCGGATGGGTCAGCGTCACGTCCGCGCGACCGTCGACCGCCGACACTTCCAGGCGGGCGATCTCCTCGGGGCTCGCGACGACTGTCTCCATCCACAGGTAGCCGACGATCAGCGCCTCCATCTTCATCGGCGAGCACAGCAGCGTGAGGAAGCGCTCGCCGTTGACGTACATGGTGAGCGGCTGCTCCCGTACGACCTCGCCGGTGACCTCCTCGGCCCGGTCACCGCGCACCTTGAAGTACGTTCGCATGATCGCCCTGATTGTAGCAGGGGTTCGGGCGCCGGCTCCGCCGGCGCAATCGACCCCTGGGGAGGTTTGGAGGGGGCCGCGAGGTCTCCTCCGACTATGGATTTCGGAAGGGGGGCGAAGCCCCCTCCGAGCCTAGTAGAGGACGCGGAGCAGCGTGAGGCCGTGCGCTGGAGCCGTCGGGCCCGCCCGTGTCCGGTCGCGCGACCTGAGGACCTCCCCGAGCCACGCGGGCTCGCGCGCCCCCCGCCCGACTGCCACCAGGCTCCCGACGATGGTGCGCACCATGTGGTGCAGGTAGCGGTCTGCCGAGATCAGGATCGCCAGGCGATGCCGGCCGCGCAGCACGTGCAGGGCGCGGACGTCGCACATCGCCGACGCGTCCCGGCCAGCCGAGGCGCAAAAGGCGCTGAAGTCGTGCCGCCCCCGCAGGCCCACCAGCGCCTGCCGCATCGCGCCGGCATCCAGCGGCCGGCCGACGTGCCAGGCATAGTGCCGGAGCAGCGGGCTCGCCACCGGCCGGTTGTCGATGAGATAGGCGTAGCGCTTGCCGACAGCGGCGCGCCGCGCGTTGAAACCGGCGTCCGCCTCGGCCGCTCCGGCGATGCGGATGTCCGGGGGCAGCGCGGCATTGAGCGCGCCCATGACGGCCGCCGGCGGCAGCGTGGCCTCCGTCGTCAGCGAGGCGACCTGGCGCAGCGCATGGACGCCGGCATCAGTGCGGCTGGCGCCGGTGACGCGCGTGGCCGGACCCAGGAGCTTCCGCGCCACCGCGACGAGGAGCCCCTGCACGGTGGGCAGCGTGGGCTGGACCTGCCACCCGGCGTAGGCGGTGCCGTCATACGACAGCACCAGACGAAGGACCCGTGTCGACGGCGTGAGTGGACTTAGCGACGCCGGGACGCCCCGGGCGGCACCAGCCCCAGCCAGACGAGCGCGACCAGGAGAAAGAGGAGGACGTTGACGATCAGGTGCATGGGCACGTGGGCCAGACCCACCATGCGCCCTTTGTCGTCGAGCCAGCTCTGGCGGGCGAAGTCCTTGGGCTGGTAGTCCTGGGGGTCGTAACCGCCGATCGCGCCCACGAACCGGGCGACGCTGGGAACCACCGCGTAAGCCACGACGATGATCGTCAGGACGACCGCGATGTGAAAGCGGGTGTGATAGCCGAAGTGCCGGTGGTAGTAGCGCCTGAGGCCGATGGGCTTCGCCACCTCCTCCCGGTTACGTGCGGACCAGCAGCTCCGCGATCTGCACCGCGTTCGTCGCTGCGCCTTTGCGCAGCTGGTCGCCCACCACCCAGAAGGCCAGGCCGCGCGGGTGCGAGAGATCCTCGCGGATCCGGCCGACGTAGCAGTCGTCCTGGCCTTCGACGAGGATGGGCATCGGGTACCGGTGCTCGGCCGGCTCGTCCCAGAGCTTGAGCCCCGGGAACCGCGCGAACAGCTCGCGCGCCCGCTCGGCGGTGATCTTCGCCTCCGTCTCGACGTTGACGGCCACGGAGTGGCAGGTGAACACGGGCACCCGCACGGTCGTCGGCGAGATCTGCAGATCGGGCAGCGCCAGAATCTTCCGCGCCTCGTTGACCAGCTTCATCTCCTCGCCCGTGTAGCCGTCGGGTCCGAACCGGTCGATGTGCGGGATGAGGTTGAAAGCCAGCTGATGCGGGAAGTGCCGTGGCACGATCGGCTCACCCCGAGCCCAGGCGAGGGTCTGCTGGCGGAGGTCCTCGATGCCCTTGACGCCGGCGCCCGACGCCGACTGGAAGCTCGTCGCCACCACCCGGCGCAGCCGGCCGGCGTCGTGGAGCGGCTTGAGCGGCAGCACCGTGACGATCGTCGTGCAGTTGGGAACGGCCAGGATCCCCTGGTGCGTCTTGGCCTCCTGACCGTTGATCTCGGGCACGACCAGCGGCACCTGGGGGTCCATCCGGAAAGCGCTCGACTTGTCGATGACCACCGCCCCCGCCCGGCGGATCATCGGCACGAACTCCTTCGACTGCGCCGAACCCGCCGAGCAGAACACGATGTCCAGGCCCCTGAAGGCGGGGGCCTCGACCCGCTGGACCGTGATGGGCTCGCCCCGGAAGGTGACCGTCGTGCCCACTGAGCGCAGGGAGGCGAAGCAGCGAAGTTCGCGGATCGGGAATTTCCGCTCCTCCAGGACGCGGAGCGTCGTCCGCCCCGCCGCGCCCGTGGCGCCAACCACCGCCACCGCCACACCCGCTGCCATCAGTATTGAGCCTCCACTTCTCTCACGATGAGATCGCTCATCTGCCGTGTACCGACCGTGCCGGTGCCTGCCGGCGTGATGTCCCGCGTGCGGTGCCCCTTTTCCAGGACGCGCAGGACCGCGGTTTCCACCCGGTCGGCGTCCCCGGCCCGGTCCAACGAGTACCGCAGGAGCATCGCGGCCGACAGGATCGCGGCGATCGGGTTGGCGATCCCCTGGCCCGCGATGTCCGGTGCGGTCCCGTGCACGGGTTCGTACAGCCCCACCGCGCCGCCCCCCGCCCCCGCGAGGCCTAAAGACGCCGAGGGCAGCATGCCCATCGATCCGGCCAGAATCGCGGCCTCATCTGACAAAATATCACCGAAGGTGTTTTCGGTCACGATCGTGTCGAAGTGGGTCGGCTTGTGGACCAGCGCCATGGCGCAGTTGTCGACCAGCACGTGCTCCAGCGTGACGTCCGGGTAGTCGCGGGCAATCTTCGTCACCACGTCCCGCCACAGCTGGGAGACGACCAGCACATTGGCCTTGTCGACCGACGCCAGGCGCCGCCGCCGGCGGCGGGCCACGTCGAAGCCGACGCGCGCCACGCGCTCGATCT
Organism: Candidatus Rokubacteria bacterium 13_1_40CM_69_27; assembly: GCA_001917535.1. Taxonomy (GTDB): domain Bacteria; phylum Methylomirabilota; class Methylomirabilia; order Rokubacteriales; family CSP1-6; genus MNEF01. The sequence goes on from MNEF01000101.1 coordinate 51,871, forward strand.
CGCGCGAAGTGTAGGCCATCGTGTTGATGGCGCGGGCGCCGCCGTCGGCGAAGTACTCCACGCCCCGCGGCTCGCCGAAGTAGAGGCCGCCCGTCAGCTCGCGGACCACCATGATGTCCGTTCCCTCGACCACCGAGCGCTTCAGCGGCGAGGCCTCCACCAGCATGGGGAAGCACCGGGCCGGCCGGAGGTTGGCGTAGAGGTCCAGCTCCTTGCGGATGGCCAGCAGGCCCCGCTCGGGGCGCTGCTCCTGGGGAGCTCCGTCCCACTTCGGCCCGCCGACCGCGCCGAAGAGGATCGCGTGGGCCTCCCGACACAGCGTCAGGGTGGCGGATGGCAGCGGCGTGCCCGTCGCGTCGAGGGCGGCCCCGCCGACGAGCCCTTGCTCGAACTCGAAGCCGATCCCGGCGCCCTTGGCCACCGCCTGCAGCACCCGCGTCGCTTCAGGAATCACCTCCTGACCGATGCCGTCGCCCGGAAGCACCGCGACGCGGTAGGTCGTCATCGCGGCGTCAGGCCCTTTTCCCCCGGACGGACCTCGCGCTTGCCGGCGTGGTCGGCGAGAATCTTCTCGGTAATCGTCATCGGCATCGGCCGTCTCCCGGCTATGGTCCCACTTCCTTCGTGCGCTGCGTGCTGGCGTGCATCATCCGGTTGAGCGCCTTGAGGTAGGCGCGGGCGCTGGCTTCGATGACATCGGTCGACGCCCCCTTGCCGGACACGACGGTCCCATCGAAGTCGACCTTCATCGACACCTCCCCGATCGCGTCCCTGCCCGACGTCGCCGCCCGGAGCGCGTAGTCTTGCAGCCGCCCCTTCAGGCCGGTGATGGCGTCGATGGCGGCCAGGGCCGCGTCCACCGGCCCATCCCCGACCCCGGAGTCCTGGAAGACCTGCCCCTCTTTGCGCAGGCGCACCGTGGCCGACGGCACCACGCCGGTGCCGCTGATGACGTGGAGGTAGTCGAGCTCGTAGGTCTCGGGGATCTTCGTCGCCTCGTCGGTGACGATGGCGAGCAGGTCCTCGTCGTAGACCTCCTTCTTCCGATCGGCCAGGTCCTTGAACTTCTTGAAGGCCCCGTCCAGCTCGGGGCCGGCCAGCTCGAACCCCAGGTCTTTCAGACGCGCGGCCAGCGCGTGGCGTCCGGAGTGCTTGCCCAGCACCAGCTTGTTGGACGCCCGCCCGATGTCCTCCGGCCGCATGATCTCGTAGGTGAGCTTCTCCTTGAGCACGCCGTCCTGGTGGATCCCCGCCTCGTGGGCGAAGGCGTTTTCACCGACGATCGCCTTGTTGGGCTGGACGTGAACGCCGGTGATGTGCGAGAGCAGGCGGGAGGTCCTGAAGATCTCGTCGGTCTTCACGCGCGTCTCCACGCCGAAGAAATCCTTGCGGGTCTTGAGGGCCATGACGATCTCTTCGAGCGAGGCGTTGCCCGCGCGCTCCCCGATCCCGTTGATGGTGCACTCCACCTGGCGGGCGCCGTTCATGAGCGCCGTCAGCGAGTTGGCCACGGCCTGGCCGAGATCGTTGTGGCAGTGGACGGAGAGAATCACCCGGTCGATCCCGTGGACCGTTTCCCGGAGGCGGGCGATGCGCTCGCCCCACTCCCGGGGGATGGCATAGCCCACGGTGTCGGGGATGTTGATGGTGGCCGCCCCCGCGTCGATGACGGCCGAGAGCACGTCGCACATGTAGTCGAAGTCCGACCGCGACGCGTCCTCGGGCGAGAACTCGACGTCCTGGCAGTAGCCGCGGGCGTGCCGGACCGCCTCCACCGCCGCCTTCAGGACCTCCGCGCGCGACTTGCGCAGCTTGTACTTCAGGTGGATGTCGGACGTCGCCACGAAGGTGTGGATGCGCGGCCGCCGCGCGTACTTCACCGCCTCCCAGGAGCGGTCGATGTCGGCGAGGCCGACGCGGGAGAGGCCGCAGATGACGGGCGCCCCCTCCAGCGTCCCCACCTGCCGGGCCACCTCGCGGGTCGCCCCGAAATCGTCCTCCGACGAGATCGGGAACCCGGCTTCGATGACGTCCACGTTGAGGCGAGCCAGCTGGCGGGCCATCTCCAGCTTCTCCATCGTGTTCATGGAGAACCCCGGGGCCTGCTCGCCGTCCCGCAGCGTCGTATCGAAGATAATGACGCGATCCATACGTCCTCCCCTTCTCAGTGAACTTCCCTGGTTCCCAGGTCGGCGGGCGCCGTCACCACCGGTCGCCCGACGATCAGCCGGCGCACCGGACCCGAGAGCGCGTACCCGGAAAAGAGCAGGAACAGAAACAGCTCGTGGTTGGTGGCCACGATCATGACGGCCAGCACCAGCACCAGGAGGGTCTGCAGCGGCCGCCGCCGCGCGAACTCGAACTCCTTGAAGCTCCAATAGCGGAAGGTGGAGACCATCAGGAGCGCCACCGCGTAGGCCTCGACGGCCAGCGCCAGCTGCACGCCCCGGGGGAGCGCGGCGCCGTTGAGCAGCAACGCGCTGGAGGCGACGATGCCGGCGCCGGCCGGGGTCGACAGCCCGATGAAGAATCGTCGATCGGCGGTGCCGGTCTGGACGTTGAAGCGGGCCAGCCGCAGCGCCCCGCAGATCACGAAGAGAAAGGCGCCGAACCATGCCGGCCGTCCCAGGTCGCGGAGGGCGAAGGTGTAGAGCAGGAAGGCGGGCGCCACGCAGAACGACACCACGTCGGCCAGCGAGTCGAACTCGACGCCGAACTGGCTGGTCACCTTCATCAGGCGGGCCACCCGCCCGTCGAGCAGGTCCATGATCATCGCCACGAAGATCGCCAGCGCCGCCTCCTGGTACCGGTGGCCGGCCGTCAGCAGCAGGGCGAAGAAGCCGCAGAAGAGGTTGCCGGTGGTGAGCAGGCTCGGCAGCAGAAACATTCCGCGGCGGCGCTTCTCCCGCAGCTCCTGCCAGCGTCGCCGCCTCGGCCCGCGCCCCGGACGCCGTATCATGCCCGCATCTCTCCGATCACCGTGACGCCGGCGATGACGCGATCGGCGGGGCTCACGCGGACCTCGGTGCCCTTGGGCATGTAGCAGTCGGTGCGCGATCCGAAGCGGATCATCCCGAAGCGCTGGCCCGCCGCCACCTTGTCGCCGGCGCCCACCCGGCAGACGATGCGCCGCGCCACCACGCCCGCGATCTGAACGACCGTCACCCGCGCGGTCTCGCCCTGGAGGTGAATCGCGCAGCGCTCGTTGACGGTTCCCACCTCCGGCCGGTAGGCGGCCAGGAACTGCCCCGGCGTGTAGACCGTCCGCACCACCAGGCCGCCGATGGGGGCACGGTTGACGTGGACGTCCAGCGGCGAGAGGAAGATCGATACGCGCACGGCGGGCCCGACGAACTCGTCCGCGTCCTCGACGACCTCGGTCACCGTGCCGTCGGCCGGGGCCAGGACCGCGTTGGGCAGCGCAGACACCTCCCGCTCGGGATCGCGGAAGAAGCCGAGCGAGGCCAGCGAGGCCGCGGCGAACGGCAGGGCCAGGCGCCGTCGGCCGGCGAGCCACAGCCCGCCGGCAATCACCGCCGGTCCCAGGATGAAGGGCCAGCCCTCGCGGACGACCGGGAGCCTCATCGGCGCCCTACATCCGCGGCGGCTTGATCCAGGACATCATCGCCCGGAGCCGCTTGCCGACTTCCTCGATGGGGTGCTCGGCGTCCCGCTTGCGCATGGCCAGGAAGCTCGCCCGGTTGGCCTGGTTCTCCAGCACCCATTCGCGGGCGAACTGGCCCGACTGGATCTCGACCAGGATCTTCTTCATCTCCGCCTTCGTTTCCTGGCTGACGATGCGCGGCCCCCGCGTGTAGTCGCCGTACTCGGCGGTGTCGGAGACGGAGTAGCGCATGTAGGCCAGCCCGCCCTGGTAGAAGAGGTCGACGATCAGCTTCATCTCGTGCATGCACTCGAAGTAAGCGACCTCGGGCTGGTAGCCGGCCTCCACCAGCGTCTCGAAGGCGCCCTTAATAAGATGGGAGATGCCGCCACAGAGAGTCGTTTGTTCTCCAAAGAGGTCCGTTTCTGTTTCTTCTCTGAACGTGGTCTCGATGACCCCGGCGCGGGTACAACCGACCCCCTTGGCGTAGGCCAGCGCGATCTCTTTCGCCTTGCCCGACACGTCCTGCTGCACGGCCAGGAGGGCCGGCACGCCGGGCCCCTGCGTGAACAGGTCGCGCATGACGTGCCCGGGCGCCTTGGGGGCGATCATGGAGACGTCCACGTCGGGCGGCGGCACCACCTGGTTGAAGTGGATGCTGAAGCCGTGCGCCACCATCAACATCTTGCCCTTGGCCAGCGCCCCTTTGATCGACTCCTCGTAGGTGGTCCGGTGGGCCTGGTCCGGCAGCAGGATCATGACGATGTCGGCCATCTGGGCGGCCTCGGCCACGGTGGCCACCCGCAGGCCGTCCTTCTCGGCCTTGGCCCAGCTCTTGGAGCCCTTGTAGAGGCCCACCACGACGTTCTGGCCGGAGTCCTTCAGGTTGAGCGCATGGGCGTGGCCCTGGCTGCCGTAGCCGATGATCGCGATCTTCTTGCCCTTGATGAGCCCGAGATCGGCGTCCTGGTCATAGTAGATTCGTGCCGGCATCGCGCTTGGGTTCCTTTCCTGGTGATGATGGACGTCAGTCGGCGAATCCTATGACGCGCGGGTCGTCCGAGATGCGCGCGCGTCGCGCCCCTTCCCCCGCCGCCTTGCGCGCGCGCGTCTTGGGTCCGCGCGCGATGGCGACCTTTCCGGTCCGCACCAGCTCCTGGATCCCCATGGGCCGGAGCAGCTCCGCCAGGGCTTCGAGCTTGCCCTCGTCCCCCGTCGCCTCGATCGTGAAGCTCGAGGGCGTGACGTCGACGATCTTGGCGCGGAAGATGTCGGCCGTCCGCATGATCTCCGCGCGGTGCTGGGGCTCGGCGTTGACGCGGATCAACATGAGCTCGCGCTCGACGTGGTCGTCGTCGGTGAGGTCGGAGACCTTGATCACGTCGATGAGCTTGTGGAGCTGCTTCATCACCTGCTCGATCACGAACTCGTCGCCGTGGACCACGATCGTCATGCGGCTGACGCTGGGGTCGAGCGTCTCACCCACCGAGAGGCTCTCGATGTTGTAGCCCCGCGCCGAGAAGAGCCCGGCCACCCGCGAGAGCACACCGAACCGGTTCTCGACGAGGACCGCGATCGTGTGCTGGCGCGGCTCGCCTCCGTTCTGCATCTCAGAACCCCGTCTGCGACTTGGCGGCATTGTCCTTCACCGCCTTGTTGGGTCGATCGAGGATCATGTCCTTGTTGGCCCCTCCCGCCGGCACCATGGGGAACACGTACTCCCACTTGTCGACGACGACGTCCACCACCACCGGCCCGGGCGTGGAGAAGGCCTTCTCCAGGGCCGGCACCACCTCGGAGGGCCTGCTGGCACGGAGGCCCACGCAGCCGTAGGCCTCGGCCAGCTTGACGAAGTCCGGACTGCGGTCGAGGTCGACCGCGAAGAAGCGCCCCTTGTAGATGATCTCCTGCCACTGGCGCACCATGCCGTGGCCGCCGTTGTTGATGATGATCGTCTTGACGGGCAGGTTGTAGTCGTAGCAGGTGGCCAGCTCCTGGCTGTTCATCACGAACGAGCCGTCGCCGTCGATGTTGACGACCAGCGCGCCCGGATGGGCCGCCGCCACGCCCATCGCCGTCGGCAAGCCGTAGCCCATGGTGCCGAGGCCGCCCGAGGTGCACCACCGCCGCGGGTACTTGAACTTGTAGTACTGCGCCGCCCACATCTGGTGCTGGCCCACGCCGGTCACGACGTAGGCCTCCCCGCGGGTGAGGTTGGAGATCTCCTGCATGACGTACTGGGGCTTGATGAGCTGGTCGTCCCACTCGTAGCGGAGTGGCTGCTTCTCCCGCCATTGGGCGATTTGGGCGAGCCACTGCGTGCGCGCCTCCCGGGCCAGGGAGGGCACCTCGTCGCGCATCTCTTCCCGGACGGCGTCGATGAGGGCGCGCAGCACCCGCCGGCAATCCCCCACGATCGGCACGTGCACCTGGATGTTCTTGGAGATCGACGAGGGATCGATGTCGATGTGGATGATCTCGGCCTCGGGGGCGAAGAGCTCGACCTTGCCCGTCACCCGGTCGTCGAAGCGCGCGCCGATGGCGACGAGCACGTCCGAGGCGTGGACGGCCATGTTGGCGTAGTAGGTCCCGTGCATCCCCAGCATCTCCAGCGAGAGGGGGTGCTCGGACGGGAAGGCGCCCAGGCCCATGAGGGTGGTGGTCAGCGGGATCTGGGTCAGCTCGGCCAGCTCCAGCAGCTCCGCGTGAGCACCGGATGAGATCACGCCGCCTCCCACGTAGAGCACCGGCCGGTGTGCCTGCACCATGAGACGGGCGGCCTTCTTGATCTGCCCCGGATGGCCGTCGTAGTTCGGGTTGTAGGAGCGGAGCTGGACCTTGTCCGGCCAGATCAGCTCCGCCTCCTTCACCAGGATGTCCTTGGGCAGATCGATGTGCACCGGCCCCGGGCGGCCGGTGGCGGCGATGTGGAAGGCCTCGCGGATGATCGGGCCCAGGTCCTTGCCGTCCTTCACCAGGAAGTTGTGCTTCGTGCAGGGCCGGGTGATGCCGCAGTTGTCGGCCTCCTGGAACGCGTCGTTGCCGATGAGATGCGTGGGCACCTGCCCGGTGAGGGCGACGATGGGGATGGAGTCCATGGAGGCGTCCTGGAGGGCGGTGACCAGATTCGTGGCCGCAGGACCCGAGGTCACCAGGCACACGCCGACCTTGCCGGTGGTCCGCGCGTACCCCTCGGCGGCGTGGCCCGCCGCCGCCTCCTGCCGGACGAGGATGTGGCGGAGCCCCTCGAAGTCGTAGAGGGCGTCGTAGATCGGGAGCACGGCGCCCCCCGGCAGGCCGAAGATGGTGTCCACGCCTTCCCGCTTGAGGCACTCGAGCACGATGCGAGCTCCCGACGTTTTCACGGCCATTCCTCCTAGAGCAGTCCCGCGGTCGCCAGCACTTCCTTGATGTCCTCGATCGCGTCCCCGTCGGGAGTGCCCAGGGGCGCCCGGCACGGCCCGCCGTAGAATCCCTGAAGGTCGAGCGCCGCCTTCAGCCCGCCGATGCCGTACCGCCCGGCGATGCCGCGGTCGGCCACCATCATCCGGGCCGCGACCTCCCGCGCCTCGTTCCAGCGGCCGGCCGTGGCCAGCGCGTAGACATCGCAGAACTCGCGCGCGGCGATCGTTCCGAGCGCCAGAATGCCTCCCGCGGCCCCGATCGCGAGCGCCGGCAGCAGCGCCGAGGCCGCGCCCACCAGGACGTCGAAGGTCTTGGGCGTCTGGTCGATGATCTGGGCGCACTGGGGGATGTTGCCGGAGGAGTCCTTGATGCCGCACACGTTCGGGTGGGCGGCGATCTTCGCAACCGTCTCGGCCTCGAGGTTGATCCCGGTGTTCAGCGGGAAGTTGTAGATCATGATCGGGATCGGCGAGGCGTCGGCGACCGTCAGGTAGTGGCGGATCTGCGCCTCCGGCCGGCTGAACCCCTTGGTGAAGTAGTGCGGCGTGATGACGATGGCTGCGTCGGCGCCGATCTCCGCCGCCCGCTTGGTCTGGCGGACGGTGTGCAGGGTCGAGTTGGTCCCGGTGCCCGCGATGAAACGCTTGGCTTTAGGAATGGCCTCGCGGGCGGCCACCAGCACGCGCTCCCGCTCGGCCTCGCTCAGCATGGGGAACTCGCCCGTCGAGCCGAGCACGACGTAGCCGGCCAGCGCCGTCGCGTTCCAGCGCTCGAGGTTCGCCGCCAGCCGGTCGGGAGCGACATCGTCGCCGCGGAAGGGCGTCGTGACCGGGATGAACACGCCTTCGAAGCTAGCCATTGGCCCCTCCTTCGGACGCAGCGCGCTCGCGGAGCCGCGCCTGGGCGGCGGCGAGGCGGGCGATCGGGATCATGAACGGCGAACAGGACACGTAGGTCATGCGAACCTGGTGGCAGAACTCGACCGAAGAGGGCTCGCCGCCGTGCTCGCCGCAGATACCCACCTTGAGGTCGGGGCGGGTGCGGCGGCCGCGCTCGATGCCGATGCGGATCAGCTCGCCGACCCCTTCCTGGTCGAGCACCGCGAAGGGGTCATGGGCCAGCAGTCCCTTCTGCAGGTAATCGGGCAGGAACTTGGCGACGTCGTCGCGGCTGTAGCCGAAGGTCAGTTGCGTGAGGTCGTTGGTGCCGAACGAGAAGAACTCGGCATGCTCGGCGATCTTGTCGGCGATGAGGGCGGCCCGCGGCACTTCGATCATGGTTCCGATGGTGTACTTCACGGGCACACCCATTTCGGCCAGCACGCCGTCCGCGACCCGCTTCGTGTTCTCGTAGGTGAGTCGCATCTCTCCCACGGTTCCCGTCAGCGGGATCATGATCTCGGGCACGACCTTGACGCCCTGCTCGGCGACCATACAGGCCGCCTCGATGATGGCGCGCACCTGCATGCCGTAGATCTCCGGAGAGGTGATGCCGAGGCGGCAGCCCCGGTGGCCGAGCATGGGGTTCGCTTCGCGCAGAGTGTCGATCTTCGCCAGCTTCTCGTCCAGCGCCGCCTTGAGATCGGGATTGATGTTGAGCGCCTCCAACCGCGCCCGCTCCTCCAGCATCTCCCGGTACTCCTTGGGATTGGCCAGGAACTCGTGCAGCGGAGGATCGAGCAGCCGGATGGTGACGGGCAGGCCGTCCATCGCGCGGAAGATGCCGACGAAGTCGTCCCGCTGGAACGGCAGCAGCTTCTGGACGGCCACCCGCCGGGACACGTGGTCGGTGGCCATGATCATCTCGCGCACGAGCGGGATCCGGTCGCCCGCGAAGAACATGTGCTCGGTGCGCACCAGTCCGATCCCCTCAGCCCCGAACTCCCGCGCCTTTCGCGCGTCCTCCGGGGTGTCGGCGTTCGCCCGCACGCCCAGGCTTCGGTACGTGTCGGCCCAGGCGAGGAATTCCTCGAATTCGCCCGGAAGGCCGGGCTCGGTCGTCTTCACCGCGTCCAGGATCACCTCGCCGGTCGTCCCGTCGACCGAGACGAAATCGCCCTCCCGCACGAGGCGGCCACCGGCATCGAAGAGGCGACGCTCCTCGCTCACCACCAAGCCGCCGGCCCCGACCACGCACGGCTTGCCCATGCCGACGGCCACGACCGCGGCATGCGACGTGCGGCCGCCGCGTGCGGTCACGATGCCTTGGGCCGCATACATTCCGGCGATGTCCTCCGGCGAGGTTTCCGGCCGCACCAGGATCACTCGCTCGCCGTTCTTGGCCCATTCCACCGCGCGGTCGGCATTGAACACCACCTTGCCGACCGCCGCCCCCGGCGAGGCGGGGAGCCCCTTGGCAAGCAGCCGCCCACGCCGGATGGCGTCGGCCTTGTCCGCCGCGTCTAATCCGGCATGGAGGATCTGGCTCAGGTCCTGGGGTGGTACCCGCAGCAGCGCCGTGTGCTGGTCGATCACGCTTTCGCGGACCAGGTCCACCGCGACGCGTACGGCGGCCCGGGCCGAGCGCTTGCCCGAGCGGGTCTGCAGGAGGTAGAGGGTCCCCTCCTGGATCGTAAACTCGATGTCCTGCATGTCCTTGTAGTGGCGTTCGAGGCGGTCGGCGATCGAGAGCAGATCGTCGTAGACCGCGGGCATCCGCCGGCGGAGGTCGTCGATGTGCTCGGGTGTCCGGATGCCGGCCACCACGTCCTCCCCCTGGGCGCTGGCGAGGAACTCGGCGTAGAAGCGCCGCTCGCCCGTGCGGGGATCGCGGGTGAAGCCCACGCCCGTGCCAGACGTCTCGCCCAGGTTGCCGAACACCATCGCCATCACCGTCACGGCGGTGCCCCAATCCGCGGGAATGTCGTGGATGCGCCGGTACTCGGTCGCCTTCTTGGCGAACCAGGAATCGAATACCGCATTGATCGCCAGCCGCAACTGCTCCTTGGGCTCCTCGGGGAACGGCCCGCCCGTGCGGCCGCTCACGACATCCCTGAACGTCTGGGTGAGCTTCCGGAGTTCGTGGGCCGGTACCTCGGGATCGCTCTTCACTCCCAGCCGCGCCTTCACCGCCTCGAGGTGTTCGTCGAACGCGTCCCGCTTGATCCCCAGGACCACGGTGCCGAACATCGAGACGAAGCGGCGGTAGCAGTCCCACGCGAAGCGTTCGTCGCGGGTCCGGGCGGCGAGCCCCTCCACGGTGCTGTCGTTGAGACCGAGGTTCAGCACCGTCTCCATCATTCCGGGCATCGAGACGCGGGCCCCGGAGCGCACGGAGAGGAGGAGCGGGCGCTTGGGATCGCCCAAGGCCAGGCCGGCGTCCTGTTCGAGCTTGTCGAGCCCTTCGAGCGCCTGCTCCCACAGCCCTTCCGGCCACCGCCGTCCCGCCCGGTTGTAGTGGGCCCAGGCCTGCGTCGTGATGGTGAATCCCGGCGGCACCGGGATGCCGAGGTTCGTCATCTCGGCGAGCTCACATCCTTTGCCGCCGAGGAGGTTCCGCATGAGAGAAGACCCTTCAGCCTTACCCCGTCCGAAGGAGTAGACGTACTTAGTCATGGGAGCAGGTCTCCGCCATGGCGCGGGTCGCCATCCTCGAAGATACGAAAAAGTCTTTAGAGACTACAGGATACATAGCGCGAGTGTCAAACTCTCCGGTCCGTCGACTGCTCGCACCACCGACGATGTCCCCTCCCACCCGGGCCGAAAAACTGAGGGCCACGGGTCGCTCAACCCGTGGCCCCCCGAACTTCTGCCGCCACGGGCCTGGCCTCCTGCCCGTGGCATCCAGCGCGTTTCTTACTTCGCGGATGCTCCGGACAGGTCCGGCAGCGCCAGGAGAATCAGGCCCAGTGACAGCATGCGCGAAGTGCGTGACGCCATTGCCCAGGCAGTATACGCGGCCGCGGCGAGAACCGTCAAGCCCTGGCGCTCAGCGCGAGCCCTTCGGCTTGCCCAGGGCGCCCGGCCCCAGTACCAGCGCCTCGACGGCCACCAGGTGATCACGCATCGCCTGGGCAGCCGCGGCGTCGTCGCGCCGGCTGATCGCCTCGAGAACGCGACGGTGATCCTGATGCGACCGGGTCGGGCGCCCCGGCGTGTTGAGCGATTCCTCGCGGATCTGCGTGAGCAGATCCATGATGGCGTGCACGATGCGGGTGATTGCCTGATTGTGGGCGGCCGAGGCGATCGCCGCGTGGAACTGCCCGTCCTGCGAGAGCCCGGTGCGCCCGGCCGCGACCTCCTTGGCCTGCTCCGCGAGGATCCGCTCCATCTCCTGCAGCTCGTCCGGCGTCGCCCGGCGGGCCGCCAGGGCGGCGATCGAGGGCTCGAGCAAGCGCCGCGCCTCGAACAGCTCGCCGATGGCCTCGCGCTGCGACATGATGACCAGGGCCAGGGGCTCGATGAGCGCCTCGACCGAGATCTTCTTGATGAAGGTGCCCTCGCCGGGTCGGATCTCGACCAGCCCCAGGCTTTCCAGCGCCCGGAGCGCCTCGCGGACGGACGTGCGACTCACGACGAACTTCTCGGCCAAGTCGCGTTCGGGCGGGAGCTGATCGCCGCTCTTGAGTCGGCCCTCGGCGATCATCCCCTTGATCTGTCGGACGATCTCTTCGTAGATGCGGGTGGACTTGATGGGCTCGATGCCTATCTCGCTTCCGGGTGTGGGGGGCGGGGTGCGGCGTCGTTCAGCCATGGCGCAGCTCACACATTCTCGGGCACCTTCCTGCGCCGCTTCTCCCTGTGCGCGGCCCACCACCCGAGTACGGTGAGGATCACGCCGAGCGCGAGCGGAAACGGATGCAGGTTCACCGTGAGACCGATGGGCAGAGTATAGTCGATCGGGGCGGTGATTGGGCCGAGCCAGTTGCGGACGAAGTGGTCCTCGAGAACCATCTCACCCGCCACCTTGCCGAGGATCCCGCCGCCCAACCACACGATCCACGCGTGGCGATTCATCAGCCGCGCCAGTAGCCCAGCGCCCCAGATGACGATCGGCAGCGACAGTGCGATGCCGAACACGATCAGCAGAAAATCCCCGTGCGCCGCGGCGGCGACGGCCAGCACGTTGTCGAGGCTCATCGTCACGTCCGCGACGATGATGATCCAGATCGCCTCCCAGAGGGAGGCGCCTCGACGCACCTCGGCCTCGACACCCGTCTCGGAATGCACCAGCTTCGCGGCAATCCAGACCAGAAGCACACCCCCCATGAACCGGAGAAACGGAACGTCTAGGAGGTACATCACGACGCCGAGAAACGCGAGGCGCAGCATGACGGCCCCGGCGGCTCCCCAGATCTGACCGAGGAACCGCGTGCGCTTGGGCAGGGCCCGCACGGCCAGGGCGATGACCAGAGCGTTGTCGCCTGAGAGCAACAGGTTGAGGTAAGCGATCTGGGTAAGGCCCAACCAGAACGCCAGACTCGTGACGACGTCCGTCATACTCGCGCCGCGGTCTGCTCAGGTCTCACGCGGCGCCGGCGCGGGGGCGGGCAACCCCCGCCAGCGACGCCACCAGGGCGTGATGAGCGGCAGCAGGAAGAAGAAGATCGCGACGGCCGTGATCGCGCCCGAGATCGGCCGGGTCAGGAAGATCGTCATCGTGCCCTGGGACATGATCAGGCTCTGGCGCAGCGCGTTCTCGGCGAGATCGCCGAGCACGAGCGCGAGCACCAGCGGGGCCAGGGGGTAGTCGAGCTTCTTGAAGACGTACCCCACCACGCCGAAGATCAGCATGTACCAGATGTCGATCATGCTGTTGTGGACGGCGTAGGAGCCGATGGCGCAGAGGACGATGATCAGTGGCGTGAGGATCGCGAACGGCACGCGCAGGATCGCCGCGAAGAACGGAACGAAGGCCAGCACCATGAGCACGCCGATGATGTTCCCCGTGTACATGCTGGCGATGAGGCCCCAGACGAAGTCGGGCTTTTCCTTGAAGAGCAGCGGTCCCGGCTGGAGCCCCCAGATGATCAACCCGCCCAGCATGACCGCCGCGGTCGGCGAGCCCGGAATGCCGAGTGTGAGCATGGGCAGCATGGCGGCCACGCCCGCCGCATGGGCGGCCGTCTCCGGCGCCACCACGCCCTCCAGCTCGCCCTTGCCGAAGCGGTCGGCGTGCTTCGAGAACCGCTTGGCGAAGGCGTAGCTCATGAAGGAGGCCGGGGTGGCGCCGCCGGGCTTGAACCCCATCCAGAAGCCGATGAAGGAGCCGCGCACGAACGTCCGCCAGTAGCGCGGCAGCACCTTCCAGGTGTCGAGGACGACGCGGAGATTCATCCGCGCGTTCGCCCCTCGGAAGCTCAGCCCCTCCTCCACGGTCAGGAGAATCTCGCCGATGCCGAAGAGCCCGATCACGGCCACGATGAAGTCGAAGCCCTTCATCAGCTCGGTGAAGCCGAACGTCATCCGCAGCTGGCCGGTCACGATGTCGAGCCCGGCCGCGGCCAGGATGAATCCGATGAGGATCGAGACCAGCGACTTGAGCGGATTGCCGCCGCCCAGGCCGACGAAGCTCGAAAAGGTGAGGAGCTGGATGGCGAAGAACTCCGGCGGGCCAAACTTCAGGGCGATCTCGGCCAGGAGGGGCGCGAAGAAGGTGATGAGCACGATCGAAAAGAACGCGCCGACGAACGAGGAGGTGAACGCCGCGGTCAGCGCCTGGCCCCCCTGGCCCTGCCGCGCCAGCGGGTAGCCGTCGAAGGTGGTGGCCACCGACCACGGCTCCCCGGGGATGTTGAACAGCACCGACGTGATGGCGCCGCCGAAGAGGGCGCCCCAGTAGAGCGAGGTCAAGAGAATGATGGCGGATGTCGGCGGCATCGTGAAGGTCAGCGGCAGCAGGATGGCGACGCCGTTGGCGCCGCCCAGCCCCGGGAGCACGCCGATAATGGTCCCCAACGTGATGCCCACGACGGCCATGAAGAGGTTGAACGGCGTGATGGCGATCTGAAAGCCGAAGAAGAGGTTCTCGAGGCCCACCGCTCAGTATCCCAGCCAGGCTTCGAGGGGTCCCTTGGGCATCGGCACCAGGAACCACATCTCGAAGACCAGGAACGCGACGACGGGAACGCCGATCGCCAGCGGGATCACCGCGCGCCAGCGATTGTGGCCCACCCAGCGCATGTAGAAGCCCATGTAGAGGGCGGCCGCCACATAGAGGCCGACAACGTGCATCAGCGCGACGGCGGCGGTGGCCGGCCAGAGGACCGCCAGCACCGGGCCGATCTGCCGGCGGCTGACGAAGGGTTTGGTCGCCGGCCGTCGCAGCACCTGCACGAAAATCACGACGCACGCCGCGTTCATGATGACGGCGAGCCAGAACGGGAAGAATCCGCTCTGGGGCCCGTCCGTCCCCCAACCGATGCCGAGGCGGAGCGAGTCGCCGAGCGCCAGCCCGCCCAGGGCCATCAGGACGACGGCCGTCACGAGATCGGCGACGCGCATCCTACTTCTTGAGGAGACCGCCCTTCGCCATCAGCTCGCGGTGCAGCTTCTCGTTCTCCTCGACCCACTTGACGTACTCGGCGCCCGTCGCGAACGCCGGCTTGAGCGCCCCCTGCTTGAGATAGTCCTTGAAGTCCGGCGTGTCGTAGATTTTCTTGAGGAATCCGACGTACCACTCGACCGCTTCCTTGGGCATGTCGGGGGCGCCGAAGATCCCGCGCAGCATCAGGTAATGGATGTCGACGCCAAGCGCCTCCTTCACCGTGGGGATGTCCTTCCAGTCCGCCTCCGGAATGCGCGCGGTGTCGAAGACCGCCAGCGGCCGCACGCGGCCCGCCCTCCAGTGGCTCACGCACTCGATCGGGTTGTTCACCGTCGAGTCCACGTGCTTGCCCACCAGGTTCACGCACACCTCGCCGCCCCCCTTGAAGGGCACGTAGGTGAACTTCAGCCCGAGGGCCTGCTCGAGCTGGATGGTGATGATCTGGTCCTCCTGGGCCGAGCCGGTGCCGCCCATGATGCATTGCCCGCCCTCACGCTCCTTGCATTGCTTGCCCTTGACCGCGTTGATGTACTCCCTGGCCGTCTTGTACGGCGTTTCCGCGTTGACCCAGAGGATGAACTGGTCCAGGGCCAGGCGGGCGATCGGAGTGAGGTCGTGCCAGCTGAACGGCACGCCGGTGTGCAGCGGCGTGGTGAACAGGTTCGACAGGGTAATGATGATCGTATGGGCGTCGCCCTTCTTGCCCTTGACGTGCAGGAAGCCCTCGGCGCCCGCCCCACCCGCCTTGTTCACGACGATGATCGGCCGCGGCGTCAATTTGTGCTTTTCGGCGATGCCGGCGATGAGCCGCGCCATCTGGTCGGCGCCGCCGCCGGTCCCGGCGGGGATGACGAACTCGATGGGCTTGGTCGGCTCCCAGGCGGCCTGGACCGGCGTCGCCGCGACGAGCAGGACGAGGAGGGTGAGCCAACCCAGCGGAGTGCGGGTGAGGTGCGTCATAGATGGTCCTCCTAGCGGTGCGACGAGTTACCGATAAAACGCGGCGGGACCGAGCGCCGTTCCGCGCCCGGCCCCGCCGGCGACCCAAGTACCGATCACGCTCCCGAGGCTACTTGACTTCGAGGGCGGCCTTGGCAGCTTCCAGCCGCTTGAACGGCACCACGCCCGGAATCTCCCACTTCTCCCACATCTCGTCGACCTTGGCCTGGAAGTAGGCGAGGTCCTCCTCCGTGAAGTGAGCGAAGCGACCCTGCTTGAGGAGGTACTCTCGGACGGGCTTGCGCTTGCGACCCTCGACGATCGCCTTGGTCTTGCCGTAGTACTTCAGCAGGCCGTCGTCGACCTCGTAGAGCGGGAAGATGCCGGTCTCGATCGCCAGCTCGCCCAGGTCGTGGGAGAGCATCGGATCGTAGTCCCAGCCCTTCGGGCAGGGGTCGAGGGAGTGGATGAACGTCGGCCCGCCGATGGTTAGCGCCCGGCGGACCTTGTTCATCATCTCCACTGCGAAGGAGGCGCAGACCGTGGCCACGTAGCGGCACTCGGTGTGCCCCGCCGCCAGCATGCCGGCCACGTTCTTCTTCCAGCGCGTGTGGATAAGCCGCTTGACCGAGCCGGGTGGGCTGAACGTCGTGTGGGCTCCGTAGGGCGTCAGGCCCGACAGCTGGATGTCCGTGTTGGCGTAGGACTCGTTGTCGTATAACAAGATGAGGGAGTTGTACTCCTTGTGCGTCAGCGTCGCCGAGATCCCGTTCAATCCCATATCGGCGCCGCCGCCGTCGCCGCAGAAGGCGATGACGTTGATCGGCTCCGACTTCATCTTGCCCTTGCGCATGAGCGCCTTGAGACCGGCGGCAGTTCCGAGGGCGGCCGCGCCGGAGGAGCCGAGCTGTGTGTGCATCCACGGCACCACCCAGGGTGTCGTGTAGTACGTCGTATTGGCGACGTACATGCAGCCCGTTGAGCCGAGCACGATCGTGCGCGGCCCCGCCGCCTTGACCATCAGCTTCATGACCAGCGCGGACTCGCACCCCTGGCAGGTCCGATGGCCCGACGTGAAGTACTCCTCGATCGTGACCTTCTTGATGCCCTTGAAGGCCTCGAGCACCTGTGTCGCGTTGGTGAACGTCGTCTCCGGCATGTGCCTCTCCCTATTCCCGAACGCCGAGCCAGTGGGTCTTGGTGTCCGACTTGCCGGTCTTCGCGGCATTGTAGCAGAGGTCCGTCACCTTATAGACGTCCTCCAGCGTCACCTCTCGCCCGCCGAGGCCGCAGATGAACGAGACCAGCGGCGGGCGCTTGGGCGCGTTGTACATCGCCGCGCGGATCTCGTTAGCCACCACGCCCGAGCCGAACGGCGAGCCGAACGAATAATCGCGGTCGATGACGCCGATCACACTTGCCTTCGATAGAGCGGCGACCAGCCGGTCGGTCGGGAACGGTCTGAACCACCGCAACCGAACCAGCCCCACCTTCTTGCCCTGGGCGCGCATGTTGCGGATCCCCACCTTGATGGGCAGGGAGATCGTGCCCATGCCGACCAGGATGATCTCGGCGTCGTCGGTCATGTACTCCTCGAACCAGGGATTCTCGGGGCCGCGGCCGAAGATCGTGCGGAAGTCGGCGTAGGCCTCCTCGATCACGATGACCGCCCGCGCCATCGCCTCGTTGTTCTGCCGCCGGATCTCGATGACCCAGTCCTCGTTGGCCTGCGGCGCCACCGTGATGGGGTTGTCCGGGTGCAGCAGGAGATCGCCGCGGTTGTAGGGGGGCAGGAACCGCTCGACCTTGGCCTTGGGCGGCACCAGCGTCAGCGCCTGCGAGTGCGTCAGGAAGGCGCCGTCGGCGGAGATGGCCAGCGGCAGGAACACGCGCCGGTCCTCGGCCAGGCGATAGCCGATCAGCGTGGTGTCGAGGGCCTCCTGGGAGCTGTCGATCCACACCAGCATCCAGCCCAGGTCGCGCACGAACAGGGCGTCGTTGTGCTCCACGCCGAAGGCACCGGGATCGTCGAGCGCCCGGTTGCCCACCATCGCCACCATCGGCACGCGCAGGGGCGGGGTGACCACCAGGCACTCCATCGCGTACGCCCAGCCCACGCCCGACGAGCCGCAGAACACGCGCGCGCCGACGGTGGAGGCGTGCTTGACCACCTCGAACTGGCTGTGCTCGCCCTCGGCCACGATGTACTCGGCGACCAGCTGACCGTTGGCGATCTTCTTGGCGATCGCCTGCATGACGGTGTCGTAGGGCCGGATCGGATAGGCCGTGACGACGTCGATGTCGGCGAGGGCCAGGGCCTCGGCGACCGCCTCGCTGCCCGAGATGAGGAGCTCCCTGTCTTCCGCTACGGCCGGAGCCGTCTTTGTCGCGACCGCCATCGCTTGTTCGCCTCCCAGCCGCTAGATGGTCTTGTGCTTGGCGTTCTCGCCCGGGATCCCCGCGGTGATCTCCGCGCCGCCGGCGTCGAGGTCCGTCTTGATCTCCTCCTCGTACTGGCCGCGGAACCGGAAGCCGTGGGAGCGCACCGTCGCCTTCTTGTTCGTGATCTTGTCGGTCAGCCAGGTCTTGTAGGCCGTCTTGTCCTTCCGCCACATGTCCCACTGGCTGGCGTTGTCCTCGAAGACCGCCTCGTTGACCATGGTGATGCAACTCTCCACCGGGCAGACGGCCTCGCACACACCGCAGCCGCAGCAGGCCTCCATGTTGGCGTCGAAGGTGCCATCGGGCATGACGTCGAAGCACGAGTCCGGACAGGCGATCCAGCACAGGTTGCACTTCACGCAGGTGTCGAAGTCGACCACCGGGCGCATCGTGCGCGTGGTGAACTTCTTGAAGTAGGGGTTCCGCTCGGGGACGTAGCCCTTGCCGCCCTCCTTCGGCTTGCCGATGGGGATGGCCGGAATCGTGACGCCCTCGCGCATCTCCCACCAGCGCGGCAGCTCGAAGGCGTACGGGACCTCGGCGTTGCCCTCCCCGGGCTGGATCTGGCGCGCCTCCAGACGCTCGTAGGCCTTGCGGACGGAGGCCACCTTGAGCTCGGAGCCCCACTCCATCTCCCCGATGGCCTGGCAGACCCCGTCGAGGGTGAGGAACTCCGGGGCGATCTTGGCCAGCGCGCCGAGGATCCGGACCTCGGTGTGGTCTTCCTTGTACACCCAGAGCCCCGAGAACGACGCCCGGGCGCGGATCACGGCAAGCGTGTAGGGCTCGTCCTTTTTATGGATGTCCCGCAGGAGATCCTCGAAGGGCTGGAGCGACGTCATGAGGAGGGTGCCGTTGGGGAGCGTCAGCCGGTTGATCGGCTGCAATCCGTACCAGGCCCACGACTCCACGCCCTTGGCCAACGTGTCGTCGACGCAGATCGTCACGTCCACATGCTTGGGCTCGTAGCGGGCCATGTTCTGCTCGAGCTCTTCCTTGGTGTCGGCGACGATGGCGAAGTCTTTGGCGGGAATGCCGTTGCGCTGCGGGCTGTCTCCGTAGCGGCCGAAGGCGATGCCCCAGCGGCCGGATTTGCGCGCCGACAGCACGATGCCGCGCGTGATGCGCGACGCCAGGTTCTTCTGGAAAATCCCGCGGTAGACGACCTCGCAGATCAACGCCGACATGCGTGCCCCTCCTCGACCGACAGGCTCCCGGGGTGCAACTGGTCCGCTGGTCTGACCAAACTATGCTGTTACCACGACCGCTTGTCAAGCGCTTTGTCTCTACCGAACCTTGCTCAGGAAACCGCTCACCGCCGCCGTGAAAGCCTCGGGCTGCTCCATGTTCGACAGGTGCGAGGCCGAGGGGATGATCGTCAGCTCGGAGCCCTTGATCTGCTCGTGGATCACACGTGCGGCGGCGACCGGCGTGCCGGGATCATCCTCCCCCACCACGACCAGCGTGGGCACGCGGATTGCGCTGAGGCGATCCGTCAGGTTCAGCCCGGCGATCGCATGGCAGCAGCCCGCGTACCCGCGCGGATTGGTCGCGCGGATCATCGCGCGCACCCGCTCGATGACGTCGGGACGCCGCTCGCGGAACGGCGCCGTGAACCAGCGGCCGATCGTGGGCTCCACCAGCGGCTCCATGCCCTGCGTCTCGGCGACGCGGATGCGCTCGTCCCACATCGGCTTGGCCTCGGTGGGCACGCGGCTCGACGTGTCGCAGAGCAGGAGGCTTGCGAGCCTCTCCGGCGCCTTGAGGGCCAGCGTCTGGCCGATCATGCCGCCCATGCTGAGGCCAATCCAGTGGGTCTTCGGGATGCCCAGCGCCGTCAGCAGCCCCAACGCGTCATCGGCCAGCCGCTCCAGCGTATACGGTCCCGCCGGCACGTCGGTGGCGCCATGACCGCGGGTATCGTACCGGAGCACTCGGAAGCGCGCGGTCAGCGCCGCCATCTGGGGGTTCCACATGCCGAGGTCCGCCGCCAGCGAATGGCTCAGCGTGACGACGGGCGCGGCGGCCGGCCCGTCCAGCGTGTAGTTGACGTTGATGCCGTTGGCAGCCACGTTCATCGCGTCATCCTCCCGGCCCGTTGATCGTCCACTCCAGCGCGTCGGCGGCGCGCGCATCGTACGGCCGGCCCCGTTTGCGGAGCTCGGCGATGACGCGCCGACGCGCGTCGATCGGCCGGTTTTGCCCCAGCTTGAATTTGGTGCGCCGCCGCGTGATCTCCAGCCGGACGGCGGCCAGCTGGGCCAGAGCGCCCCGATAGAGGGGGTCGTCGACGGCCAGCGCGCGGAAGCCGCCCTCCGGCTGATAGCGGGCCAGCAGCCGTAGCTGCTGGGCGGCGACCGCGGCCGCCTCGTCGCTCACTGTCGCCACACACTCGAAGATCACCGTCCGATGATACGCCGTCGCCGAGCCGGCATATTCGGGATGCACCCAGTACGACGGAATCACCGCCAGCACCTCGTCGACCTCGAACAGGCAGCGCGGACGCGCCTTGAGGTCGGCGATCTGCTCGTCGCGCCGCACCAGGTGCAGGTCGACGGCGTCGCCCGCGTGGACAAACGGGTAGAGGCCGAGGTGGGGCGTGCCGTCCTCGCCGACCGTGATCAGCCGGCCCAGCTCCTGCGCCTGGACGAAGCGGTCGATCTCCGCCGGCGGAATCGACGTGTAGTGATCGTGGAAGATCACCGGGGCCGCTCCCCCACTTTGGCGATTTCGTTCATCGGCTCGCCTCGGACGGCAGGGCCCCAGCCCCGGGACGTCCTGCGGCTCGCAAAACCATGCCGCAGAAGTAGCGGTGCACGGCGGGGTTGTCCGTGAGCTCGGGATGGAAGGTCCCCACCAGGACGCTGCCCTGACGCGCCAGCACCGGCTCCTCCTGATACGTCGCCAGCGTCTCCACGCCCGCTCCCACCCGGCGGATCCGCGGGGCCCGGATGAAGATCATATCGATGGGCGTCGGCTTACCGTCGAGGACGGCCAGCCCCGGCGCCTCGAACGACTCCCGCTGCCGGCCGTAGGCGTTGCGCTCGACGCCGACGTCGATGAAGCCGAAGGAGAACTGCCGCGGGCGTTCCACGTCCCGGGCCAGCACGATGAGTCCGGCGCAGGTGCCGAAGATGGGCTTGCCGGCGGCGTGGAACTTCTCGAGCGCCGGCACGAACGCCCATTCCTCCATCAGGTGCAGCAGGGTCGTGCTCTCGCCGCCGGGGATGATGAGGCCGTCCACGTCGGCCAGTTCTTCGGGCTTGCGCACCTCGACCGACGCGACGTCGCACCGGGCGAGCGCCTTTTCGTGCAGGGCGAAATCGCCCTGCAGCGCCAGCACTCCGATCTTCATGGATCCGACCTCACGCCCTACCACCCTCGCGTCTGCAGCAACTCCTCTTTCGTCAGCTTCGACGTCTCCAGCCCCACCATGGCCTCGCCCAGCTCCTCGCTGACCCGGGCCAGGACGTCCGGATCCTTGTAGTGCGTCGTGGCCTGGACGATGGCCTTGGCCCGCTTGGGGGGGTCGCTCGACTTGAAGATGCCCGAGCCGACGAAGACCGCTTCGGCGCCGAGCTGCATCATCAGCGCCGCGTCGGCGGGCGTGGCGATGCCCCCGGCCGAGAAATTCGGGACGGGCAGCCGTCCGTGCTTGCGCACCGAGCCGACCAGCTCGTAGGGCGCGCCCAGGTTCTTAGCCTCCGTCATCAGCTCCTCGGGCGCGAGTGTCGTCAGCCGCCGGATGCCGCTGGTCAGCGCGCGCATGTGGCGCACCGCCTCCACGATGTTGCCGGAACCGGCCTCGCCCTTCGTGCGGATCATGGCCGCGCCCTCGCCGATGCGGCGCAGCGCCTCCCCCAGGTCGCGCGCCCCGCAGACGAAGGGCACCCGGAACGCGAACTTGTCCACGTGGAAGTGCTCGTCGGCCGGCGTGAGGACCTCGGACTCGTCGATGAAATCGACCGCGAGCGATTCCAGGATTTGGGCCTCGACGAAGTGACCGATCCGGCACTTGGCCATGACCGGGATGGTGACGGTAGCCTGAATCTCCTTGATCTTCTTCACGGACGCCATGCGGGCCACACCGCCCTCTTTTCGAATATCGGCGGGCACGCGCTCGAGCGCCATCACCGCCGCCGCCCCCGCCTCCTCGGCGATCTTGGCCTGCTCGGCATTCGTCACGTCCATGATGACCCCGCCCTTGAGCATCTCGGCGAGGCCGATGTGCTTGCGATCCGCGATGCGCAACCCGTTCAGCTCCGTCATGTCGTGTCTCCTTACGCCGTCGTGCGGCTGCGTTGCCCCGCTTACCGTCAGACCAGCGGCACCGTCACGCCTTCCGACCGCGGGCGCGGCGCCGGGCGCTTCAAGCTGTCTCTGACCACCTCGGCCAGCCGCCGGATCCCCTCGTCGATCCGCGCGGCGGGCACCGACGAAAATGACAGCCGGAGCGTGCGCTCGCCGCCCTCCAGGAAGAAGGCGGCCCCCGGCGTGAACGCCACTCCGCGCGCGGCCGCGCGGGGGAGCAGCGCCGCGGCGTCGAGCCCGGGCGGCAGGGTCACCAGCAGCGAGAACCCGCCCTGAGGCTCGGTCCAGGTCACGCTCTCCGGCATGCGTCGCTCCAGCGCTCCCAGCAGCAGCGCGCGGCGGCGGCCGTACTCGCGGGCGACGCGCGCGACGTGACGATCGAGCAGCCGCCGCTCGCAGAACCGGTGGACCGCCGCCTGGAGCAGGGCGCTCGTGTGCAGGTCGGCCAGCTGCTTGGCGGCGGCGAGCCGCTCGATGACGGGGGGCGGCGCCAGCAGCCAGCCCAGGCGCAGCCCCGGGAAGAGGATCTTGGAGAACGTCCCGATGTAGATCACGAGCCCGTCGTGGTCCTGCGCCTTGAGCGGCCCCGGCGGCCGCTCGCCGTAGTACAGGCTGGGATCGAAGCCGTCCTCCACGATCGGCACCTGATGGCGCGCCGCCGCGGCCAGCAGCCGGCGAGAGGTCTCTGCGCCCATGGCCAGGCCCGTGGGGTTGTGGCAGGTCGGCTGGCAGTAGAAGAGCTTCGGCGCGTGACGCTCGAGCAGCCGCTCGAACACCTCGGCCTGGGGCCCATCGGCCTGCCACGGCACGGTGAGGAGCTGGGCGCCGAACGCGCGGAAGACCTGCACGGCCCGCGGGTAGGTCGGCTGCTCGATCGCGACGAAGTCGCCGGGATCGACGAGCGTGCGGGCGATCAGGTCGAAGCCCTGCTGCGAGCCGTTGACGATCAGGATCTCGTCCGGTCGGGCCTCGAGCCCGAAGCGCAAGAGGTAGGTGGACAGGTATTGCCGGAGGGGGGCGTAGCCCGCCACCGGCGAGTACTGGAGCAGCACCTCACCCTCGTCCCGCACCACCTCGTTGAGGGCCCGCCGAAAGGCGTCGGTCGGGAAGAGGCCGCTGTCGGGCATGCCGCCGGCGAAGGAGATCACCGCCGCCGGCAGCCCGCTCGGCGGCACCAGCGCCCGGCGGCGATTGTCCTCGGTCTCGACGATCCGGGCGCTGCGCGAGAAGAGCCCCGACCAATTGATGGGCGGCCGCGGGGCGCTCTCGGGGGCGGCCGGCCGCCCGTGGTCCCCGGCGCGCTCGGCGATGAACGTGCCCTGCCCCACGTGGGACCGCGCGGCGCCCGCGGCGACCAGCTCCTCGTAGGCGAGCACCACGGTCGCGCGGTTCACGCCCAGGGCCCGGGCCAGCTCCCGGGTGGCGGGCAGCTTCATCCCGGGCAGCAGAAGGCCGTCGCGGACGAGCCGCTCGAGGTGCGCCTGGATCTGGCGCGCCAACGGGACCGGTTTGCTGCGGTCGAGCGCGATCTGCATAGGTCGCCTCAACCAACCATTTTCGGCTAAAAATCACCTCGGTCAAGCGCCAATTGGTCTACCCGGCGACCGACCAATGTCCGGGGCCGTATAATGGTCGAGCGTTGGATATTCCCGAGCAGGAGGCGATTCGATGGCCGAGATGAAGGAGTTCGCGGGCCTGTTCTACCGAGAAGGCGCGCTCGACCCCAAGACGATGCAGCTCGTGGCGCTGGCGGCGATGGCGGCCGCCGGCTGCACCTCCTGAGTGCCGGGACGCTTCGCGGCTGCGAAGCAAGCCGGCGCCACCGAGGACGAGATCAGCGAGACCCTCTACTACGCCATGCGGGGGGCGGCCCGGGCGACCTGGTCGACCATCAAATACATCCCCGGCGTCGAGGACCTCAACAAGGAGTGGAAGACGAAGTTCGAGCGGCGGTCGGGAACGTAGGTGCCTGACCAGGGGCGGAGCGGGGCCCTCGGCGCGACGCTGAACGGGCCCCTGCTCCGTCTCCAGCACCTCACCAAACAGTTCACCACCCAGCGCGCCGTCGACGACCTCTCCCTCTCGGTCGCCCCCGGCGAGGTCTACGGGCTCATCGGCCCCAACGGCTCCGGCAAGACGACCACGGTGAAGCTCATCGCCGGGCTCTACCGGCCGACGGCAGGCCGCGTCGAGGTCGCCGGGATCGATCTCCACCAGGAGCCGGAGCGCGCCAAGCGCCTGCTCGGCTACGTGCCCGACGAGCCGTTCGCTTACGAGCGCATGTCGGGCCGCGAGTTCCTCCACCTGATCGGCGAGCTGTGGGCGGTGCCGGCGGCGGAGCGCGCACGGAAGATCGACGAGCTGGCCGATCTCTTTCGGATCGGCAGCACGCTCGACGCCTACGTCGAAAGCTACTCCCGCGGCAGCCGGCAGAAGCTCTCCCTGATCGCCGCCCTCCTGCACGCGCCGCGCCTGCTGGTCATCGACGAGCCCATCGTCGGGCTCGATCCCGAGAGCGCCGCGCGGACGCGGGAGCTGCTGGCCGACTACGCGGCGCGCGGCGGCGCCGTCCTGGTCTGCACCCACACGCTGGCCTTTGCCGAGGCCGTCTGCCATCGCCTGGGGCTGCTCCGCGACGGCCGGCTCGCCGCCGAAGGCGATCTCCCCACCTTGCGTGCCCTGGCGGGGGCGGCCGCGGGCGACTCCCTCGAGGACCTCTATCTCCACTTCGCGGCTCGTTCTTAGGCTGCTGCGCCAGCGGCTCGCCCACCTCCGGTCGATCCTCGGCCGCGGCCAGGGGGCGCGCCGCACGATCTTCGCGGGCTTCGTGCTGGTCTTCGGCGCCGTCATGGTGGCCGAGTACGCCGTCTTCCGCCGCGCGCTCTTCACCATCGGCGAGCTGGGGGCGGCCAGTGCCGCGCTGACGCTCTACTTCCTCGAGAGCGTCATGGTGCTCATCTTCGTGCTCGCCCTGCTGAGCTTCGTGGCTTCGGGGCTCTGGGTCTACTACCGGGCTCGGGACACGCGTCTGCTGCTGGCCGCGCCGATCCCCCTCGGCGGGCTCTACGCCCTGCGGAGCGTGGAGACCTTCACGCTCACGTCGTGGCCGCTGGGGGTCGTCGGGTTGCCGGCTCTCCTCGCCCTCGGCGCGGCCTACCGGCAGGATCCGGGATTCTACGCCTACGGTGCGGTCGTGCTGACCTGCTTCGCCGCGCTGACCGGCGCCGGCGGCGCGCTCGTCACCACGGCCGCCGGCGCCGCGCTTCGCCGGGCCCCGTCGCGCCTGGTCGTCGCCGTCACCGTGGCCGTCCTCCTGGTCGCGTTCATCGCTCTCGTCGGCCGCAACCTGGTGCCCTCGGCGGTCGACTTCCACGTGATGTTCGAGCCTGGCACGCTCAACGGCAAACCGGCGTCGATCAAGTTCATCGAGGGGAAGTTCGCGCTGTGGCCGAGCCATCCATTCGCGGCGGCGCTCTACACGCGCGCGACGGGCGGGCCGGCCGGCTCGGCGGCGACCGGGTGGGCGCTATGGCTGGCGCCGTTGGGCGCGCTCCTGGGCGCCGCCACCCTGGGACGGCGGCTCTACGGCCGGACGCTTCCGGCCATGGCCGAGAGCTTCGGGCCGGCGGCGGCCGCCGCTCCCTCCCCGCGGGCGGCGGCCAGCGGCTTTCCGCGCTGGCTCAGCGGCCCCATCGGCGCGCTGATCGAGCGGGATCTTATCGCCATCGCGCGCAGCCCCCACGAGCTGGGGCGCGCCGCCTTCATCGCGCTCCTGCTCCTCCTCTACACCTCGTTCATCGTCATCGCGCCCCTGCGCGAGGTGGCCGACCGCCCGGAGGCCGTGGCGCGCCTGCTCCTCTTCTCGGTCATCGCCTCCGGCTACTTCATCACCGCCTTCGGCCTGCGCTTCGTCTTCCCCAGCCTCTCGCTGGAGGGCCGCGTCGCCTGGGTGTTCTTCTCGAGCCCGGTCAGCGCCTTCCGCCTGGTCATGGCCCGGGCCGCCCTCTACGTCTCGGTGCTCAGCGTCGTGGTGGTGCCGATCGCGATGATCGGCGTCGTCCGCCTCGTCCGCGAGCCCGGCCTGGTGGCCACGATGGCCGCGCTCCTCTTGCTTCTGGCCGCCACCACGGCGACCCTCCTGCTGGCGTTCGGCGCCGCCTGGCCGGACTTCCGGGAGCCCAACCCCGAGACCCTCTCCACCAGCGGCGGCGGCCTGGCCGGCACCGTCATCTGTCTCCTGTACGTCGCCGGCATGGGATGGATCGCGCGCCAGGCGGCGCTGGCATCGACCGGGGGCGGCAGCACGGTAACGTGGCTGGCGATAGGCGCCGTCGCGTCGGTCGCGCTGATCACCGGCGCGCTCGGGCTCGCGCGCTGGCGCCTGCGCACCCTCGAAGCCCGGTGAGAAGGAGACCGCCATGGCGGGTGAGGCCCCCATCAGGCAGGCCGTGAAGTGGATCGACGAGCAGCTCCTCGACAACCCCAAGGCGGATCGGATCAAGCTCGTCGACGAGGCATCACGTCGCTTCGACCTGTCGCCCCTGGACGAGGACTTCCTCTTGCGCCACCTCGCGGAGCGCGCCAGGGACAAGAAGTGAGCGACCGGCACGGCCAGCGCGTCCGCGAGCAGTTCGGCCCCAGCGCCGAGGCCTATGTGACGAGCGTCTCGCACGCCGCCGGCGCCGACCTCGAGCAGTTGCTGGCCTGGGGGCGCGCCCGGCGGCCCTCGCGCGTGCTCGACGTCGCCACGGGCGGCGGCCACACCGCGCTGGCCTTCGCGGGCCTGGCCACGCGGGTCGTCGCCTTCGACCTCACCGAGCCGATGCTGCGGGCGGCACGGGAGTTCATCCGGGGCCGGGGCGTGGCCAACCTCGCCTACGTCACCGGCGACGTGGAGGCGCTGCCCTTCCAGGCCGGCGCCTTCTCCGTGGTCACCTGCCGGATCGCCCTCCACCACGTCGCCAACCCCGGCGCCGCCATCCGGGAGGTCGCGCGCGTGCTGGGCCCCGGCGGCTCCTTCCTCGTCCAGGACATCCTGGGGCACGACGACCAGGAGATCGCCTCCTTCATCACCGAGGTCGAGCGCCGGCGGGATCCCTCGCACGTGCGCGCCTACCGCGCGCGGGAGTGGAAGGCGCTGCTGCGCGGCGCGGGCCTGACGGTGATCGACGAGACGGTCCTGACCAAGGTCCGCGTCTGGGACGACTGGACGGGGCGCATGCGGATGGCGCCGGACGCCCGCCGCGCCCTCGAGGGGTTCGTCCTGTCGGCGCCGGAGCCCCATCGCGCGGCGTTCGATTTCCGACTCACGGACACCGGCGTGGAGTCGTTCACCGACCGCATGATCCTGCTGCGGGCCGACAAAGACTGAGTAGCTCAACGACCACACTTGCCGTCCGGGCGGACGACGTAGCACACTGGTGCCGAGGTGGTCGTGGGACAGTTCAAGGTCGCATTGAAGCTGTATCCAAGAAGTGACGGCGCTGTCAGGGATTTCGATGCTCTCGTAGACTCCGGCGCCGCCTACTCGGTGGCTCCCCGTTCGCTCCTGGAAGGTCTGGGTTGCCGTCCGGTCCGGACCCAACGCGTGGTGATGGCAGATGGCCGCATCGAGGAGTGGGCGCTGACGCGGCTCGAGGTCGAGTGCCTAGGGCGTCGAGCGACCACCCCAATCCTGATGGGACCACCCGATAGCCCAGTGCTGCTCGGCGCAACGACCCTCGAGGAGCTTGGCCTCGGGATCGATCCGCTCAACCGCCGCCTGATCCCCGTCGACGCGTACCTGGCCTGACGGGGGGACGGAGGCGGACGATGGTGGCGCCGTGGCCGCCGCGCTCGGGCGGAGCGTCGGCGTAGCTGGCCACCAGCGGATGCCGGGTCAGGAGGGATTGCACGATCGCGCGCTGCGTTCCGATCCCCCGCCCGTGAACGAGGCGTACCTCGCTGAAGCCCCGGGCCCGGGCGGCTTCGAGATACTCCTCGACCACCGAGGGGATGTCGCGCGGCGCGAAGGCGTGCAGGTCGAGTGAATCCTCGATGGGAATCCGGACGGGCTCGTCCGGGGTCACGTCGATGTCAAGCGAGGCCGGTTCGAGCGCCGGCTGCGCCGGCGCAATCGATCCTGGGGGAGGCCTGGGAGGGAGCCGTAACGTCCGCCCCCTCCGATTTCTAGATGCGCAAGCCTCCCGCCGCGTGCTGCTGCCAGTGCTGGAAGCTCGAGAGATCCTCCCCCGAGAGCTTGCACTGTCAGAACGTCGCCGCGCGCTCGAAGAAGGTCACGTCGACGATGACGACGTTCTCCGCGCGAGCGGTCTCGGCGACCTTCTGGGCGACCATCTGGCGCACGAAGGGAATGGGGATCCGGCCCAGGCGGTGGATGACCTCCTCGGTGCAGCGGATGCGCGTCCCCGGCAGTACCGGCCCCCCGGTCGCCGCCACCTCCCCGTCGGGAGCGTGCTCGCAGGTCTCGGGTACCAGCTGCTGCAGGCGCAGTGACACGTACTCGGTCACCCATTGCTGGATGCTCCCCTTCGCCGCATCCATGTTCACCGAGGCCAGCGACGCCTCCAGGCGCGCCAGTCGCGACTCCAGGGCCGCGAGCCGCTGAGCGAGGCTATCGTCCATCGGCCGTCATGCTAACACGGGCCGCCGGGCGTGCCAGTCGGTGGCCCGCTGGTAGGCGTCGGCGGATCGAAGTACGGTCGCCTCGTCGAAGGGCCGGCCCACGAACTGCATGCCGATCGGCAGTCCTGCGGCCGAGAAGCCGCAGGGCACCGAGCAGGCCGGATGGCCGGAGAAGTTGAAGGGGCGCGTGAGGCGGATGAGGGCCGAGCGCACGTCCGTCGTTCCGTCACCGAGCGTGGCCTCGGTCTGACCCAGCACCGTCGCCACGATCGGCGTGGTCGGGGCCAGGAGCACGTCGCGCCGGGCCAGCGCGCCGTCGACCTCGGCGCGCACGAGCGCGCGGATCTGCTGGGCGCGCACGTAGTGCATGCCGGTAATGAAGGCGCCCATCCGGAGGCGCTCCCGGACGTCGGGCTGGTAGTCGGCGGCGCGCGTTCGCATCCACTCGGCGTGGTAGGCCAGCGCCTCCGAGGCGACGATGGCGAACGACGCCGGAGCCACGTGCGTCATCGACTCGAGGTCGACCTCGTCCAGCGAGGCGCCGAGCTTCTCCAGCGCCTTGGCCGCGCGCTCCACCGCCTGCCTGACCTCCGGCGCCGCGCCGTCGAGAAAGAACTTCCTCAAGAGGCCGACGCGCAGCCCCTTGATCTCGCCCGTCAGCGCGCCCACGTAGTCGGGCACGGGCAGGACGCTCGCGGAGGTATCGAGCGGGTCGGGGCCCGCCAGGCACCGCAGCAGGAGCGCGCAGTCCGCGGCCGTCCGGGCCATGGGACCGACGTGGTCCATCGACCACGCCAGCGGCAGCACGCCCGCGCGGCTGACGCGCCCATAGGTCGGCTTGAGGCCGGTGATGCCGCAGAGCGCCGCCGGGATGCGGATCGACCCGCCGGTGTCCGACCCCAGCGCTCCCGGCACCAGCCCGGCCGCCACGGCGACGCCCGAGCCCGACGACGAGCCGCCGGGGATGCGGACCTGCGCCGCGTCCCAGGGATTCCGGGCCTGGCCGTAGTGGGCGTTCAGCCCCTCGGGCCCGTAGGCGAACTCGTGCATGTTGAGCTTGCCCAGCACGATCGCCCCCGCCATCCGCAGGCGCGCCACGACCGTGGCGTCCTCCCTGGGCACGAAGTCGGCCAGGATCTTCGAGCCGCCCGTCGTCCGCACGCCCGCCGTGTTGAACAGATCTTTCAATCCGATCGGCACGCCGTGGAGCGCGGGCGCCGGCCGCCCGGCGACGAGCTCCGCCTCGGCCCGCCGGGCCGCGCTCAGCGCCTCGTCGGCGCACACGGTGATGAAGGAGCGCAGGGACGCGTCGAGCGCGGTGATGCGGTCGAGGTGGGCCCGCACCGCCTCCACCGGCGAGACGGCCTTGGTCGCGATCATGCGGGCGAGGTCCGCCATCGACGCCCAGCAGAGGTCGGTCATCTCAGGGCATCCGGTACTGTGTGGTGGGCTCCACGTCGCCCAGCGGGAGCCGCTCCAGGCGCGCGAGGCTCTCGAGCGCGCGCTCGACAGCGCCCCGGATCGCCTCGAGCTCGGCGTCGCTCCAGTCGAAGCCGGCGAGCTGGGCCGAACGCCTGAGAGTGTCGAGGGAGACCGGCGTCATGCCGGGCAGAATACCGGCAGGCGCGGCCGGAGGCAAGGCTCGAGCGGCCACCCACGTGCGCTACAATCGGGGCACGTGGCCGTCTCGCTGACCGTCCTCGTCGATCCCCGCGATCCCGCGGCGCGGCGCACCCTGACGGCGCCCGCCGGCACCACGGTGCTCAAGGCCGCCCACGCCGGCGGCGTCGACATCACCGCGACCTGCGGCGGGCGCGGCCGCTGCACCTCCTGCCGCGTGAAGTTCGTCACCGGCACCATTCCTCCGCCCACCCTCGCCGACGAGGTGCAGCTCGGCGACGATCTCGTCCGGGAGGGCTACCGCCTCGCCTGCCAGTGCCGCCTCGAGGAGGCCATCACGGTCCAGGTCGCGCCGCCGGTGGAGGAGCAGTCGTTCCAGATCCTCGGCGCCGGGCCCGGCGTCACCCCCGCCAGCGGGATCACCATCGACGCGGGGATCACCAAGCAGGTCGTCAAGGTCTCGCTGCCGCGCGAGGAGCACCACCAGACCTCGGACCTCGATCAGCTCGTCGCCGCGGTCGGTCTCGAGCCGGACGACGTCGGCCCGAGCGTGCTGGCCACCCTGCCGGCGTCGCTGAGGGACGACGACGGGACCGTCACGGTGACGACCTTCGGCCGGCGGGTGCTGGCCGTCGAGCGCGGCGACACGTCCTCGA
The DNA here is from genome assembly GCA_001917535.1 of Candidatus Rokubacteria bacterium 13_1_40CM_69_27. Lineage (GTDB taxonomy): Bacteria > Methylomirabilota > Methylomirabilia > Rokubacteriales > CSP1-6 > MNEF01. Next base: position 82,957 of record MNEF01000101.1, read on the forward strand.
TGAAGTTCGGGCTGGCGATCGACATCGGCACCACCAGCGTGGTCACCACGCTCGTCGAGCTGGAGTCGGGCGAGCAGCTCGGCTCGGTCTCGAGCCTGAACCCCCAGGCCGTGTTCGGCGGCGACCTCATGTCCCGCATCGCCTTCGTCCAGTTCAATCCCGGCAACCTGCGCAAGCTCACCACGCGGATCGTGGGCCTGCTGAACCAGCACATCGCCGAGGTGGGCCGCGAGGCCGGCGTGCTGCCCAAGTGGATCTACAAGGTCGTGGTGGTGGGCAACACCTGCATGCACCACCTGCTGCTCGGCATCGATCCGTCGTGGGTGGGGCTGGCCCCCTACGCCCCAGTCATGCGTCACGCGCTCGTCCTGCCCGCGCGCGACCTCAACCTCAAGGTGGCGCCGGAGGCCCGCGTGTGCCTGCTGCCGCTGGTGGCGGGCTTCGTCGGGGCCGACGCCGTCGGGGTGGTCCTGGCCACGCGGATCTATGCGAGCACGGAGCTTCGGGTCGCCGTGGACATCGGCACCAACGGCGAGGTGATCCTCGGCTCCCGGGAGCGTCTGTGGGCGTGCTCGGCGCCCGCCGGCCCGGCGCTGGAGGGCGCGCAGATCCGTCACGGCATGCGCGGCGCCCTGGGCGCCATCGATCGCGTCGTGGTGGACGACGACATCCGCGTGCACACGATCGGGGAGGTCGACGCGCTGGGGATCTGCGGATCCGGCCTCATCGACCTCCTGGCCGGCCTGCTGGAGGCCGGCGTCATCGACGCGACCGGCCTCATTGGCGTGGAGGCCCGCGACGCGCTCCCTCCCCGGCTGCGCGACCGGATGGTGATGCGGGGGGAGGAGCGCCAGGTGATCGTGCTGCGGCCCGGGGAGGCGGGCGCCGGGCGCGAGATCGTGCTCACCCAGGACGACGTGCGCCAGGTGCAGCTGGCCAAGGGCGCGATCGCCTCCGGGGTGGCCATGCTCCTGCACGTCGCCGGCGTCAGGGGCGACCGGCTGGCCGAGCTGATGCTGGCCGGCGGCTTCGGCAACTACATCTCGATCCCGAGCGCGCTGCGCATCGGGCTCATCCCGCCGCTGCCGCCGGACAAGGTGCGCTACGTGGGCAACGCGGCTTCGCTCGGCGCCCAGCTCGCGCTGCTCAGCGAAGCCGAGCGGGCGCGGGCCGAGGAGATCGCCGGCCGCATCGAGCACGTCTCGCTGGCCGCCCATCCGGACTTCGAGCAGATCTTCGTGGACTCCATGAACTTCCCACCCCGATGACGACGCGCGCGACGACCCCCCGGCTGAGCGCGGCCATCGTCGGCGCCGCCGCCGGCCCCCTGACCCACGAGATCGACGCTCGCTGGCTCATGGCCTACGCGGCGGCCCTCGGCGAGGAGGACCCGCGCTACTACGACACGGCGACGCCCGGCGGTCCCCTCGCCCACCCGCTCTTCCCCGTCTGCTACGAGTGGCCGCTGGCCCAGGCCCTCCGGGCCCGGGCGATCGGCGAGGCGATTGCGCCCTTCGGCGTCCACGCGAGCCACCACGTCACGATTCACCGCGCGCCCCGTGCCGGTGACCGGCTCTCGACGACCGCGCGCGTCGTCACCGTGAGCCGGCGCCGGGCGGGAGCCCTGGTCGTGGTGAGGTTCGAGACCGTGGACGACCGCGGCCGGCCCGTGACCACGACGCTCTACGGCAGCGTGTACCGTGGTGTCCACGCCGAGGCGGAGGCCGGCGAGCCGCTGCCGGCCGTCGAGCCCGCGACGGAGAATCCGGACGCGGTCAGGTGGGGTTCGCCGGTCCAGGTCTCCGCCCAGGCGGCGCACGTCTACACCGAGGGCGCCCGCATCTGGAACCCGATCCACACCGACATCGCCGCCGCGCGCGCAGCGGGGCTGCCCGGATTGATCCTGCACGGCACGGCCACGCTCGGGCTCGCCGTGTCACGCGTCATCGGCCGCGACCTGGGGGGCGACCCCAGCGTCGTGCGCGGGGTGGCGGCGCGCTTCACCGGCATGGTGGGTCTGCCGTCCACCTTCGTGGTGCACGGGCGCGACGTGGTGCACGGGCGCGACCGCCGTGTCGACCGCGTCCGGTTCGACGCCGTTGACGCCCGAGGTCACGCCGTTCTCAGCGACGGGGCTCTCTCGCTGTGAAACAGATGAGCCGCCGCGAGCGCATCCAGGCCGCGATCGCCCGGCAGCCGGTGGACCGCGTGCCGTACGCGGTGTGGCGGCACTTCCCCCAGGTGGACCGCAACCCCGCCGGTCTGGCCCAGGCCACGCTGCGCTTCCACGAGCGCTACGGCTCCGACTTCATCAAGATCACGCCGAGCGGCGGCTACGCGGTGCAGGAGTGGGGCTGCGTCGAGGGCGAGGAGGCGCGTCCCGACGGCCACCGTCCCTGCGCGAGCTGCGCCGTCCAGCGCCCGGAGGACTGGAAGAAGATCCGGCCGCTCGATCCCGCGGCGGCGGTGGGCTACTCCCAGCAGATCGAGACGATCGTCCGCATGGGCTTCGATCGCCGGATCGGCGACGCCCCCGTCGTGCCCACGCTCTTCTCGCCGCTGTCGCTGGCCCGGAAGCTGTCCGGCGACCGGCTCAACGCAGACCTCCGTGAGCACCCCGCCCTCGTGAAGGACGCGCTCGAAGCGATCACCGAGACCGTGATCCGGTTCGCCGACCTGGCGCTGACCGAGGGCGTGTCCGGCATCTTCTACTCGATCCAGGCCGCCAGCCGGAGCCTCTACGCCGAGGCGGAGTACGCCGAGTTCGGCGAGCCCTACGACCGCCGCGTGCTGGAGTCGGTGCACGGCCGCTCGGCGCTCACCATCGTCCACGCCCACGGCGACCAGCTCATGTTCAGGCACCTGGCCCGCCTGCCCGGGCACGCGTGGAACTGGGACGACCGCGCGACGCCCCCGTCGCTCGCCGAGGGCCGGGCCCAGGTGGCGGGGGCGGTGATCGGCGGGCTCAATCAATGGAAGACCCTTCGCGACGGCACGCCCGAGCAAGCCGTGGCCGAGGCGCAGGACGCGATCGCTCAGACCGGCGGCGTCGGCCTCATCATCGGGCCGGGCTGCGTGCTGCCCATGGGAACGCCCGACCCCAACGTCGCGGCCGTCGTGCGCGCGCTCGGCGGTCCGCTCAAGCGGGTGCCGGGCGCCACGGAGTGAACCAGCGATCTTTGGGCGCTCGGCATGATCCGGCCGGTGCGCCAGGCGCCTCTAAGCGAGCCTCAAGCCATCAGGTCCGTGATCCTCATAATTGCGACTATGTTCCCGTCATTGAACGCTTGCTCTTTCGTGCCCTTCCCGCAAGTCCAGACGTGGTCCTTTTTGGCCGTAAAGGTCTTGCCCTCTTGCACGAGCCGAAGCTCTCCTTCCGTGATATGGCAGACCATGGCATCCTTCATCGGGTTACCGGCACTCTTCGATCCCGGCTGCATGATGATGTCACGCATCGAGACACTCTTAAAACCAGGGATGATGGCTGGTCCCTCGCCATAGACACGCTCGACGACACCGGGTGCCAACGTCGTGTCCTTGCCGACAGTCTTGTACGTGGTTTGCGAAGCTGCGGGCTTCACCACAGCGGCCGAAGCGGCTATGAATCCGAATAATGCCAAAGCTGATCTTCGATCAAGTTTGTCCATCGAGTTCCTCCGCGATTGTCGTTCGGAAACCACCGACCGGTAGCGATGCGCCTTTCTCCAGCCTACGCTGCGAACGTGAATTGGCTCCCCGTGCTTTTCGAAGACGCTAGCACACTTCGTCCTGGGGTTGTGACGTATTATTTAGCGCCGGCTCGCCCTGGTATGCGAGCCATCTCTAACGCCCCTGCTTGGTCCGCGCTTTGGCACGGCCCTGCTCACCGTGCTCGCCCGCGACCTCATCCGCACGATCGAGCCCGCGCAGCTCCCCACCCTTGTTGCTGTGCTCGTTAGCGTTGCCGCTGTTGTCCGCGTCGCCCTTCTTCGCCGGCTTCCGGTCGCCTCGCTTGGCGTCCGACTTCTTCGCGTCAGGAGGAGCCCCGTTCTTGTCGTCCTTCGTGTCCTTGACGGCTTCGCCACCCCGGCCAGCGGGAGGACCTGCGAGTGTCGGTACAGTCGACGCCACGAAGAACGCCACTGCGACTGCCAGCGCCAGTGCACGAGCCAGAGTCATGGCTATTTCCCCTCCTACCTTGTTGCGAACCCAGGTTCAGAACGAGGACGTACTTTCAGCAATTTCGGGCCAGGACCGGGAGCTTCGTAAAATCATGACACTACGTCGCGGCTGAAAGCCGGGAGCGTGCCGCTTCCCTGGGAAACCTGTTACCCACTTGACGAGACTGTCATCTGCTACTTCGCCACGTTGAAGCGGATGTGGCAGATCTCGCCGTCGCCGACGACGTAGTCCTTGCCCTCGAGGCGGAGCTGGCCCCTGGCCCGCACCTCCGCGAATGACCCCTGGGCCGCCACCAGCTCGTCGTAGCCCGTGACCTCGGCCCGGATGAAGCCGCGGGCCATGTCGGAGTGCACGGTGCCGGCGGCGTCCTGGGCGCGCGTGCCGAGGGGGATCGCCCACGCCCTCACCTCGTCGTCGCCGACCGTGAAGAACGAGATCAGACCCAGGAGCGCGTAGCAGTCGCTCAGGAGGCGGCGGAGGGCCGGCTCCGTGAGGCCCAGGTCGGCGAGAAAGGCCTGCTGCTCGTCGCCGGCGAGCCGGGCCACTTCCGCCTCGATCACCGCCGACGCCCAGCCCACCCGGGTGTGCGGGCGCGAGGTGAGCCCGCCGAGCCCGAACCGCTCGACGACGCGCTCGCCCTCGCCGACGGCCTTCTCGTCCAGGTTCACGCAGTGCAGGATCGGCTTCTGCGAGAGAAAGGTGAAGCCCCGCACCACCCGGGCCTCGTCGGCGGAGAGCTCGAGCGCGCGAAGCGGCGTCGCGGCCTCCAGGGCGGCCTGGAGCTTTTTCAGAATCTCCTGCTCCCGGACCTCGGCGTCGGTGCGGCGCTTCTTGATGGAGGCCTCGAGCCGGGCCAGCCGCCGCTCGACGACCTCGAGGTCGGCGAGGATCAGCTCGGTCTCGAGATCGTCGATGTCGCGGCGGGGATCAAGCGCGCCGAGCGCGGGGTCGGTGAAGGCCCGCACCACGTGCAGTAGCGCGTCGGCGTTCCGGAATTCCTTGGTCTCCAGCCCCGCCCGCTCCCCCTTGGCGATCCCGGCCAGGTCCACGACCTCGAAGCTCGCGTACGTCGTCTTCTTGGGCTGGAACAGCGCGCTCAGCCGGTCCACGCGAGGGTCCGGCACCCGCGCGATCCCCGTGTGGAGCTCCCCGCGGCCCGTCTCGTAGCGCGAGGTGGGGACGGTGGAGCCGGTGAGGAGGTTGAACAGCGTCGTCTTGCCGCTCTTCGGCAGTCCGATCAGTCCGATCTTCATGTGTGCGATTATCGCACCCGGTGAGCTACGTCCCGATAGACCTCCGCGGCGCCGCTCTGGCGCTGCTGGCCTCGCTATTCTGGGGCGTCAATCCCGTCGCGCTGAAGATCGGCCTCGAGGACGCCCCGCCGCTCCGTCTGGCCTCGATACGCTTTCTCATCGGGGGCATCGTCATCCTCGGCTGGGCGTGGATCAGCGGCCGCCTGGTCGGCTTGCGGATCGCGCGGGAGGAGTGGCGGCCGCTGATCGTCCTTGGGCTGACGCTCACCGCCCAGATCGCCTCGATGAACATCGCCACCACGATGACGAGCGCCGCCCACGTCGCCATCATCCTGAACCTCTACGCGGTCCACTTCGTCGTCCTCGCTCACTTCCTGATCCCCGGCGATCGGCTCTCCCTGCGGCGGCTCTGCGGGGTGCTGATCGCCTACGGGGGCATCGCCCTCCTCTTCGGCCGCGAGGCGGGCGGCGCCCCCACCCTGGTGGGCGACGGCATCATGTTCCTGAGCGCGCTCCTGCTGGCCGAACGCACCATCTACATGGCGCGCGCCGTGCAGACGTTCGACCCGGTCAAGATCCTGCTGGCCCAGGCGGTGATCGGCGGGATGCTCCTGTTTCTGATGTCGCTCCTGTTCGAGCCCGCGGCGACGCGGTGGACCACTCGGCTGGCCGGCTCGATCGCCTTTCAGGGCGTGATCGTGGCGGGCTTCAACTTCATCGTGAACCTCTGGCTCCTCAAGCGCTACCGGCCGACCGCGCTGGCGACCTTCTTCCTCACCCAGCCGCTCTTCGGCGTCGTCGCCGCCGCCCTCTTCACCGGCGACGCCCTCACCCTGGATCTGCTCATCGCCAGCGCCGCCGTCGCCGCCGGCATCGGGCTCACCAGCCGCTGAGTCGGAGGGGGCCTCGCCGGCCCCCTCCGAGGCCTTCCCCAGGAAAGGATCGCGCCGGCAAAGCCGGCGCTCGAACGGGCGCGCGCTATAATCGGTCGAGATGGCGAGGAAGCCGTCGAAGACGCTCGAAGTCGTCCCGAACCCGCACCCGGATCGGGATTACGAAGTCAGCATGACCGCGCCTGAGTTCACGTGCCTGTGCCCCAATGACCGGCCAGCCGGACTTCGCGACCATCAGGATTCGCTACGTCCCTGACCAGCACCTGGTGGAGCTCAGATCGCTGAAGCTCTACCTCTGGTCGTATCGGGACGAAGGCGCCTACCACGAGGACGTGACCAACCGGATCCTCAACGACTTCGTGGCGGCCGCCAGGCCGCACTGGGTGGAGGTCGTCGGCGACTTCAACGTGCGGGGCGGTATCAAGACGGAAGTCCGGGTGGTCACTGGAGAAAGCGGACCTTGCACTTCAGCCCGGCCGGGAGCCGATAGCCGGGGTTCGGCATTTCCAGACGCACCCCGAACGTGCCGCTGGCGGCGTCGACCACGCGGTCGACGACGGTGACCCGCGCCGCGTACAGGCCGCTCACGGGCGCCTCCGGCAGGAGTTCGGCCCGCATGCCCACGGCGACTTTACCGAGCCAGGACACGGGCGCGATCACCTCGATGCGAAGCGGGTCGATTTGCGCCAGCTTCAGGATTGGCGCCTGCTTCGCGAACTCCCCGGGGGAGAGGGAGCGTTCTAGGACGACCCCCGTGATCGGGCTGCGGATCGTTCGAAGCGCGAGCGCCGCAGCGGCTCGCTCCCATTCGAGCTCGGCCAGGCTCTTGTTTTCCTTCGCCTCGATGAGGCCGATTTCCGCCAGGACCTTCGCGGTTTCCGCCTCGTCCATCTCCTTGAGGGGGACGAGGTCCTGCTTGAAGAGCCCCTCGGTCCGCACGAATCGGCGCACGCCGAACTCGACCCGCGCCTGGCTGGACTGGATCCCCGACTCCATCTCGGCGCGGGCGCGAGCGACTGCGACCGCCGCCTTCTCCACGCTCGATTCGAGTCTGACGAGAACCTGCCCCTCCTTGACGAGGTCGCCGCGATCCACGGTCACCGCTTCCACAAGGCCCTCCACCGAGGAGCTGAGCGCCACGACGACATACGGCTCGATCAGGCAGTCGAGCTCGGCGGACCGTGCCGCGGACACCGGCGTGGCGGACGGCGCAAGCACGGCCACTGCGAAGAACGCCGGAATGAGCCTCGATCTCACCCGGTAACCCTCCCACTCATTCCGGCCGTCCCGAAAACGCGAGCGCTGACTCCAGCTGCTCGTCCGTCTTGAGGAGATCGCGCCGGATTCTCGAATGGAGACGCTCGGCCGTGCGCTGCGCACGGCGGAACACGAAAGCGCCGATCGGCGCGGCCACCGGACGGCCGGAGCCTGCGAATGCGACGGCGAGCCGCCGCCAGCGGGCTGCATACACCGTGACGAGCTCGTCCTCGAACGACATGATCGCCTGGAAGCAGCCGGGGTCCCCCTGCCGGCCGCAGCGCCCGAAGAGCTGGCGGTCGATGCGGCGCGCCTCGTGCCGTTCGGTGGCGATCACGTGAAGTCCTTCGAGCTCGGCGACCCCGGGGGCCAGGCGGATGTCGGTGCCCCGCCCGGCCATGTTCGTCGCCACGGTGATGCGGCCCGGCTCACCGGCGCGCGCGATGATCTGCGCTTCCTCCCGGTCCTGCCGCGCGTTGAGCACCTGGTGCGGGAGCCCCTTCCCGGTCAGCAGGCAGCTCAGGTGCTCGGAGGCGGCCACCGAGCGCGTGCCGACCAGGACCGGCCGGCCCCCGCGGTGGAGGTCGGCGATCCGCTTGACGATCGCCGTCCACTTAGCCTCCGCGGTTGGATACGCGCGGTCGGGATCGTGGCGCCGTCGGAGCGGACGGTTCGTCGGCATGGAGACGACGGCCAGCCGATACACCGACCACAGCTCGCCGGCGACTTCCCGCGCGGTGCCCGTCATGCCCGCGAGCCGCAGGTAGCGCCGGAAGAACCGCTGATAGCTGATCCGTGCGAGGGGATCCTGCCGCCGGGTGAGGGAGCAGCCCTCCTTCGTTTCGATGAGCTGATGGAGGCCGTGCTCCCACGATCGGTCGGCCATGACGCGGCCAGTGAACTCGTCGATGATCTGCACCTTCCCTTCTCTGACCAGGTAGTGCTTGTCACGCACGAAGAGGCGCTGCGCGGTCAGGGCTTGGCGTACCAACTCCTCGCGCCGCCGGGGCCCGGACCATATGCCATCGAGTGGCTGCGCGAGATCTTCGAGCTTCAGCTCGCCGGCGCGGGTCAGCCGGACGGTACGCTCGCGCTCCTCGACCGTGAAGTCGTGCCCGGCCTCGAGCCGAGCGGCGAGCGAGAGCGCGGTCTGGTACAGGCGCTGCTCGGGAGGATCGCCCTCGCTGCCGGAGATGATCAGGGGCGTGCGGGCTTCGTCGACCAGGACGCTGTCCGCTTCGTCGACGATGGCGTAGTAGAGGCCGCGGTGCAGGAGACGACGCGCCCGCGCGTCCTCCCCATAGAGCCGCTCGAGCTGGAGGTGGAGCCGGCTCGGCTGGCCGCCCAGCACGATCCGATCCCTCAGGTAGTCGAAGGCGACCTCCTTGTTCGTGCAGTAGGTCACATCGCACGCATACGCCGCCCGCCGCGCCCCTGGATCCATCCCGTGGAGGATGACGCCCACGGTGAGCCCGAGCGCCTGATAGACGGGACGCATCCACTCGGCGTCGCGCGCGGCCAGATAGTCGTTCACCGTGACGATATGCACGGGAATCCCGGCGAGCGCCGCCGTGCACGCCGGCAGCGTCGCCGTCAGGGTCTTTCCCTCGCCGGTCTCCATCTCGGCCACCATGCCGCTCAACAGGACGCCCCCGCCGATCAGCTGCACGTCGAAGTGACGCTCGCCCAGCGTGCGCGTGGCCATCTCGCGAACGAGAGCGAACGACCGGGCGACGAGATCGTCGCGAAAACCTTCCCGCCGGAGGCGAAGCTGGAGCTCCTCGGCCATCTGCAAGATCTCGCGCTCGTCCAGGCGCGCGGCCGAGGGGCCATAGTCGTTGACGGACCGCACGAGCCGCTCCCACCGGCGAACCTGGGCGCGGGCTCGGCGGGCCACGATCCCGAAGGCGCGGGCGCCGAGCCGGTCGAACCACCCGATCCGGGGCTCCCTCCGCTCGGGGTACGCGCCCTCGGGGATCCCGTGGGGCAGCGCGGCGCTAGACATTGAACCGGGAGAGGAAAATCTGTCTCAGATACCGATACCCCTGGGTGGCGAACGGCTCCCACCCGTGGTCGAACCGGACGTAGACACGACCGCCCACGTTCACCAGTTTCGCGTGGGCCGGCAGTTCGAGATCGAACTGGAACACCTTCTGAAGCGCTGTGACGCCGTGGGTGTCGCGGGGATCGATGGCGATCTGGCCGCCACCCTGACTGCCGAGCGCCATGCTCGGCAGTCGCTCCGTCGCGCCGGGGACTTCGCGCTTGACGACGGCGGGCACCGTCTCCGGGATCCGCTCGGCCAGGCGAACCTTGACCTCCTGGGTCCGATACCGGACCAGGTCGATATGCGCCTGCGAGACGACCACGCGGACCGTGATGGTGTTGAGGTCCACCACGTGGCCGAGCAGTTCGCCCTGCCGCACGAACCGGCCGGGCAGATCCTCTGCCAGCGGTGCGACAAAGGCGCCGTCGGTGCCGCTCCGGATCACCAGCGCGTCCGTGCGCTCCTGCGCTCGGGCGAGCGCCCCCGACACATAGCGAAGCTCGTCCCTGAGCATCTCCGCCCTGACGAGATCCTTGCGGCGCTCCTCCGCATAGCGCGCTTCCAGCTCCTGACGGCGAGCCGTCAGCACGCGCACCTGGGCCGCCAGCAAAGGATCCCGGCAGACGATCAAGACGTCCCCCCGCCGGACGCGGGCGCCCGGGCGGGCGACGATCTGGTCGACGAACCCGTCGATGCCGGTGCGCACGAAGGCTTCCTCGGGAATCCAGACCACTCCCTCGGTCCGGCTCCGCAGCGGCACCGGCACCCAGCCGATCACGCCGACCACGACCGCCACCACCAGGGCGGTGACGGTGACGGCGCGGATGCGGACGCGCCGGATCCTGGGACTGGTGAGGAGAAAGTGGAGCCCCCGCAGCGTCGGGACGATCCCCCAGGTGATCACCGCGGACGCGGCCAGGATCACGCCGACGACGAAAAACTTGCCGGCCATGAACAGGATGATCGTGACGCCGACGAGGGTGCGGTAGGCGACGGAGGCGATCGCGTAGGGGACGAACCAGGCGCGTTCCCCCGGCGTCGCAGTGGGGGGCTCCGCGTCACGTCGCCCGAACAGGTACCGTTCGCACAGGTATCCGAGGTATGCGGTCGAGCGTGCGCGGAGGTTGGGGATCTCGAGGAGATCGGCGAGGATGTAGTACCCGTCGTAACGGAGCAACGGGTTGCCGTTGAAGAGCACGGTCGAGATCCCGGCGATGATGATGACGTTGTAGGCGAGAGCCCGGACGGTGCTCGTCTCGGCGGTGAGCCACACGAAGAGCGCGAGCCCGGCCAGGAACAGCTCGACAACCATGCCGGCCGCGCCGACGGCGATTCGCTGCCGCTTGTCGCGGAAGGCCGACGCTGACGAGGCATCCACGTAGGGCACGGGCGTCACCACCAGCAGCATGACGCCCATGTCGTGCACCTCGCCGCCGAAGGCCTTGGTGGTGAAAGCGTGACCGAACTCGTGCAGGACCTTGACGATGGGGAACGACAGCCACAGCAGGACCAGATTGCTGGGCGCCGACACGCGGTCCATGACGTCCTTGGTGAGATCCGACCAGTGCACCGCGGCCAGCACGACGGCCGTCCCCACGACGGCGAGCCAGAGGAGCGCGCCCGCCCACCCGATGAAGGGCCGCACGAACGGAAGGAGGGCGCGGAGAAACCGCTCGGGATCGAGTAGCGACACGCGCCACGCGAAGACACTCAACAGGCGAGTCTGCCAGACGCGGCGCTGCTGGCGCTCGTGCCGTTCGAGCAACTCGGCCGTGTCCGGTGGCACATCGCACTGCAGCACGTCGGTCCCGTGGAGCTGGGCGAGGAGCTGGATCATCTCGTCCTGCGTCGGGGCGTCGTCCCCGAGCCGGGTGGTGGTGATCTCCCAGAGGTCCTGGACGGTGCGCCGCCCGTCCATCAGGCCGATGATCAGATAGGCGGCCGGCGAGAACCGGTGATAACGGTGCGTCGAGAGGTCCTGGAGCACGTACCAGACCTGCCCGCGATACTGATGGCGGTGGATCTGAGCGTGGCTGCGAAGCCGCGGCGTCAACGCCGCCACGCGGTACCAGGAGGGGCTGAACAGCGCTCCTGTCATCGGGCGGCCTCTACGGCAACCACGACCAGAGCGCCAGACGCACCCAGTCGATCACCTGGTGAGTCCAGATCCAGATCAGGAGCCGGCGATCGATCTCGACCTTTCCGACACCTTCCATCCCCGGCCGCAACCGCTCGGGCGTTCCCCCAAGTCGCGCCTCCACCCGGAAGTAATTCCGCCCCTCGTGCGCCGTCGACACCGGCGTGAGCTTCTCCACCGTGAACGGCAGGTGCTCCGTGGGGAGGCCGGAGAGCATGAGCTGGCCGGTCTGCCCGACGGCCACGCTGCCGATGTCGCGCTCGTCGACCTGCAGGGCCACGCGATACGCGTCGATCGGGGCCACCTCGAACAGCACCTGCCCGCGCTCGATGGGCGCGCCGAGCGACTGGCTGAGATCGCCGGTGACGACGACCCCGTCGAAGGGCGCCAGGACCCGGGTGTGCGCCAGTTGGTCGTCGAGCAGCGCCACCTGCGCCTTCGCCTGCTCGATCTGCGCCGTCAGGATCGTGACCTGCGCGGCGTTGTGCTTGGCCATCGCCTCGTGGAATTGCTTGACGAGCTGCTCCTGCTGGCTCAGCCACTTGAGCCGCTCGAGCTTCATCTCGCGGTCGTCGAGGGCGCAGAGGAGCTGGTTGGCGCGCACGAGATCGCCGGCGCGGACTGGAGCCTCGGCGATATACCCGTTGAAGGGCGCCACCGCCGCCCGACGGACGACCGGCTCCAGCACCGTGGTCGCCGACACCCGGTAGTCGCCCTCGGCGAGGGCCAAGAAGGCGGTCGCGCCCGCCAGCCCCAGGGCGGCGAGCTTCAGCGCCAGATGGCGCGGCCCGATGACGTGCCCGAGCTGTGTCCGGCACGCCTCGCCGGCTTTGGTGACGAGCCACCGGTCGTCCCGCCGCTGGAGCTCGAGGATGGGACCGGCGAGGCCCGCCACCGCCTCGCAGATTTCGAGCGTCGGCACGTCGAAGGGACGGTCCGCCGGGCGCTCGAGGGTGAGCACGCCGACGACCGCGCCGGCGGCGCTCAGCGGGACCGAGCAGATGGCGCCGGCGCCGTGCTGCCTGGCGAGCTCGGCCTGCGCGAGCGTCACCCGGACCGCGCCGCCCGGCGCCGACGGGTAGACGACCACCGCGCGCTGGTCGAAGGCCTCGTCCATGGCCCGGCCGATCGCGCGAATCAGGTTCGTCTGCTTGCCGAACTGCGCGCTGTGGGACACCGCCCGTGGATGCACGCGCCCGCCGCGCACGAACCCGAGGCTGACCCGGTCGCAGCCGAGCCGGGTCGCGACGGCAGTGACGAAAGCCATCGCCGCCGCGTAGGCGCGCCCGTGGCCCAACGCGGTCGCGATCAGATCGAGGACAGCCTGCAGGCGCTCCTTGATGGCCGCATCCCGATGGGCCTCCTCGCGACGAAACAGGAGCTCGAGCCACCCGAACCCCCACTGGAGACGTCTGACAACGGTCTGGAGGTCTCGCTCGGGACGCGGAGCGACGTCGAGGACGACGACGCCGTGCAGCCGGCCTCCGACCTCGATCGGATAGGCGACGTCGTATCGTTCGCGCGCCGGAGCGCCGGGGACGCCGTTCGGATCGCGCTTGATGAGCAGGCCGCGGCGGTCGACGAGCGCGCGCTGCGCCGCCTCCGTGAGGTGTTTCATGGAGCGCCGCGGGCTCGGCCATACAGCAGTCGGCGAGAAGGGGCCGCGGTCCGGTGGCCCGAGGAGGACGAGCCCGCCGGCCACGCCCGGAATCATCCGGCACTGCAGTGCGAGCCAGCTCCGACAGAACGCTTCGACGGTCGCCGCCTGGGCGAACTGCGTCCAGAGGTCGGCGTCGCCGTCGACGATCTGGGGGGTTGCCGGTGGGGACGTCTGCTCGGGATGAGGAGGACCGATCGGAGAGCCTACGTCGCGGGACTCCATCTCACGCGATCCCGACCCACGACGCGTCAGACCGACTCGGCGGCAACGTGTCGATTACTGGTCTAACGGGTCGCCCGGACGGCGCGCCTCGACGTTCAGCGCGCCGAACCGGGATTCGTATTCCCGCACGACATTGGCCAGCAGCCCGGCCAGCCGCTTGGCCGCGAACGGGCTCAAGATGATCCGATCCGTGAGCTGGACGTGCAGCTCGTTCTGCCCGCGCTCCCAGGCCTGGTTGATGCCGAAGACGAGGACGACTTCCTCGCGCGTGCTCGAGACGTTGCACACGTTCGCATATGAGCTCTTGAGACTCGAATCGTCCCAGCGGATCTTCGGCGTGGCCCCGCCGGCCCTCTGGGTGGGCGGCGAGTCCTTGCGATCGTCGACCATATATGTCCTCCTCGCGTGAGGTCTTCCAGCCCCGGGTCGGGCAGACACCCCGTTCCCGTACGCAGCCCTGCTCTGAACAACCGAAGCCCCCGACCTCCGCGTGTCTCGCGAAAGTCAGGGGCCCGATCGTAACCGCTTTGGCTGCCGAACACAATCCTCGGCGCGTGACCTCCTTACTTCTTCTTGCCCGGCGTGTTCCCGGATTCGGGATCGGCTGGGCCACCGATCTGATCGTGGAACCCGGGGTCCTGTTGCAGGAAGAGACCGAGCTCACCGAACGGCTCACCGTTACGGTCCGCCGTGCCCAGGCCAGGCCCCACCCGGGTCTGATCGGCGCCGTCGCTCTTGGAGATGGCATACAGGAACTCGGGGAACGCCGGTGCAATCTCGCGGTTCACGGTGTTCGTTCCGAACGGCGCGAACGGCGTAACGTAGGCGTTGAACTCGCCGATCCAGTCGATCAGACGGTCATTACCACTGTTGGCGATCAGCGTATCCCGGCCGCCGCCGCCATACGCGGTGTCGGCGTCGGCGAACGGCGCGGCGTCCGTCGTGCTGGTCTCGAGGTTGTCGTCGGCGTTGAGGATGTCGTTGCCTTTGCCGCCGTAGAGATGGTCGGAGTTGGTGCCACCCACCAGCCAGTCGTTGCCGTCGTCGCCGAACAGCACGTCCTGGCCGTCGTCGATCTTGGTGCCGCCGCCGTCGGCGGCCTCGAAGTTCAGGATGTGGCCCGCGATCTTCGCCAGCGGCGTGGTGTCGTTGAAGAACGTGAAGTCGCCGGTGGTGGTGTTGAACTGGATGCCCGGCGTGGTGGCCGGATCCCCCCCGCCGTACGGCGGATTGTTGTAGAAACCCGGCAGCGCTTCGGCGCCCGACAAGCCGTCGTCGCCGGCCCCGCCATGCAGGCTGTCGTTGCCCAGGCCGCCGTACATGGTGTCGCTGCCACCCTTGTCGAACGGCTCCAGGTCGACCGACTTCGTCAGCCGACCCGTCGGGTTGAGAGTGGTCACGAGCACGTTGCCCGGCGTGGCCAGCGCCTGCTCCGTCGTCGCCGCGATGGCATACAGGGGCTCGGCGGTGCCGTTACGGCTCGTGAAGATCTTGCCGTCGTCACCGAGCATCCCGTCGTCACCGGTGCCGCCCGACATCCAGTCGTTGCCGACTCCGCCGTAGAGATCGTCGTCCTGACCCTCGCCGAACAGCGTGTCGTTGCCGGTCATGCCGTGCATCGTGTCATCGCCAGCCTCGCCGTGGAGAAGATCGCCGGCGCCGAGGTCGGTTGGCGCGCCACCGGGCGTGTAGTCGAGCAGCTTGAACGCGCGCGGGATGATCCTGAGCGTGCCGGAGTAGTTGTCGTAGTTGAACGTCCGGAAGGCGGTGCCGCCACCGTTGGTGGCGACGATGCGGAAAATGTCACCGTTGTCGCCGAGGATGACGTCGGCATCGCGGGCGTGTCCGCCATCTGTCGTATCGCCCGCGTGGTTGCGCCCGACGCCGTTCCCGTTGCCGCCGAAGATCAGGTCGGCGTCGTCCGGCCGCTGGCTCGGCGTCGTCAGCCCGAAGAGATCGGAGCTGCCGCCGATGAGGTCGTCCTGACCGAGCCCGCCGAACATCGAATCCTTGCCGCCGCCGCCCTCCATGTAATCGTCGCCGTCGGTGGCGGTGTTGGTGGAAGTCTGGAGGGTCGCGGTCCCGCCGGTCAGATCGATGAACCCGTCGCCGTGCATCGTATCGTCGCCGAGCTCACCGAAGAGCGTGTCGTTGCCGCCGGCGCCCGCCATCAGGTCATTCCCGAACAGGCCGGCCGATGTGGTCGTCGAGTGGTCGAAGATCACGATGTCCCGGCCCACGGCGCCCGTCGGGTTCAGCTGCGCATCCGGTGTCACCGCAGGCGGATAGGCCGCATCAAACCCAGCGGAGCCGAACATGTTGTAGAGCGTGGTCCCGGTCAACACCCGATCGAGCGGGCTCATCGAATCGCTGCGGCGGATGACACTGCCATTGTCACCGAGCAGCACGTCGTTGCCGGTGCCGCCGTCCATGGTGTCGTTGCCGTCGGCCCCGCCGGCGACGTTGTGACCGCCGATAATGTCGTCGTCGCTGCCCTCGCCAAAGAGGAGGTCGGCCCCCTGCCCACCGAGGATCGTGTCGTCGCCGGCGTTGCCGTGAACGGTGTCGTTGCCGCCGCCATCCGCAGCGCCCGTGTCGATGGAGGTGAAGTTGCGATTGGACGGGAGCGTCAGGTCCACTTTGCCGTGGTCGCCGAAGATGAGGTCGCGGTCGTTCCCGCCGTCGATGGTGTCGCCCGCCGTCCCGCCCAGGATGGTGTCGTTGCCGTCGCCGCCGGAGAGGGTGTCGCTGTGGCCGAGCGTCGGGTTGGTCGTCGTGATCAGCGTGAGCAGCGATGAGCTGGGGGTGGCGACGTAGTCGAGCTCGCCGTTGTCGCCGAGGAGCACATCGTTGCCGGTCCCGCCGGTGAGCGTGTCGTGGCCGAACCCTCCGAGGAGGGTGTCGTTCCCGGCGTTGCCCTGGATCGTGTCGTCCCCGCCCTGGCCGGGGAACGTCGTCTCGATCTTCTCGATCTGGTCGAAGCCGTTGCGCGTGATGCGGGCGCTGTCGCCGATCACGATGTCGTGGCCGTCGTTGCCGAAGAGGCTGTCGCCGCCGACCCCGGTGGTGTCAGCTCCGCCGGAGCCGCCGATGATGATGTCGTCGCCGGGCCCGCCGGAGATGGTGTCCTTGCCGCCGAGGCCGAGCGTCGGGTCGCTGGAGAAGATGTCATTGGCATCGGCGCTGCCGTCATTGCGGACGACCACGCCGTTGTCGCCGAGCAGAATGTCGTTGGCGATGTCGGTGCCACCGTTGATGGTGTCGTTCCCAACACCGCCGAGCACGGTGTCGGCGTCGGCGCCGCCGTCGATGGTGTCGTCACCGCCGTTGCTTTCGAAGATCGTCGCGATGCGCAGGACGCTGTCTGAAGCATCGCGCGTGATCCGGCCGTGATCGCCAAGGATGATGTCGGCGCCCGTTCCCCCCAGGAGCGAGTCGCCGCCGGCGCCTCCGATCAGCGTGTCGCTGCCCGGGCCACCCGAGATCGTGTCGCCGGCGCCGTCGGTCGAGTTGGAGAAGATGTCGTTGGCGTCCGCGCTGCCATCGTTGCGGACGACCACGCCGTTGTCGCCCAGGATGATGTCGTTGCCGAGGTCCCCGCCGCCCGTCAGGACGTCGCTGCCGAAGCCGCCCAGGATGATGTCGTCGCCGTTGCCGCCGGTGATCGTGTCGTTGCCGCCGAGCCCCGTGTCGAGCGTCTCGATCCGGGTGACGACGCCACTCGCGAGCGTCACCTTGCCATTGTCGCCCACCAGGATGTCGGCGCCGTCGTCGCCGGCGATGCTGTCGGCGCCCTCGCCGCCCAGGACGGTGTCCTGGCCACTGCTGGCCGAGATGGTGTCGTCGCCGCTGGAGTTGGCGACGGCCGAGTGCTCGGCCACGATCATGGTCGCCGTCCGCGATCCCTGATCGCCGACGATCAGGTCGTTGCCGCTCCCGCCGAAGCCATCGCCGACGAGGTTGTCGCCGAAGCCACCGCCAAAGATCGTGTCGTCCCCGACGCCGCCGAAGATGCTGTCGCTGCCGGCGCCGCCGGCGGCGTTGGTGTGCACTTCCCCGGTCGTGATGTCGATGGTGCCGTTGTCGCCCAGCAGGATGTCGTTGCCGGTATCGCCGAACATCAGGTCGCCGGCGTCGGAGCCCGAGCCCGGGAGCGTGGAGCTGCCCCCGATCATCTTGTCGTCGCCGCCCCCACCGTACATCGTATCGGAGCCGGCGTTGCCCTCCATGTAGTCGTTGCCGGGCGTGCCGGTCGTGTCGGGGTGGACCGTGCCGTCGGTGCCGATCGTGGCGTTGTCGCCGACGAGGACGTCGTTGCCGCCCTGACCGTAGAGCGAGTCGTTCCCGTCGCCACCGATCAGCGTGTCGTTGCCCGCGCCGCCGATCAGCGTCACCGAGCCAAAGACCCCGTTGTCGCCGAGCAGGACGTCGTGCCCCTCGTCGCCGAAGATCACGTCGTTGCCGTCGGGGTCGGCGGCCATGGCGGTTGAGCGGCCGCCCATGATCTTGTCGTCGCCCTTCCCGCCGTGGAGCGAGTCGTTTCCAGCCCCGCCCTCGATCGTGTCGTTGCCCTCGTCGCCGAAGATCGTATCGTCGTCGCCGTCGCCGAACAGCGAGTCGTTGCCCTGGCCACCCTGGATCGTGTCGCTGCCCTGGCCACCCCGGATCGTGTCGTCCCCGAGATTGCCGAACATCTTATCGTTGCCGTCGCCACCGGTGATGCTGTCGCCGAGATCGCCCACGTCCTTCTTGTCGTTGTCACCGCCGATGATCGTGTCGTCGCCGGCGCCGCCGGCGAGCGTGTCGGACCCGGCGTTGCCGTAGATCGTGTCGTTCCCCGCGTTCCCCGAGATCACGTCGTTGCCGGCGCCCCCGGTGAGCTGGTCGTCGCCGTCGCCGCCGGTGATGCTGTCACCGGCCGAGCCCCCCTGGATCTTGTCGTTCCCGGCGCCGCCGGCGAGCGTGGCCGGCACCCGGACGCTCGCGTCGAGCGTGATGATGTCGTTGTCGGCGCCGCCATCGCCCATGATGTGGTGAACGCCGGTGAAGATCTGGGTGACGCCGAAGCCCGTCACGGCCACCACGTCGTCGGTGATCACTCCATCGTTGTTGAGGTCTTCCCCGAGCTCGTCGGCACTGATCTTGCCGTCGCCGTTCTTGTCCATCGTCTGCGTGAGGACGCCGTTGTTGTCGAAGTCGGCCTCGCCGCGGATCGACACGGTCTCCGCGCCATCGGTGGCCCCGGGCTGCCGCAGGCTGGCCCGCGGCCCGATGTTGAGGAACAGGGTGTCGCCGACCAGCGTCGCCGGTTGCGGCGGCGGCAATGGCGGGCACGAGACCGTGAAGTCCAGGAGGGTAACCTTGAGGAGGTTGAAGCTGTCCTCGAAGAGCGTGACGAAGCCGAACGGCGTGTCGAAGCCGACCTTGACGAAGGCGTCAAGGAACGCCGTCAGCGCGCCCTCGAGGTCGAAGATGCACTTGGCGCCGCGCAGAAGGTTCGCCAAGAGTTCGTCCAGGTACACCTTGCCGTCGTGGTCGTCGTCGTGCCAGTCCGCGGTGATCTCGGCCCGGATGCCGCCCTCGACGCCCGCCTCGGCGACGGCGACGTTCAGCTCGGCGGCGGCCTTGAACTCGAGCGACAGCCCGACCTCCGGGACCTCGGGTCCGGTCGAGCCGTCCCTGAAGTCGCCGAAGAAGAACCCGTTCAGGAAGTTGTGGGTCTGCAGCCCGCGCGTGTCGAGGCCGACGAAGAAGTCGGCGAAGATGCTGAAGGAGCCGGAGATCTTCGCGAAGAGCGGGATCGGCGGCAGGATGGGGCCGAAGAGCTGGCTGAAGCTGAAGTCGGCCTGCAGCCGCGGGATGTCCCAGGTGACCAGGTCCGCCGGCTGGCCCAGCAGCAGCTTGAAGATGTTCTGGGGGTGCGTGAAGAGCGGGAAGTCCAGGCCGAGACCGCCGCTTACGCTCGACTTCAGGCTGCTCAGGAAGCTCGTGGCCGTGGCCTTCTCAGTGGCATCGCCCGCGATCCTGGTCAGGGCGTCCTCGAAACTGTTGAGACCGTTGGTGATCTCGCTGTCCGACACATGGATCTGGTCGGGAGCCGTCGTGCGCAGGTCGTCGCCGAAATTGAAGTCGCCGAAGTCGATCTTGAGGTCGCTTCCGCCGAGAGCGCTCGCCTGAGAGACGAAACCGTCGATGGCGTTCAGGATCCCGATGACGGTCGTGATGGTCCCGCCGCCGCTTCCCAGCAGACCGATGAGGTCGATGAACGTGATGGGACCGCCGCCGACGAGCTGGGAGACCTGGGAGATGACCGGGATCTCCGTGTTCAGGATCTTGAGGATCGGTCTGATCGGATCGAGGAACTTGTTGACGTCCTGGAGGATGGGCCCGATGGTGTGGCTGATGAATTCACCGAGGTCGAGCGTGACGTGGTTGATCTCCACGATTGGCGCGGCCTGCGATGGGTCGTCGAGCATCTTGCCCGAGTCGAAGCCCCAGTCGACAAAGAGCTGGGCCGTGATCTTCGGCAGCTCGGGGTTGTCGGCGATGGAGGCCTCCAGGTTCAGATCCACCTGGACGTCGGCCCCGAACCTGGGATGGAATCTGAGGCTGCCGATGTCCGTGATGGGCAGCATGTCGTCCGCATGATCGAGATCGACGTCGATGCTGCCCATGAAGCCGGTCTTCTGACCGTCCGGCATGCCGCCCGGGCCCGTGTTGTCGGCGTTGGTGGCCTTGATGGTCAGGAAGAAGAGCTGCGCCTGGAACAGCCAGTCGTCGCT
>MNEF01000122.1:0-20744 GCA_001917535.1 Candidatus Rokubacteria bacterium 13_1_40CM_69_27
GCGCCATCTTCGCGATGTTCTACATGTGGGTCAGGTACGGCAAGCCCGATCCGAGCATGGCGGCCAACGGGATGCTGGCCGGTCTCGTGGCCATCACGGCACCGTGCGCTTTCGTGTCCAGCTTCTGGGCGTTCGTCATCGGCACGGTCGCTGGCGTGCTGGTCTGCCTGAGCGTCTTCTTCTTGGAGAGCACGATGAAGGTCGATGATCCGGTCGGCGCGATCTCGGTCCACGGCACCTGCGGGGCCTGGGGCGTGATCAGCCTCGGCCTCTTCGCCGACGGGACCTACGGCGATGGCTTCAACAACATCCAGGGGACGGTGCGGGGCCTCCTCTACGGCGACGCGGGCCAGTTCGTCGCCCAGATCATCGGACCTATCACGAACTTCGTCTTCATCTTCGGCGCCTCCTGGCTTTTCTTCAAGCTGCTGGCGCTCACGATGGGCATTCGCGTCTCCCCCGAGGCCGAGCTGGAAGGCCTCGACGTCCCCGAGATGGGGACCCACGGGTACCCAGAGATCCAGGGGCCGGGCCACCTCGTGCATGGACTCGCTGGTGCCACCTCCCGCTCGCACGCGGTTCCTGCCGCCGCGATGGCTTCGGAAAGGGGCCGCTGAGGGTGGCGATGAGAGAACTCGAGGCCACCATCGCGACGTTCACTCACGCAGGGGGAGGCACCATCATGAGGCGACTGGCGACATGGATCAGCGCAGCGGCCGTGGTC
This sequence comes from Candidatus Rokubacteria bacterium 13_1_40CM_69_27, assembly GCA_001917535.1. Taxonomy (GTDB): domain Bacteria; phylum Methylomirabilota; class Methylomirabilia; order Rokubacteriales; family CSP1-6; genus MNEF01. The sequence continues at coordinate 725 of MNEF01000122.1, forward strand.
GGCATGACCGCCACCACGGCCTTTGGGGAGGAGAAGCCCCCCGAAAAGCCGAAGACGCTGCTCGAGGAGATCGTCCTGTTCGCGTACGTGGAGAACAGCTACGTGTTCAATCTGAACGGCACGGGCCGGGGGGACGTCAACGAGCTGCGGCTCTACGATCTCGACGGTGGCTACACCTTCAACATGGCGGAGTTCAGCGTCAAGAAGGACCCCTCCGATCGCTATCCCTTCGGCTTCGGCGTGGTGGTGACCGCGGGGCGGGACGCCCAGAAGAACCACGCCCTCGGCATCTTCCGCGACAAGGACGATATGTCCCCCTTCCGCAACACCGCTTTCTTCGACCTCCAGGAGGCCTACGGCTCGTACAAGATCCCCCTGGGGAGCGGGCTCACCGTGAAGGCGGGCAAGTTCGTGACGCTCCTCGGCTACGAGGTGATCGAGTCGCCGAACAACCTCAACTTCTCGCGGTCCTTCCTGTTCGCCTTCGCGATCCCGCTCACCCACGTGGGCGCCCTGGCGTCGTACTCGTTCGGCGATTGGCTCTCCGTCACCGGAGGTCCGATGGTCGGCTGGGACGTCGCCGAGGACAACAATAGTTGCTTTTGCACGTTCATGGGGCAGGTCACATCGACGCCGATGAAGGACCTGACGGCGAGCTTCAACGTGATCACCGGGCCCGAGCAGGCCAGTAACAATACCCACAACCGCACGGTTCTGGACTTCGTGGTGAACTACACGGCCATCAAGAACGTGACGCTGGGGGCCAACCTCGACTTTGGCTTCGAGGACAAGGAGGCCACGCTGGACGCCGCGGGGACGCGGAAAGACACCGACGCGACCTGGTGGGGGATCGCCGGTTACGGAGCCTACGACTGGACGGAGCAGCTCCGCACGGCGGTCCGGCTGGAATACTTCTCCGACCCGGAGAGCGTCCGCACGGCGGCGCGGCCGCCGGGTAACCGGACGTCGCTGTGGGAGACGACGGCGACCGCGCAGTACAAGATCTGGAAAGGGCTCGTCGGGCGGCTGGAGTACCGCCACGACGAGGCCAACGAGAAGGTGTTCAAGCTCCGGGACCACGGCACGACGCCGACCGCCAAGAACCAGGACACCTTCACCGTCGCACTATACTATTCGTTCTTTTGAGCGAGCGATGAGCGGCGAGGCGCCGTGGGCTCCTGAGCGCCTCGCCGCCCCCGGGATCGACGGCTCCGCGCGGACCCTGGCCAGGGCCATCCGCACGCTCGCCGATCACTTGCTTACCACCCGGCCGGGGCGCATCTACCGCGAGACGCTGGCCCTGGTCGAGCGCCCGTTGCTCGCGCACATTCTGACCCTGACCGGAGGCAATCAGGTCCGCGCCGCGCGCCTGCTCGGTTTGAACCGCAACACGCTCCACAAGCGCTGCCAACGGCTCCGGCTGCTCCCGTCACCCCGGGCTGACGTGCGGACCCGGTCGCGCCGGCTTCGTTCCGCGCCGCTGGGCTGAACCGCGCGGGCGCCAGCGGCCGGGCCCGGGAGCGACGTCAGCTGGGCCGCTGGGGAATGCCGTGCTTGCGCATCTTGGAGTAGAGGGTGGGGCGGCGCAGGCCCAGGAGCGCGGCCGCGGCCTGCTTGTTCCACCGGGTCGTCTCGAGCGCCTTGAGGATCGAGGCCCGCTCGATCTCCTCCAGTGAGCCCGCGGGCACCTCCGAGGGCGCGATCGAGGCCGCCCCGCCCTCCGCGACCGTGCGCTGGAGCGCCTCGGGGAGATCGGCGAGCGTGATCTGCTTGCCGCGCATCACCAGGACGGCGTGCTCGATCGCGTTCTGCAGCTCCCTCACGTTCCCCGGCCACGGGTAGGCGAGCAGGCGCCGGTACGCCTCCGGCTCGATGCCGTCCACCCGGCGGTCGTGCTTGGCGGCGTAGCGCTCGAGAAAGGCGCGCACGAGCAGCGGGACGTCGTCGGGGCGCTCGCGCAGCGGCGGCACCTGGATGGTCACCGTGTTGATCCGGAAATAGAGGTCCTGCCGGAGCTGGCCCTCCCTCACGGCGAGCTCGGCGTTCCGGTTGGTCGAGGAGATCAGGCGGAAATCGACGGACACGGCCTTGGTGCCCCCGATCCGCCGTACCACCCGCTCCTCGAGCACCCGGAGGAGCTTGGCCTGCAGATCGATGGGCATCTCGGTGATCTCGTCGAGCAGCAGCGAGCCCCGGTGCGCCTCCTCGAGCAGGCCGACCTTCTCGGCGGTGGCGCCCGTGAACGAGCCCTTGGTGTGTCCGAACAGCTCCGACTCGATGAGCTCCTTGGGCAGGGCGGCGCAGTTGATCTTGATCCAGGGCCCCTCGCAGCGTCGGCTCCGCTCGTGCAGTGCGTTGGCGATCAGCTCCTTGCCGGTGCCGCTCTCGCCGACGATGAGGACGTTGGCGTCGGCGTCGGCCACCGACGTCACCGTTTCCATCACGCGTCGCATGGAGGGGGCGGCGGAGAGAATCTCGCTGTCGGCGGACTGCTCGGCCAGCCGGCGCCGCAGGTCGCTGTTCTCGGCGACCAGCTTGCGGTGCTCGAGCGCGTTCTTGACGAGCCCCAGCACCTCGTCGGGGTCGAAGGGCTTCTCGAGGACGTAGAAGGCCCCCGCGCCCTTGGTGGCCTCCATGGCCTTCCGCACCGAACCGTAGGCGGTGACGATGATCACCTCGACCGACGGGTCACGCTTCTTCAGCTCCCGGGTGAGCGCGATCCCGTCGCCGTCGGGGAGCATGAGGTCGACGATCGCGGCCTGGAGGTCGGCCTGGGCCACGAGGGAGAGCGCGGTCTGGACGCTGCCGGCGATGCGGACGGCGTAACCGTCGGCCTCCAGCGTGAGCCGCAGGCCGTCGAGGACGGTCGGCTCGTCGTCGACGACGAGGACCGTGCGCCCGTGCTTCACCGGGCCTCCTCGGCCTCGGGGCGGGCGGCCGGGCCGCCCACGGGGATGCGGATGCGCACGCGGGTGCCGTGGCCGGGCGAGCTCTGGATCGTCAGCTCGCCGCCGTGCAGATCGATCACCGAGCGGGCGATGGCCATGCCGAGCCCGGTGCCGTCCGGCTTGGTCGTGAAGAACAGGTCGAAGACGCGCGCGAGCGTCTCGTCGCCCATCCCCGGTCCGGTGTCGTCGATGGCCACGGTGATCGTCTGCGCCTCGGCCGTGTAGAGTACGCCCACCGTCAACCGGCCCCGGTCGTTGAGGGCCTCCAGCCCGTTGAGAATGAGGTTCAAGAAGGCTTTGCGCAGCTCGCGGGCGTCGACCTGCGCCTCGGGACAGGCGGGGTCGTACGAGCGCACGATCTCGATGCCCTCGGACGGACAGCGGGCGCGCGCCAGCGCCATGCACTCGTCGAGCAGCGCCGCCAGCGAGGTGGGCGCGCGGTGCAGCTCGGGCGGACGTCCGAAGGCGGTGATCTCCGAGACCACCGCCGTCAGGTGATCGACCGTGGACGTGACCTTCCGCGCCAGGTCCGCGCTCTCGACGTCGCGGCCCTTCTCCAGCCGCTGCTCCAGGTGGCGGGCGTAGAGACGCAGGCCGGCCAGCGGGTTCTTCAGCTCGTGGGCCACCTGGGTGGCCATCCGGCCCAGGGCGGCCAGGGCGCCGCTCCGCAGCCGCTCGAGCTCGTGCGTGTTCCGGATGGCGATCGCCGCCTGGGAGGAGAAGAGCGCGAGCAGCTCGAGGTCGTCCTCCGTCGGCTCGACGCGCGCCGGCGTCTCGATCACCAGAGCCCCCACCGGGCCCCGCTGCACGACCAGCGGAGCGGCGACGATGACCCGGGACTCCGCGCCGGGCACCGTCATGGGCGCGCCCTTCTCGATGGCCCGGGCCGCCGCCGTCTCCAGCGCGCTCCACGACGGGGGTGGCGACCCCGCGCTGGCCATCGGCACCAGGCGCCCGCTGGTGAGCTGGAAGACCACCGCGCGCTCTGCCTCCGTGGTCTCCACCGCAGCCTGCACCACGGCGTCCAGGATGCGCTCCATGACACCCGACGACGCGAACGTCTCGCCCACCGCCAGGAGACGCTCGCGGTCGCGCGCCCAGCGTCGCGCCGAGAGCGCCCGGCGGATCTTGGCGCGCAGCTCGTCGCGTACGAACGGTTTGGTGAGGTAATCGAAGGCGCCTCGCTGCACGGCCTCGACGGCCGTCTCGATGGTGCCGTGGGCGGTCATGATGAGCACCGGCAGGCGCGGTTGTCGGGCGTGGAGCCTCTCCATGAGCTGGATGCCGTCGAGGGGCTCCATGCGGAGATCCAGCACCGCCAGGTCGAAGCGCCCGGCAGTCATCACGTCGACGGCCTGCTGGGGCTGGCTGGTCGCGGTCACCTCGAAGCCCATGGCGGTCAGGCGCATCTCGAGCACTTCGAGAATCGCGGCGTCGTCGTCGACGATCAATACGCGGCGCTTCATCGTCGCGAATCCCGGCCGGCTGCTCGTGAGCGGGTCCTGTCAGGGTCGCGGCTCCCGTCCGGCATCGCTGTCGGTGGCTGGCGTTGCGGCCGGAGCGTATCGACCCGCAGCGTCCGGCGTGGTGTCTCTCGCGCTTCGCGCGGAGTGCCACGGGCTGCTGACGGACGGGGGCCGCTCCCCTGCCACCCGCTCGCGGCGACCGCGCCGGACTCGCCCGATGAGGCGCGCATCCTGCTCGACCCGCGCATGCTGATCGTCGACGACGCTCCCGCGCTCATCATTTGCGGCGACGCTCGTCGCGCAGGTCGAGGCGTTTGAGATTCTCCAGGTCTTCGCGGAGGCGCTCCAGCTCCTGCCGCAAGCGGTTCAGCTCCCCGTCGCGGGAGGCGAGCTCCTCGCGCAGGCGCACGATGTCCGCCCGGGCGGCCAGCAGGCCAGCCACCGCGTCGCGGCTGACCAGGGCACGCCGGGCGGAGGGGTCGTCGGGATACTTCGCCAGCAGCTCATCGTAGGTCCGCACGGCGCTGGCGTAGTCGCCCTTCTGCACCAGTCGGTCGGCGCGGTCGAGGAGCGTCGCCGGCGGCCACCACGGCGCGCAGCCCGCCAGGAGCATCGCCATCGTCGCTCCCCAGACGAACCGGCTCACTCTTCCGCGCTCCCGCGCGAAAGCAAGACCGTGAACCGGCTGCCCTTGCCTTCCTGCGACTCTACCGTCACGCGTCCTCCATGGGCCTCCACCAGACCGCGCACGATCGGCAGCCCGAGGCCGGTGCCGCCGCGCCGACGATGGGCCTGTTCGTACCAGCCGAAGATGTGCGGCAGGGCGCTGGCCGGGATGCCGATGCCGGTGTCCTCCACGTGCACCTCGATCTCCGGGCCGATGTCGAGGACACGCGCCGTCACCCGTCCGCCGCGGGGGGTGAAGCGGATCGCGTTGGCGACGAGGTTCACCACCACCTGGACCAGCCGGTCCTCGTCGCCCAGGTAGTCGAAGCGGTGCCCGGTCCGTTCGACCTCGAGGGCCAGGCCCGCCTCCTGGGCCCGGGGACGCAGCTCCTCCACGGCGCGAGCCACCAGCCGGTCCAGTTCCAACGGCTTGCGCTCGAGCGGCAGCGTGCCGGCGCGCAGGCGCGAGAGATCCAGGATCTGGTTGACGAGGCGGAGGAGGCGCTCCGAGCCCTCTTCGATGATCTTCACCAGCCGCGCCTGCTTCGGATTGAGCCCGCCGGGCACTTCGTCGCGCAGCAGGTGCGCGGCCTCCCGCATCGAGGTGAGCGGCGAGCGCAGCTCGTGGGACACCGTCGCCAGAAACGTCTCCTTGAGGGCGTCGAGCTCGCGCAGCTGCTTGGCCATCGCGTTGAAGGACCGCGCCAGCGCGGCCACCTCGTCCTGGCCTTCGACGCGGACGGGCTCGGGAAAGGAGCCGGTGGCCATGGCCGACGTGGCGGCCGACAGGGCGCGCAGCGACCAGGTCAGCCTGAACGCGATGGCCGCCGTCCCCGCCAGGGCCAGGACGACCGCAGCGCCGAACGCGATGAGGACGCCGCTCCACGTCCGCGCCTCCAGCCGCGCCGCCTCCGCCTGCGCCCCCAGGGCCGCGCTGCGAATCTGTTCGATGAGCTGGTCGAGGAGGGACTCGACGCGCTCGATCAGGGCGCGCGTCTCCGTCTCGGACAGGCGAAGCGCCTGCTCACGCTGGCCGCGGGCGAGCAGCGCCTGCTCCTCGCCGACCAGCCGTTGGTACTCGTCGAACGCGTCCCGGGCCTGGCGGAGGAGTGCCTCCTGACGGGGTGCGGTGAGGAGCGAGCCCAGCCGCGCCAGGTCGTCCCGCGCCTGGACGGTCTGCTCCTCCCAGCGGCTCACATAGCGCGGATCGCGCAAGATCAGCATGCGCGCCTCCAGGCGCGCCAGCCCGGGCATGGCGGCATGAATGGACGAGGCGTCCCGGATGGCGGGCATCGTGCGCGTCGTGATGTCGCGGTTGACGGAGACCAGCCGGCCGACAGCGCGCAGGCTCAGCCCCCCCACGATGAAGAGCACGACGATCACCAGCGATGAGGCCAGGAAGATCTTGGAGGCGAGCTTCATCCCCGGCCGGCCCCGGATCGCGGCGCGCGCCCATTCGTTGATCTTGGCGGCGAACTCCTTGGGTGTCATCCTCGAATCGGGGTTCCCCCAAAGATATCGTGAACCCAGGAGGCTTGTCCCCACTTACGGTCGGGCCGGCGCCCGCGGGGACGCCGGGCCACGCAACTCCGCGTAAATGTTACTGACGCGGGCCTGGCGCGGCTGCCGGCTGAGCCGGGCGGGGGCGAGCCCCAGGCGCGCTCCCACAAAAGTGAATTGCGGCGCCCCCGAGATACGCGCAACGATGCGGTCCTCGATCAGCCCGGTCAGCGGCGTGGCGTCTCCTCGTCGCGATGGCCACGCGCGATTGCAAAGGTCTACCGGCTGGCCTACCATTAGCGCCGCCATGGAGTTCGGCTTCTCGCTCCCCGGTCGCGGTCCGCTCGCCGAAGTCGATGTGGTGCTCAAGATCGCGGCGAAAGCCGACTCCCTGCGCTACAGCTCGCTGTTCGTCACCGATCACATCGTCTTGCCCGCCTCGACGGCGGGATCGGTGTACCCCTACTCGGCGACGGGCCAGTTCCCCGGCGGCTCCCGTCAGGATTACCTGGAGCCGCTGACGATGCTCGGCTACCTCGCTCGCGCGACGAAAAAGATCCGGCTGGGCACCAGCGTGCTCGTGATCCCCTATCGCAATCCCCTGACCGCGGCGAAGATGCTCGCGACGATCGACGTGCTCTCCCAGGGGCGCGTCATCCTGGGCGCGGGGGTGGGCTGGCTCCGGGAGGAGTTCGAGGCGCTGGCGGCGCCGCCGTTCGAGCAGCGCGGGCGTGTCACTGACGAGTACCTCCGACTCATGCGCCTGGTGTGGACGACGGACCCGGTCAGCTTCACGGGGCAATATTACAAGGTCCGCGAGGTCCACGCGCTGCCCAAGCCCATGCAACCGGCCGGCATCCCCATCTGGATCGGGGGCCACACGGACGCCGCACTGAAGCGCGCGGCCACGCTCGGCGACGGCTGGCATCCGATCGGCCTGCGGCCGCCGGCGCTGCTGCTGCCCGACGAGTACGCGGTGAAGGTGAAGCAGCTCCACGTCTACGCCCAGAAGGCCGGGCGCGATCCCAAGACCATCGCTCTGACTCTCCGCGCGCCGATGGAGGTGCGCTCGAAGCGCGAGAAGACGCCGGCCCGCGATCGACCGATGTTCCAGGGAACCGCTCAGGAGGTCATCGCGGACCTCGATCGCTACCGGGCGGCCGGCGTGACCCATTTCGTCTTCGATCCCACCCGGCCGGACCTCGAGGCCGCGTTCGCCAACATGGAGCGCTTCGCCGACGAAGTACGCCCCAAGGTGACGGGACGGCGCCGATGACGGTCAGCCACACCGAAGCCTGCGCGCTGATCGAGGCGCCGAGCGACGGTCTCGAAGACCTGCTGGCCCGCGCGGGCGAGTTGCGCGACCGCGGCCGGGGACGGCGGGTCACCTTCTCCAAGAAGGTTTTCGTGCCGCTGACCACGCTCTGCCGCGACTATTGCGGCTACTGCACCTTCCGACGCGATCCGGGTGAGCCGGGCGCTCACACCATGACGCCCGACGAGGTGGCGGCGCTCGTGCAGGCGGGCGGCCGGCTGGGCGCGAAGGAGGCCCTGTTTTCCCTCGGCGACAAGCCGGAAGCGCGCTTCCCCGAGCAGCGCGCCTTCCTCCGGCGCCATGGCCACCGGACGACGTTGGGCTATCTCCGCGCGATGTGCGAGCTGACGCTGCGCGAATCGCCGCTCCTGCCCCACGCCAATCCGGGCGTCATGGGGGAACGCGACCTCGCCGCGCTCCGCGAGGTCAACGTCAGCATGGGCCTCATGCTGGAGACGGTCTCCGAGCGGCTGCTGGCCCCCGGCCTGGCCCACGACCGGGCCCCCGACAAGGTCCCCGCCCGGCGGCTCAAGACGATCGAGCTGGCGGGCAAGCTGCAGATCCCGTTCACGACCGGCATCCTCATCGGCATCGGCGAGACGCCGCGCGAGCGCGTCGACGCGCTGGCGGCGATCCGGGACCTGCACGAGCGGTACGGCCACATCCAGGAAGTCATCATCCAGAACTTCCGGGCCAAGCCGCGAATCCCCATGCGGGACGCGCCGGAGCCCGCCTTGACGGACCTGCTGCGCGCGGTGGCGGTGGCCCGCCTCGTGCTCGGCCCCGACGTGAACGTCCAGGCCCCGCCCAACCTGTCGCCGGGCGCCTATCCGCGCCTGCTCGCCGCGGGGCTCAACGACTGGGGGGGGATCTCGCCCCTCACGATCGACCACATCAACCCCGAAGCGCCCTGGCCCCTCATCCCCGAGCTCAGGCGCGCGACCGAGAGCCTCGGCTTCGTCTTGCGCGAGCGCCTGGCGGTCTATCCCGAGTTGGCGACGCGGCCCGAGTTCGTCGCCGAGGCGCTGCGCCCGCGGATCGCCGCCCTGATCGACGCCGACGGCCTCGTCAAGGAGTCGCATGAGCACTGGCGACGCTGGTAGCCTGCGCCCCGCCCTCGACTGGGCCTCCCCCGCGGTGCGCCGCGTCCTCGGCCGCGCGCTGGACGGCGACGAGGTCTCCATCGACGAGGGCCTGACGCTGGCGGCGGCCGGCGGCGGCGATCTGCACGCGCTCACGCTCGCCGCCGACGAGCTGCGCCGCCGGCAGGCGGGCGAGGTCGTCACCTTCGTCGTCAACCGCAACATCAACTTCACGAACGTCTGCATCAAGCACTGCACCTTCTGCGCCTTCAGCCGGGACCACCGCCAGGAGGAGGGCTACCTCCTGCCGATGGAGGAGGTGGTTCGGCGGGCCCAGGAGGCCTGGGACCTCGGCGCCACCGAGGTCTGCGTCCAGGCCGGCCTGCCGCCCAAGCTCGACGGTCGCTACTACATCGACCTCTGCCGCGCCATCAAGCAGGCGGTGCCGGAGATGCACCTGCACGCCTTCTCTCCGGAGGAGATCCTGTACGGCTCGCTGCGCTCGGGGCTGTCGATCCGCGAGTACCTGACCGAGCTGAAGGCGGCCGGCCTGGGGACGCTGCCCGGGACCTCGGCCGAGATCCTGGACCAGGAGATCCGCGACGTCATCGCCCGCGGGCGCATCACCGTCCAGCAGTGGATCGACGTCATCACCACCGCGCACGCGCTGGGCATCCGCACGACCTCGACCATCATGTACGGCCACATCGAGACGCATGCCCACTGGGTGCGTCACATGGCGCTGCTGCGCTCGATCCAGAGGGACACCGGCGGCTTCACCGAGTTCGTGCCGCTCTCGCTGATCCACACCGAGGCGCCCATGTGGGCCAAGCGTCTGGTGCCGGGCGTGCGCCCCGGCGCGACCGGGGTCGAGGTGGTCAAGATGCACGCGCTGGCCCGGCTCATGCTGGGGCCGACCTTCCGCAACATCCAGTCGTCCTGGGTGAAGGAGGGGCCCAAGCTCGCCCAGCTTCTCCTGGGAGCCGGCGCCAACGACCTCGGCGGAACGCTGATCAACGAGTCGATCTCGACGTCCGCCGGCGCCGCCTACGGCCAGCTCGTGCCCCCCGCGGAGCTCAAGCGGCTCGTGCGCGACGCGGGCCGGGTACCGGCCCAGCGCGACACGACGTACAACCTCGTGCGGGTCTACGGGGCGGACGACGACGAGCCCTCGCCCCTGGACGCCATCGAGGACGCCGAGTCCCGCTTCGGCTCGTACCGTCGTCTGATCGCGTCGGGCGAGTTCCGCTACACACGGCGGTAGCCCTAATCCAAGGCCTGTGGTAATAATTCACGTCGCGCTGATTTTCACCCGACGAACAGGAGGCGACCCGTGGCGAAAATGATGACGAAGTCCGCAACCTTCTCCCACCTCGCGCAGAAGGCCAACCTCTCGAAGAAGCAGATCACGGAACTCTTCGACGAGATGGTCATGCTGGCGACCAAGGAGGCGAAGAACGGGTTCGTGCTGCCGGGCTTCGGCAAGCTGGTCCTGGCAAACCGCAAGGCGCGGATGGGACGCAACCCCCAGACCGGCGAGCCCCTCAAGATCCCGGCCAAGCGCGTGTGCAAGTTCCGCCTGGCGAAGAGCCTGAAGGACACGGTGCTTGGGAAGAAGTAACCCGGGGCGGCGCCGGCTCGCCGACCAGCGGGCCCCGGCGTCGGAGTCGCAGACTTCTCCCACCGGGGTCGGCGTGGTTCCGGCCCCTTCGCTGGCTGCAGCGACGGTGCCGCGGGTGTGGCAGGGCGTCGGATATCGACCCCTGCCGGACGCCGCCCTGGCCCGCCCCCTCTTCGATTTCGCCGCGCTGACGTGGCCGGAGGCCGCGCGCGTGGCGTTCGGCTGGGGGGCGTTCGCCGCAGCCCCGGGTATGGCACCGGGCGAGCGCCTGGTGGGCGCGCTGATCGCCGAGGCTCACGAGCGGGTGATGCTTCTTCATGGCCCCGTCGTGCTCGAAGGCGACGAGCCGCTGGAGACCGCCGCCCAGCTGGTGGCGGCGGCGCTCGATCACGCCGGCGCGCTCGGCGCCGAGACGCTCTTCGCGCGCCCGCAAGGGCTCGACCGCGTCTGGGTGCGGTTCGGCTTCATCCCGGTGCCGGAGAGCACCCTGCCGACCCCGCTGGCCGGGCGGGTGGGGGCCGGCCTCTACGCCTGGCGCGGCGGCAGCGCGCTCTGGACGCTGCGCGAGTCCCCGCGCGGGTGATCCGGATGAAGGTCACCGCGCTCGCGGGAGGCACCGGCGCTGCCAAGCTTCTCCGCGGCCTGGCCGCCTGCGTGGGGCCGCGGAACCTCACCGTCATCGGCAACACCGGCGATGATCTCGAGATCTGGGGCCTGCACGTTTCCCCCGACATCGATAGCGTGACCTACGCGCTGGCAGGACGGCTCGATGTCGAGCGCGGCTGGGGGCTGGCGGGCGACACGTTCCGGTGCCTGGAGGCGATGGCCCAGCTCGGCGCCGACAGCTGGTTCAATCTCGGGGACCGGGACCTCGCGACCCACATCCTCCGAACTCAGGCCCTCCGCGATGGCGCGGCGCTGTCGACCGTGACCGCACACATCGCGCGCGACCTCGGCGTCCAGGCGCTCATCCTGCCGATGAGCGACGATTCCATCCGCACGTGGCTCCGGACGCCGGAGGGTTGGCTCACCTTTCAGGAGTACTTCGTGCGCGAGAAGGCGCTCGTCGAGGTGCTCGAGGTGGCCTACCGGGGGGCGGAGGGGGCCCGGCCGGCGCCCGGCGTCCTCGAGGCGATCGCGGCCGCCGAGCTGATCGTGGTGTGCCCCTCGAATCCGGTCACGTCCGTGGGACCGGTGCTCGCCGTCCCCGGCGTCGTCCACGCCCTGGCGGGGGCGCGCGCGCCGGTCGTCGGCGTCAGCCCGATCGTCGCCGGCGCGGCCGTCAGCGGTCCGGCCGGCGACCTGATGCGGGCTCGGGGGCTGCCTGTCTCCCCCGTCGGCGTCGCCCTCGCGTATGCGCCGTGGCTGGGCGTGCTGCTCATCGACCCGCGGGACCAGGCGTGCGTGCCCGCCCTGCTCGCCCATGGCGTGTCCCCCGCCGTCGCCGACATCGTCATGACGGACCGGGAGCGCGAGGTGGCGCTGGCGCGTCGCGTGCTCGAAACTCTCGGCGCATGATCGTCGCGGCGGTGCCCGTGAAGGACCTCGCCAACGCCAAGCAACGGCTGGTGCTCGTGCTCGAACCCGAGGAGCGGGCGGAGCTGGCCCGGGCGATGCTGCGTGATGTCCTGCGGGCGCTGACCGGGGCACGCCTCGACCACGTCTGGGTGGTAACGCGGGAGGCCGGGGTGACCGCCATTGCCCGCGAGTTCGGAGTGGAGACGCTCAGCGAGGCGGAGAACCGCGGGCACACCGCGGCGGTGGCGCTGGCCCAGACGACGGCGGCCGAGCGCGGGGCGCGGGCATTCCTCACCGTGCCCGGCGACGTTCCCTGCGTGAGCGCGGGCGAGATCGAGGCCCTGGGGGCGCTGGTCGCCGAGCGCGCGCCGGCCGTGGTCCTGGTGCCCTCGCGCTCGGGGCTGGGCACCAATGGCGTGGCTCTGACGCCACCCGCGGCCATGCCGCTCACGTTCGGCGAGCCCTCGTTCGACAATCATCTCGCCGCGGCCCGTCGGCGGGGCCTGGCGCCCCGGGTGCTGTCGCTGGCGGGGTTGGGCCTCGACGTCGACAGCGCCGACGACCTGCGCGCCCTGCTCCGCGAAGGTGCCCACACCGAGAGCGGCCGCCTCCTCGCCCGCTGGCCGATCGCCGCCCGTCTGGCCGCCGGCGGGCTCGAGCGCCGGCTTCGCCGGCGCAATCCTGTTCTGGGGGAGGCTTCGGAGGGGGCCGCCCAGGCCCCCTCCGACTAAACTGATGCCGCCGCGATTCGAGGTCATCGGCGTCCAGGGCATCGGCGAGGTCCATCCCGGCGACGATCTGGCTCGGCTGATCGTCGAGGCGGCCGCGGCCCAGGCCACGCCGCTCCTGGACGGCGACGTCCTGGTGGTCGGCCAGAAGATCGTCTCCAAGGCCGAAGGCCGGCTGGTGAGGCTCGACGACGTGACGCCCTCGCCCGCCGCGGTCTCGATGGCCGCCCAGCTGGGCCGCGACGCGCGTCTGGTCGAGGTGATCCTGCGCGAGTGCCGCCGCATCGTGCGGATGGACCGGGGCGTGCTCATCGCGGAGACGCACCACGGATGGATCTGCGCCAATGCCGGCGTCGACCAGTCCAACGTCGAGCGCGACTGGGTGGCGCTCCTTCCCGAGGATCCCGACCGCTCGGCCCGGCGGCTGCGCGAGGCGGTGCGCGAGCGGGGCGTCGAGACCGGCATCATCATCGCCGACACCTTCGGTCGGCCCTGGCGCGAGGGCTTGACCAACGTCGCGATCGGCGTCAGCGGCATCGCGCCCCTGCGCAGCTACCTGGGCGAGCGCGACCCCGCGGGGCGCGAGCTGCAGGCAACGATCCTGGCCCTGGCCGATGAGCTGGCGGGCGCGGCGGAGGTGGTCATGGGCAAGCTCGATCGGATCCCCGTCGCCGTCGTCCGCGGGCTCCGGCTGGCGCCGGGTGAGGAGGGATCCAAGCCGCTCCTGCGCGATCCCGCGCGCGATCTCTTCCGGTGAGTCCGTGAACATCGCGATTCTGGGGGGCACCGGCAAGGAAGGCCCGGGGCTGGGGGCCCGCTGGGCGCTCGCCGGCCACTCCATCATCCTCGGCTCCCGCGACGCCGAGCGCGCCCGCACCAAGGCCGCCGAGCTGCGGGAGCGGACCCGGAAGCTCGCGATCATCGGCCACACCAACGCCGAGACCGCGGAGCTCGGTCAGGTGATCGTCATCGCGCTGCCCGCCCTGGGCCTGGCCTCGACGCTGCCCCAGGTGCGTGAGAGCTGCCGGGACAAGGTCGTCATCAGCACGGTCGTCGCCCTCAGCTTCGGCGGCCCGCGCCTGTTCACGCCGCCCGCCGCCGGCTCCTCGGCCGAGGAAGCCCAGCAGCTCCTGCCCGGGGCGAAGGTGGTTGCCGCCTTCCACCACATCGCCGCCCACGAGCTGGCGGAGACCGATCAGGCCATCGACTGCGATCTGCTGCTCTGCGGCGACGACGCCGAGGCCAAGCAGACCGTGGGCGAGTTGGGGGCCTCGATGGGGCTCCGGGGCATCGACGTGGGCCCGCTCTCGAACGCGGGGCCGCTGGAGGGGATCACCGCTCTGCTCGCCACCATCAACCGCCGCTACCAGCGCAAAAGCGCCGGCCTCAAGATCACCGGTCTCTGAGCTCGCTCGCTTTCAAAGGAGATCGACATGGCTGACACCCCCGTCCTCGTCACCCCCACCCGGCTGCGCGACTTCATCGTCGACGCGCTGGCGGCCATGAAGATGCCCCGCCCCGCCGAGATCACCGCGGACCTCATGGTGCGCACCGATCTGCGTGGCGTCGATTCCCACGGCATCGGCATGCTGCCGCGTTACCACGAGCTCTGGCAGGCCGGCTACATCAGCATGGACGCCGAGCCGACCGTGGTCCGCGACGACATGGCGACCGGCCTGTTCGACGGCCAGAAGGGGCTCGGCCACCACGTCTCCACGCTGGCGATGCGCCGGTGCATCGAGAAGGCGCGCACCTGCGGTGTCGGCATGGTAGCCGTGCGGAACTCCGGTCACTACGGGGCGGCCGCTAACTACTCGATGATGGCAACGCGCTCGAGCTTTTCTCCACATCGAGACCGACACTGCGCCCTGAAACACGGATTCCGAGGGTCCCCCGCGCCCCCGGCCCTGGCGCGACACTCGCGGCCGATGCCGGCGCCCACCGTCAGCTTCGAGAGATCGCGAGGCCCAGGTAGACGATGACGGCGCCGAGGAGCAGCGCCAGGCGGTCGAGCCAGGCGATCGCCCGCAGCGCCGGCGTGGGGTCCTCGGCGCCGCCGAGCGCGCGACGGAGCCGGGGGACCTGGGCGAAGTCGCGCTGCGCGGTCAGCGTGATCACAACCAGAACCAGCACGAACTTGCCGGCCAGTACCAGCGCCGCCCCGCTCTGCAGTACCTGCTCGAACGGTCCGAGCCGGGTGACGTTGTAGAAGCCGGTCAGCACCACCACCGCGAGCGCCACCCAGGCGGCGGGGCGTCCGCGGCGGGCCGCCTCCGCGAACGCCTGAACCTGCCCCGCCCCGGCGGGCCGGAGCACGTGGGCCTGGTACATGAGGCCTCCGAGCCAGACCACGGCGCCGAGCACGTGCAGCCAGAGCGCAATGAGCTTCATGTGTGCGTGAGCGCGCCCAGCACGCGGTCGACGTCGGCGAGGTCGGCAAACAGCAGGTCGGGCGCGCAGGCAGCCAGCTCGGCGCCGGAATGGTGGCCGGTGGCGACCACGACGGCGCGGGCGCCGCAGGCGCGGGCGCAGTCCACGTCCAGGGGCGTGTCGCCGATGATCGTCACGCGGTCGAAGGGGAACTCGCGACCGGTCAGCGCGCGCGCCCGAGCGCAGGCGACGGCCGGAAGCCTCCGGCGGTCGGCGTCGTCGGACCCGTAGGCGCCCACCCGAAACCAGGGCAGCAGGCCGGTCGACCGCAGCTTGGCGCGGGCGCCGCGCTCGATGTTGCCGGTGAGCAGCCCGACCAGCGCGTCCTCGCGGGCGCCGAGCCGCCGCACGACTTCCCCGGCGCCGGGCATCACCTCCACGCGCGCGCCGTCACCCAGCAGCCTCTCCAGCTCGCCCGCGTAGGTGTCAAAGAACGTGTCCAGCCGCGCAGCGATCTCACCGTCCGTCAGCCCCGCCGCCCGCATGAGGTCGAAGGCGATCTGCGGATCGGTCCTGCCGCGCCAGTCGTAACGGTCGACGGGACCGGCCGTCCCGTATACGGCTTCGAGCGCGCACCCGAACGCCCGGCGGCCGGCGCCGCGCGCATTGAGCAGCGTGCCATCGACGTCGAAGAGGAAGAGCCGCACTTAAGGGCAGTCCAGTCTGTGCGGCTCTGGATCACGAGCAACACGAGGCCCGAGGGAGGAGCCGACCGGAGCGTACGCGGTTGTACGTGAGGATCGGCGGGGGAGTGCGAAGCCGCAGCGCCGCCGCGGCGCGAGGCGAGCCTGCGTGAGCCCGAGAACGAAGTGAGGCGACGTGAGCCGGAGCCGCACTAGGGGGCCAGGCGGCGGAGGCGCTCGACGATCCCCGGCAGCACGTCGAGCGTGATGTCGATCTCGAGGGCGGTGGTCCACCGCCCCAGCGTGAAGCAGAGCGAGCCCTCCGCGGCCTGCAGGTCGCACCCGATAGCGCGCAGGACGTGCGATGGCTCGCCGGTCAGGGCGTTGCAGGCGGAGCCCGAGGAGGCCGCCACCCCCCGCAGGTCGAGCTCGAGCAAGACGCTGTCGGCCTTCACCCCCGAGACGACGACGCTGGCGTGATGCGGCAGGCGTCGGTCGCCCAGCGCGCCGGTGGCCCGCGCGCCCGGGACCCGCTCGAGCAGCCCGGCAAGGAGCCGATCGCGGAGCGGGGCGAGCCGGGCGGACTCGGTGGCGCGCTCGACCCGCGCCAGCTCGGCGGCGACCCCCATGCCTACGATAGCGGGCAGGTTCTCCGTCCCCGACCGGTAGCCGCGCTCCTGGCCACCGCCCAGGATGATCGGCGCCAGCTTCACCTCCGGCCGTACCCAGAGCGCGCCGGCGCCGGGCGGACCGTAGACGTCGTTCGACGAAAGGGTCAGCAGGTCGATCGCGCATTCGTCCACCGAGAGGGCCACCCGGCCGGCGGCGTTGACGGCGTCGACGTGAAACGGGATGGACCGCGCGCGGGTGAGCCGCCCGATCTCGGCGACCGGCTGGAGGGTGCCGATCTCGCCGTTGGCGGCCATGATCGAGACCACCGCGGTGTCGCGGCGCAGGGCGCGCTCCACGGCGCCGGGATCGACCCGCCCATCGGCGTCCACCCCCACGTAGGTCAGGCTGTAGCCGAGCTTCTCGAGGTCACGGCAGGGATTGAGCACGGAGACGTGCTCGATGGCCGAGGTGACGACGTGGCGCCCGGACGCGCGCTGGGCCACGCCCTTGATGGCCAGGTTGTTCGCCTCGGTGGCGCTGGCGGTGAAGATCACGCCCACCGGCGCGCCCCCGAAGAGCCGCGCGACCTTGGCGCGGGCGCCGTCGAGCGAGGCGCGGGCCTCCAGCCCCAGCGAGTGCAGCGCCGAGGGATTGCCGACGCCGCCCTCCAGGAACGGGCGCATCACGGCGACCACGCGCGGGTCGACGGGCGAGAACCCGGCGTAGTCCAGGTAGACCCGGGTGAGCGCCGCGGCGCCGCTACTTGGTCTTTCGAACGAGGAAGCGAAAGACCGCGCCATCCCTCTCGATCGCCAGCAGTTCGTGCCCCGTCCGGGCCGCCCAGCTCTTCATGTCCGCCTCGGAGGCGGGATCGTCGGACAGCATCTCGAGAGTCTGCCCGGCCGCCATCGGCTTCAGGGCTTCCCGGACCTTCAGCACCGGCATCGGGCAAAAGAGGCCGATGCAGTCGATTTTCTGGTCGGGCGTGACGATCATCGTCCGGTGAAATTCTGACATTGACAGTGTGAGCCGGCAACAGAATAATCGTCTTTATATGCCGGTGAAAGCCGCGTCTGACGTAGGGTCGGCGGGGCAGCGGCTCAGACAGCAGGTGTTGGTCGCGCTCGCACTTTCCTCGGTGCTTCCCATCCTGGTCCTCGCCTACGTGGCGTACAGCTACATGTTGCCCCCGTCGGGCCTCCCCGACCTGGCCCGGGCCTTCGGCCTGCACGCCCTGCTGCTGTTCACTCTGCTCGCGATCATCACCGGCGGCTACGTGATCTGGGACCTCGGGCGCAGTGTGGCCCGGATGGCGCAGATGCTCGCCGACGAGGGCCGGATCGGCGAGCTCGAGCACCGCAAGGACGACGTGGGCACGCTCATCCAGACGGTCGCCAAGATGCTGGAGACGATCGAGCAGCAGGCGGCGGAGATCAACAGCTTCGCCAGCCGGCTGGACGCCGCCTACCGGGAGCTGGAGTCCACCAACACCCGGCTGAAGGAGACCTCGTTCAAGGACGAGGTGACCGGTCTGTACAACCGCCGCTTCTTCTCGATCCGGCTCGAGGAGGAGATGCAACGCCATCGGCGCTTCAACCACCCGGTCTCGGTGGTCCTCATGGATCTCGACGGGTTCAAGGCGGTCAACGACGACCTGGGCCACGCCGTCGGCGACGAGACGCTGCGGGAGGTCGCGCAGATTCTGGTCAAGCACTCGCGGGGTATCAACGTCGTGGCCCGCTACGGCGGGGACGAGTTCGTGGTGCTCCTCGTCGAGACCTCCCGCGCCGGCGCCCGGCTCTACGCGGACCGCATCCGGCAGGTCGTCTCGACCTTTCCCTTCTCGCACGGCCGGTCCATCACCGCGAGCTTCGGCATCGCGAGCCTGCCCGACGACGAGGTATCGACCTCCGAGGACCTGGTGCGGGCCTCCGACGAAGCGCTCTACGCCGCCAAGCGGGCGGGCAAGAACCAGGTGGCCACGACGAACTCGCCGGAGAAAGTCACCTGACGTGGTCGCCAAACAGGTCCTAATCGTCGACGACGACATCCAGGTCCGCGAAGTCCTTCACCAGATCTTCCTGTCAGCCGGCTATCGGTGCCTGCTGGCCGCCGACGGCCCCGCCGGCCTCGGCATCTTCCGCGCCTCCCACCCGCCGCTCACGGTCACGGACCTCAAGATGCCCGGCCTCGACGGCATCGCCGTGCTGGGCGCGATCCGCGAGATGGATCCGGACGCCGCGGTGATGGTGCTCACCGGCGCCCCCGACGTGAAGACCGCCATCGACAGCCTGAAGCTCGGCGCCTACGACTTCATCATGAAGCCCGTCAATGTGGACGAGCTGCTCATCGCGGCCGAGCGCGCCCTGGAACGGCGGCAGCTGCTCATCGAGCGGCGGCAGTATCAGGAGCTGCTCGAGCGGCGGGTGGACGAGGCGACCCGGAATCTACAATCGGCGTACCGCCAGCTCCAGGACACCTACCGGGCCACGCTGGAGACGCTGGGCGCCGCCCTGGACTCTCGCGACGTGGGCACCGAGGCCCACTCGCGGCGCGTGCACGGGTATACGGTCGCCACGGCCCGCGAGCACGGCGTGCCCGAGCAGGAGTTGGTCGACCTCGCCCACGGCGTTCTCCTGCACGACATCGGCAAGATCGGCATCCCCGACGGCATCCTGCTCAAGCCGGGGCCCCTCACCCGCGAGGAGTGGGTGATCATGCGGCGCCATCCGGAGATCGGCAAGCGCCTCATCGAGAAGATCCCCTTCCTGCGTGGCGCGGTGCCGATCGTCTACTGCCACCACGAGCGCTGGGACGGCAGCGGTTACCCGCAGGGACTCCAGGGGGAGGAGATCCCCCTGGGCGCCCGCATCTTCTCCGTCGTCGACGCCTTCGACGCGATGACCTTCGACCGGCCCTACTCGAAGGCGATCCCCTTCGAGGCCGCCCTGGCCGAGATCAAGCGCTGCGCCGGCACCCACTTCGACCCCGCCGTGGTGGAGTCGTTCCTGCGCGTGCCGGCTTCGCTGTTCGAGGAGATCCGCCGCAAGAGTGCCGAACCGTAGCGCGCCGCCGCTACGTTTTCAGATTCTTCTCGAAGAACTCCAGGCACATCTTCCACGCCTGCCCGGCGGACGCGGGGTCGTAGGACTGCCGGTAGTCGGCGTGGAAGCCGTGTCCGGCGGGGAACAGCACGACGTCCGTGCGCGGATTGTGCTGCTTGAGCAGGTCACCGAACTGCACGGCGTCCTCCGGCTTCGGATTGGTGTCCTTCTCGCCGAAGAGGCCGAGGAACGGGCCCTTGATGTCCTTGACCACGTCGAACCCCGTGATCGGCCCCGAGGCGCTCTGGTAGGGGCGTCCAGGCGGGCCGTACCAGGCCACCGCCGCCTTGACGTCGGGATTGGCCGCCGCGACCTGGATCGTCGTCGACCCACCCCAGCACCAGCCGTTGGCGCCCACCCGGTCGGCTCTCACACCCGGCCGCTTCTTGGCCCAGTCCACCGCCGCC
>MNEF01000122.1:20881-31685 GCA_001917535.1 Candidatus Rokubacteria bacterium 13_1_40CM_69_27
CAGGCGGGTGCCGAACACCGTTCCCGCCGCTCCGAAGACCAGCAGGAGGGCGAGCCGCCGGACGGTGGCCAGCGGCGCACCGCGCCGCACGAACTGGACCCCGTCCATCACGATGTTGGGGAGGATCAGGACCACCACCGCCGTCTTCACGTCGGTGAAGAGGGTGAGCAGCGGGGTCGCCAGGGTCGGGAACCCGAACCCGATCGCTCCCTTGATGAACGCGGAGAGCAGGACCGCCCCGGCGGCGAAGAGCGTCACGAGCACGGGGAGATATCACCCGGTCCTGGCGCGGGCGCCGGCGGCGGGCCGCGTCAGCCGACCAGTGCCTCGCGCAGCACCTCGGCCGGGTGCTTGGCCCGCCGGCCAGCGAGATGGGCGATCTGCTGGCGGCAGGACATCCCGGGCGCGACGATCTCGGTATCGGCCGAGGCCGCCGTGACCGCGGGGGCCAGGCGGCGGTTGCCGAGCGATAGAGAAATGTCGTAGTGCTCGCGCTCAAATCCGAAAGACCCTGCCATTCCACAGCACCCTGAATCAACTTCGCTTACCTCGAATCCTGCCCATCGCAGCACCGCGACTGTCGGCGCCGTTCCCACCAGCGCCTTCTGATGGCAGTGGCCGTGGAGCAGCGCCTTCCGGCCCGGGCGCCGGAAGTCGAGCCGGAGGCCGCGCTGGCGCTCGCGCAGCAGGAACTCCTCGAGCAGGAAGCTCTGGCGCGCCACCGCCCGCGCCTCCTCGCTCCGCAGCAGATCGACCGACTCGTCCCGCAGGGTGAGGAGGCACGAGGGTTCCAGCCCCACCACGGCGGCGCCGCGTGCCACCTCCGGCGCCAGCCGGGCCACGTTCCAGGCCGCGTGCTCGCGCGCCTGGTCCAGGAGTCCCTTGGAGATGAGCGGCCGCCCGCAGCACTTCCGGTCGACCAGGAGCACCCGATAGCCGGCCGCCTCCAGGAGCTCCACGGCGGCGCGGCCGATCTCGGGGACGTTGTAGGTCACGAACGTGTCGTGGAACAGCACGACGTCGCCGCGGGGCGCCCGGGCTGGGGCCCGATGGCGGGCGAACCACGCGCTGAACGTCTCCGGCGCCAGCGTCGGCAGGGGGCGGCGGCGATCGATGCCCGTCAGCTTCTCCAGCAGGAAGCGACAGGGCGCCAGACTCGAGGCCCAGTTGACGAGAGCCGGCATCCTGGCCCCCAGCGCGTTCAGGCGGGCGATGTGACCGAAGAGCCGGTTGCGCAGGGGCAGGCCGTGGGCGCGGTGGTAGTGGTAGAGGAACTCGTACTTGAGCTTGGCCATGTCCACGTTGGACGGGCACTCGGCCTTGCAGCCCTTGCACTCGAGGCAGAGATCCATGATCTCGTGGAGCCGCCGACCCGTGAACTCCGCCGGCGGCAGGTCCCCGGAGAGCACGGCGCGCAGGGCGTTGGCGCGACCGCGCGTCGAATGCTCCTCGTCCCTGGTGGCCATGTAGGAGGGGCACATCGTGCCCTCCAGCGTTTTGCGGCAGACACCCACGCCGTTGCACATCTCCACGGCCGCCGCGAAGCCCCCCTGCGCCGAGAAATCGAGCAGCGTCGCCGGCTCCCGCGTCGCGTACTGCGGCCCGTAGCGGAGGTGCTCGGTGATCCCCGGTGAGGCCACGATGTTGCCGGGGTTCATGCGGTTGTCGGGATCGAAGGCGGCCTTGAGCTCCCGGAAGGCTTGCATGATCCGGGGCCCGTACATGCGGGCGAGGAAGGGGCTGCGGGCGCGCCCGTCGCCGTGCTCGCTGGAGATGGTGCCGCCGAACTCGAGGACGAGGGCGGTGATCTCGTCGGCGATCGCGCGCACCTGGTCGAGCCCTCGCGCCGTCTTGAGGTTGATGACCGGACGGATGTGGAGACATCCCACCGAGCAGTGGCCGTAGTAGGCGCCCTCGGTGTCGTACTTGGCGAAGATCTCCCGGAAGCGGGGGACGAACTCGGGCAGGTGCTTGGGATCGAGGGCGGTGTCCTCGACGAAGGCGATGGGTTTCCGGTCGCCTTTCATGCCCAGCAGGAGCCCCAGCCCCGCCTTCCTGAGCTTCCAGATCGACCCCTGCTCGGCGGGATCGTAGGCGATGTGGGCGGCGTAGCCCATGTGCTCGCGCTGGCGCCGCGCTTCCAGCGCTTCCACCTTGCCCCGCACCTCGGCCTCGGTCTCCCCGGCGTACTCCACGATGAGGATGGCCGCCGGATCGCCCTGGACGAAGCCCATGTGCTGGGCCTGCTCGAGGTTGCCCCGGGCCAGGTCGAGGATCATCTTGTCGGTCAGCTCGACGGCGTAGGGGCCGGTCTCGAGGATCGACTGCGAGGACTCCAGCGCCTCCTGGAGATCACGGTAGTGGATGATTTCGAGCGCGGTCATCTTTGGTCGCCGCATCAGTCGCACCTTGGCCTCGACGACGGTGGCCAGGGTGCCCTCCGAGCCGACGAAGAGCCGCGCCATGCTCAGGGGACGCGGCGCCCCGTTTCCACCGCCCGCGCAGGAGCCGGGCTTGACCGACGCCCCCACCAGCTCGTTGAGGTTGTAGCCGGCAACCCGGCGCCAGTATGCGGGATAGCGGGCCCGGATCTCGTCGGCGTACGTCGTCCTGATCCGCGCGACCTCGCGGTAGATCTGCCCCTCGAGCCCGGGCCGCTCGCCCCGGCAGCGAAGCTCTTCGGGCGTGACGTCCCCGAAGACGACCCGGGTGCCATCGGCCAGGAGCGCCGTCACCTCGAGGACGTGGTCCACCGTCAGCCCGTAGGCGATCGAATGCGAGCCCCCCGAGTTGTTGCCGATCATCCCTCCCAGCGTCGCCCGGTTCGAGGTGGACGTGTCGGGTCCGAAGAGGAGCCCGAGGGAGCGGACGTGATGGTTCAGCTCCTCCTGGACCTGGCCCGGCTCCACGCGCGCCCACCGCTCCTCCGCGTTCACCTCCACCACCCGGTTCAGGTGCTGCGAGAAGTCGAGGACCAGCGCGTGGTTGACCGTCTGCCCCGTGAGCGAGGTGCCGCCGCCGCGCGGCAGGACGGCGACGCCGTTCTTGTTCGCGACTTCGATCGCCGCCTGAACGTCGCCGCGATCGCGGGGAATCACCACGCCGATCGGCTCGACCTGGTACATCGACGCGTCGGTGGAGTAGAGGAGGCGGGAGGCCGGATCGAAGCGGACATCGCCCGCGACGACCTTGCGAAGTTCGTGCTCGAGGTCGTTCACCGAGCTTATTATACGCGGGTGCACCGGTTACTCCCCGCGGCCCTCGCCGCTGCGCTCGCGCTCGGCTCCACCACCGTCGCCGGCGCGCCGGCGGCGCCCGGCTTCCGGGTGAATCCGCTCGACTCCGCAGGCACGATCGACTCGCGCGACCTGCTCGGCAAGAAGGTCCTCGTCCTGCGCTTCCAGGCCTCCTACTGCAAGCCCTGCGCGAGGGAGTCCGCCGCCTTCGCGCGCCTGGTCGAGCGCTATCGCCGTCGCGGCGTCGAGTTCCTGGCGCTGCACGTCCAGGACACCGTCGCCGACACCCGCCGCTTCATGCGCGCGCAGAAGGTCACGTACCCGGTGGCGCTCGATCCCAAGCTCACGATCGGCAACCAGTTCGGCTTCCAGGGCACGCCCTACACCGTCGTCGTGGATCTCAAGGGGGAGATGGTGGCCCGCATCCACGGCGTGTCTGCCGTCGCGCGGCTGCCCCGGATCCTGGACGCGGCGCTACGCCAGGAGGGCCCGGAGCCCGGCTAGCCACCACCGATGGCGAGCGACGTCACCAAGAAGGCGATCGCGGCAACGGTCATCACCGCGGTCGCGGTCCAGCCAAGGAGGTTGAGCCAGAAGGTGTTGGCGTGCTCGCCCATGATGTGCCGGTTGTTGCCGACCAGCATGACCAGGACCAGCAGCGGCGGCGCCAGCACGCCGTTCAGCACCGCCGAGAGGAACAGCACCCGGATCGGATTCGTCTGGAACACGTCCAGCAGCATGCCGGCGACGATTGCGCCCGCCAGCACCAGGTAGAACCGTCGGGCCCTCCGGGGGGGCAGATCGAGCCCCGAGCGCCAGCCGAACAGCTCGGCGATCGCGTAGGACGCCGAGCCGGCCAGCACCGGGATCGCCAGGAGCCCGGTGCCGATCAGCCCCAGCGCGAACAGCAGAGAGGCGCCGGCGCCGGCCAGCGGCCGCAGCGCCTCGGCCGCCTGGCGGCTCGACTCGATCTCGTGGAGTCCGGCGCGATGCAGCGTGGAGGCCGTGGCCAGGATGATGAAGTACATGGCGACGTTCGAGAAGAGCATCCCGGTCGTGACGTCGAGGCGGGCGTCCCGAAGCTCGTGCGCAGTGGCGCCCCGCCGCTGCGCGACTGTCCGGCGCCCCTGGGCCCGCTCCTCTTCGACCTCCTGCGAGGCCTGCCAGAAGAAGAGATACGGAGAGATGGTCGTGCCCAGGATGCCCACCAGCGTCATCACCGAAGCGCTGTCGAGGCTCATCCGGGGAACGACGGTGGCCCGCAGCGCGGACTCCCAGTCGGGATGGGCGAGGAAGGCCGCGGCGATGTAGGCGAACAGCGCCGCCGTGAGCCACTTGAGGTAGCGGGCAAAGGTCGAATAGCTCGTCCAGACGGTGACCCCGAGAATCGACAGCCCGAAGAGGGGCGTGAAGACGAGCGACGGGATCCCCGTCAGCATCTCCGCGGCATCGGCCATTCCCCCGAGGTCGGCGCCGATGTTGAAGACGTTCGCCACCAGCAGCAGGACGCAGGCCAGGTAGAGGAACGAGCGTGGATAGTGATTGCGCAGGGCGCCGGCCAGGCCTCGTCCAGACACCAGGCCGATCCGCGCGCAGATGAGTTGGATCGCGGCCATCAAGGGGAACGTCGCGATCGCCGTCCACAGCATGCCGTGGCCGAGCGCCGCGCCGGCCACCGAATACGTCAAGATGCCGCTGGGGTCGTCGTCGGAGGCGCCGGTGACGAGGCCGGGGCCGAGCAGCTTGAAGTACCGGACGAGCGGGTTGTGACTGTGCCGCTCCTCCTCGGCGGGCGCCGTCGCCATCAGGGCTTCAGTACGCCCCGAACGTGACCGCGCTCATGGCCTCCGCCCTTCCATCTCGTACAGTACCAGCGCGGCGGCGCCGCGCATGGTGACGCGCTTGTCCCCCGGCACGATGCGCACGCGCGTCTGCGCCAGCGCTCGGTTGAACGCGTGCTCGGCGGCGGCGGCCAGCACCTTCTTCTCCAGCGGCGCGTAGGCGGCGGCCACCCCGCCCGTGATCACGATGACCTCGGGGTTGAGCCCGTTCACGATCACGCCGATCATGGCGCCGAGCGCCCGGCACGCCTCGTCCACCACCTCGGTCGCGATCGGGTCGCCAGCCTGCGCCGCCTGGAAGACTAGCGGCGCCGTGATCGCCAGCGGATCACCTCCCACGAGCCTGAGCAGCCCGGCCCCCCGCGCGGTTGCCGCGCGCTCGCGCGCCGCCTGGGCGATCCCGCGGCCGCTCGCGTAGACGGCCAGGCAGCCGCGCCCCCCGCACCAGCACGATGGGCCGTCGAACTTCACCGGCGCGTGACCGAACTCTCCGCCGAACGAGTGGGCCCCCCGCACCAGCCGGCCGCCGAGAACGATGCCACTGCCGAATCCGGTTCCGGGCGCCAGCACGACGAGCGAGTGCGCGCCGCGGCCGAGCCCGAACAGCAGCTCGGCCAGCGCGAGCGCGTTCACATCGTTGTCCACGAAGACCGGCAGCCCGAAGCGCTGGCCGAGGATCGCCGCCAGCGGCTGGCCGGCCAGGTCGGGCACGTGCGGCGCCTCGTCGCCGACGCGGCCGGCGGTCGCATCCACCACGCCCGGCACGCCGACGCCGATGCCCTTGATGGCGAACCCCTCCTGGTCGGCGCTGCGGCGGAGGGACTCGATCAGCTCCACGATCGTCCGCCCGGCGGTCCCCGCCCGTTGGGTCGGCGCGCGCTCCTCGATCAAGACCTCGCCGTCGGTTGTCACCACGCCGGCCGCCGTCGTCGTGCCGCCCACGTCCACGCCGAGCAGCATCCCGGTCATGGCCCTGCGATTGTCGACGCTCGAGAACGACGGGAGGCGAAGTTCACCGGCGTGGCCCTAGAGCTGGCCGAAGTGACAGAGCGTGATGCCCAGCGCGTGGGCCGCCGCGCGCACCGCCGGTGTCCCCAGCCCGATCAGCTCGATCTCGCGCTGGCGCCCGTAGCGGCTGTAAGCCAGCGCCTCGTCGAACCGGCCCGGATGCGTCATGAACTCCGACACGCCCGGCGGCAGAACGCCCAGGTGGCGCAGCGTCCGGGCCATGGTCCAGTAGGCGTCGGGCCCGGACTCGCCGAAGAAGTGGTCGGGCGTGCGAAGCCCGGCGCTCCGGACACGGGCGCGCACGAACGCGTTCTCGCTCCTCATCCGGGCGCCGAGCCGCCGCGCGGCCGCCAGCACCGTCTCGGCCACGGGCGAATAGAAGCCGACGTGGTGGTGCGTGTCGAGGTGGGTGGGCGGGCGCTTCGTCAGCGCGAGGAACTTCTCGATCTGGGCCTCGATCTCCCGCTCGACGTCCTTGGCGCCGACCTGGGCCGCCGCCCGGCGCGGGTCGCGGACGAAGCGCCCGTCGGCGTCCACCAGCGATCGCGCCCCCGATAGCGGACGCCCGAGCGTGAGATTGACGTGGAGCCCCATGCCCATCCCGGACGCGCAAGCGGCGGCCAGCAGCTGGCGGTCCAGCTCACCGGTCACCAGCACCGTCGTGCTCGTCACGATGCCGTGGAGATGGGCTTCCAGGATGCCGGCGCTCACGCCCCGGGTCACCCCGAAGTCGTCGGCGTTGACGATCAGCCGCCGGGTCAGGCCAGTGATCCCTGGACGAGGAGGCGCTCGACGGTCGCCGGCACACCCACCGGGGACAGCGTCCCCTCGCCGTCGAGGCCGCGGATGTGATCGAGCCGCTCGTAGCCGATCCGCGGGAACGACTGGACCTCGCTGGCCAGCACCGAGGGCGCGAAGCCGTGGCGCTCGAGCTTCCGAAAGGCCGTCTTGCGCCCGAGGAAGGCGAAGATCGCGAACACCAGGCGCCCCCGCGGACCCAGATGGTCGCGCGCGCCCTCGATCACGCGGTCCAGGATCTCCCAGCCATCGACGCCCCCGTTGTCGGCGGCGGCCGGGGGGTCGTCGCGCTCGCGCCCCGGCGGCGTCGGCATCTGGGGGGGGTTGGTGCAGATCAGATCGAAGCGCTCGCCGGCGACCGGAGCGTAGCAGTCGCCCAGCCGGGCGTCGACGGTGACGCCGTTCAGGAGCGCGTTCACCCGGACCGTTTCCACCGCCTCCTCCACCACGTCGGTGGCGACCACCCGGACGCCCGTCTTCGCCGCCAGCACCGCGGCGAGCCCGAGGCCGGCGCCGATCTCCAGCATCCGCTCGCCCTCCCGCACGGGCAGGTGGCGGCAGAAGAAGAGCGAGCCGGCCTTGGGCGGCTGGACGCGGTCGGCCACGCGGAAGAGGCACCCGCGCCAGGCGAAGAGCAGGACGCCGTCGTCGGTCACTTCCCCTGCACCTTGCGGAAGTAGAGGCGCAACGCCTCCTTGAGCTGGGCGCGAGGGCCGGCCGACGTCTTGGCGTCCTCGAGCTGCTCGAGATCGAGCTGGAGCGGCACGCCCTCCTTCTTGACGCCGTCCAGCTCGGCCGTGAGCCCGCAGCGCTCGTCGGACTCGGTGAAGACGAGCTTGGCCGCCTTGAAGCCGCCGTCCTCGCGGGCGAGCTGCTCGACCGTCTCCACGATCACGCGTTTGATGTCCTCCTGCTCCCCGGCGGGGACGGTGGAGAAGGCCGCCGTCAGCCTAATGTCCGCCATCGGTCCACACCTTGAGGATGTCCGCGTGCGCCTTCGCCGCGTTGGCGCGAATGGCGAAGCTGATCGCCTCCCGCACCTCGTCCTCCGTCGCTCCCGCTGCCCTGGCGCCCGCCAGGTCGCGCTTCGCTCAGTGGGTGTTGCCCACGGCCAGATTGGCCGCCAGGTAACAGAGCGACGCCGTCTTGGAATCGAGCGCGCCCTTCTTGTATTTCCAGCTCGCGATCACCTTGTCCTCGAGTACCGCCATGCCGTTCGTCCTCCTTGTCATTGCTCTCGCGCCCCGGCGATTCGGACGAGCCTCGAGCCCAGCCCTCAGCGCGGCCGGTACTGGGTGATGTCGACGAGCCGGGACTCCGCGAAGTACAGGTGCCAGCCGAGGGGATAGACCCAGGCCTCCTGCGCCTGCCCCTTGATGTCCGGCCAGTACTTCCGCGCCAGCTTCTCCATCTCGGCGGGACTCGTGGTGACGGTCTCCGGAGGACCGAGCAGGATCGTGATCTGCTCCTTGCTCATTCCCACCGCCGCCCGCCGGTAGAAGCGAAACGTCGAGACGTCCAGGTTGTTGGCGGCCTCGGGATGCTCGCGCAGGTACCGGCTGATCCGGTCGTCGATCTGATCCTGCCAGTGGCGGCGCTCCTCGAAGTTCGGCTCACGCCCGTTGGCGAGCAGCACCCGGTACATCCAGAACTCTTCGGCGGCGGGGCCCTGGGTGGTCCGCTGCTCCAGGGGACGCCATGTCGCGCACGCGGTGACCGCGAGGGCGACGCCGACGAGCGCGAGACCCCGGAACGTCACGGCCTCAGCATAGCAGATCAGATCAGGGCGGACTCCAGGACGATGTCGCGGTCGATCACGCGCGCGGCCTGCACGAGCAGCCGGGCCGTGGGCGGAGGGACCTCGGCGCTCTCGCCGAGCTGGCGGAGCAGATCGATCAGCCGGCGCATGGCGCGGATCAGATCTCCCTCGTGGCCGCCGAACGCCTCCTGCACGATCCCCGGCCAGTCGTCGTCGCCGGACGCCCAGCGGAACACGGCCGGCATGAAGCCCGGGTGCACCGCCACGGGCATTCCCAGGTGGCGCTGCCGCTGGGCCTCACCGACGGCCTCGGCGGCGGCCGCCAGCTGATCGAGCTTGCGGCGCAGCTTGGGCCGCGACTTGAGAAAGGCCCGCGCGATGATGGGCTCGCCGGAGCGCGCCTCCTCGGTCAACGCCGAGCACACCGCCGCCGCCTCGGCCAGCGTCAGGTCGGACAGGATGCCCCGGGTGACGAATTCGGCGACGAGCAACTCGTTGTCGTGGCGGAGCCCGGCGATCAGCCGCCCCTTCGGCTCCAGCCGCCCTCCCCGCACGGCGCCGAACTGTTCGAGCACCTCGACCACTCTCAAGAATTCCTGCCAGTAGGCGCCGCGATAGGCCTCCAGGGCCTGGCGGCGCTGCTCGACTCGTTCCCCCAGCCGCTCGACCTCGCGCCAGGCCTGATCGCAGCGGGTCGTCGAGCCCCAGGGGCAGCGATGGCATTCGACGCTGGCCAGCGCGGCCGCGGGCCGGTGCGCACGCTCCCGCTCGATCAGTTCGCGGACGTCGAGCGCCGAGAGCTCCTGGGCGAGGTAGCCGAGCCGCTGGTGATCGCGTCCACGGTCGCGGGGCACGGCCAGCGGCGGCGTCGACCAGAACATCTGCTTGATGGCGCCCGCCTTCAGCCGGACGACCGCGCCGTGCGGGAGCAGGGCGTCCACGAGCACGCGGTGACCGCGGAGGGAGTGGATGCCAAGCACCAGCGCGAGGCTGGGGACGCCACGACGCCGGACCAGGGCCAGGCGACCCGGCTCGGCCTCGATCACGCCGCGCTCGCCCCGGCGGGTGCCTCGACCTTCCGCCCGCCGGCGCACATCGGCCTCCTGGCGAAGGCGGCGGTAGCGTCCGATGCGGGCGAAGTCGCCACAGGGCGCGGCGAAGCCCCGGGCCTCGGCCAGGCCGGCTTCGAGCCGCCGCAGATCGGCCTCCAGCTCGCGGATGCGCTTGAGGTTCTGGTACTGGCCGAACGAAGCCTCGATGCGGCGGCGCAGCACCGCGGGCTCGGCGCCGGTGGCGATCAGCAGGGCCACCGAGCCGTAGCCGAGCTTGAACCGGCTCTCGATGGGCTCGGGCGAGCCGTCCACCACGCGCAGGACGTCCTCGACGCCGTCGCGCGCGTCGAGGGCGATGACGCACTGGCCCTCGGCGTCGATGCCGCGCCGGCCCGCCCGCCCGGCCATCTGCGTCAACTCGTTGTGCGACAGCGAGCGGAAGCCGCGCTCCGTCCGCTTGGTGAGGCTCTGCAGCACCACCGCCCGGGCCGGCATGTGGATGCCGAGGCTCATGGTCTCGGTGGCGAAGACGACGCGGCACAGCCCGCGCTCGAAGAGGCGCTCGATGAGGCGCTTGAGGCTCGGCAGGATCCCGGCGTGATGGACGGCGACGCCGACCCGGAGCGCCCGCAGCACCTGCTGGCTCAGCTCCGACTCGCCGATGGCCGGGCTTTCCCCCAGCGCCTCGTCGATCGCGGCCGCCACCTGACGCTGCTGCTCGCCGGACAGCAGACCGCGTCCCTCGGTGAGCACGTCCTCCATGGCCCGCTCGCAGCCGACCCGGCTGAAGATGAAGTAGATCGCCGGCAGCCATCCCCGCGCCTCCAGCGCCTCGATCAGCACGGTGGGATCGACGACGCGCCGGGTGTACCAGCGCCCGCGCTCGTCCTGGCCCCGTCGCTCGTCCCCTACCACCCGCGCCTGGCCCGTCCGCACCTTGTCGAGATCGTGGATCTCCCCGGCCAGGTCGGCCAGCGCGTACGACAGCGGCACCGGGCGGTGCGGATGGTAGATGGGCACGATGGGGCGGTGCACGATGGAGATCCAGTCGGCGATCTCCTTGATGTTGGCCACGGTCGCCGAGAGCGCGACGAGGGGCACGTCCTTGGG
>MNEF01000089.1 GCA_001917535.1 Candidatus Rokubacteria bacterium 13_1_40CM_69_27
AGAGCAGGGCGCCGGCCAGCAGGCCGCCTCCCACGAGCAGACCGGGGATCCACCACTGCGGCGGCGCCCGACGCTGGAGCGCGTCCAGCCGCTGCGCGATCGCGTCGCGCGTCACCGCAATCTCAGCCTGGATCTCAGCTGTGCTTCGAGCCATCGGAGGTTCTCCACGAGCGAGGCCGGCGTGCGGCGCGGCCAGCCCAGTGATCGGAGCCGCTGTACGTTCCAACCGAGCGTCGCCGCGGCCAGGAGGAACACGCCGCCGCCGGCGATGACCAGGTGCTCCCAGCGCGCGTCGAAGAGCGGCGCCAGGGCGGCGGCGAGCAGCAGGACGAGCGAGGCGATCAGCGCGACCGCCGCGGACACCGCGAGCGTGGCCGCCGTCACGGCGGCGGTGAAGAGCTCGCGGGTCTCGGCCAAGCCGAGCTCCAGTTCGAGCTGGACGAGGCGCTTCAGCGACGCCAGGATGCCGTCGGCGTCGGTCGTCTCGGGAACGCGGAGCGGGTGAAGGGCGCCCATCGTTGGAAAAAGGAAAGCAATTTGACTGCCACGCGGAGTTAGCCGAAGTCGTGGGACGGCACGGGGTGGCTGAGGCCAGGCAGGGTCTCCACCCGGACGGCGCGGACCGAGATCACCTCATCCTGCTTTTGTAAAATTCCCTCTACGAGTAAAAACGGCGCAGCCACCAGCGCGAGCCGCCGCCGGGCGAACAGTTGCGGCGTGACGACGACGTTGGCGATCCCCGTTTCGTCTTCCAGGCTCAGGAACACGAACCCTTTGGCGGTGCCGGGGCGCTGACGCACGATGACGCTGCCAGCCACCCGCACCCACTGGCCGTCGGGAGGCCCGGCGAGATCCCGCGCGCGGACGACGCCCCGGCGCGCCAGCTCTCGGCGGCGCAACGCCAAGGGATGCGGTCCCAGTGTCACCCCCGTTCCCGCGTAGTCCGCGGCCAGTCGCTCGGCAGCGTTCATCTCGCGCAGCGGATGCGGCGCGGAGCCACTGCGCGCCTCGGACGGATCATCCCCGAAGCGAGCCGGGCTCGCGGACTCCGCCCCGACCAACAGCTCGGGGAGCGCGGGCGCGGCGATCACCCAGAGATTCGCCCGTCGCGTGCCGCCGAGCGCGTTGAGGGCTCCGATGGCGGCGAGGGCCACCAGCTCGTCCTGCTCGAGTCCCGCCCGCCGCGCGAGGTCGTGAGGCGAGCTGAAGGGCCGCAGTGCACGCGCCGCCACGATCGCGCGCCCGGCGCTCTCGCGCAGCCCCTTGACGTAGCGCAACCCCAACCGCACCGCCACGCCCGCGCCATCCGCCACCGCCTCGCTCCCGCCCACCGCCCGCGACGCATCCCGACCGACGTGCCGATGCGATGACTCGTGCGGGTCCGGGGCGGGGGACGTTCCGAGCGAAGTAGGGTTTCCTGAGCGAGGAATGTCCCCCGCCCCGGAGCCCGCGAGATTCTCCGTCGTGCACAGCCAGTCGGAGCGCGTGACGTCGATGGGCAGGATGCGCAGGCCGTGGCGCTGCGCGTCCTTGACGATCGTCGCCGCGTGGTAGAAGCCCATCGGCTGGTTGTTGAGGAGCGCCGCGTAGAAGGCGGCGGGGTGACGCGCCTTCAAGTAGGCGCTGGCGTAGGCCAGCAGCGCGAAGCTGGAAGCGTGCGACTCGGGAAAGCCATACAGGGCGAACGAGGTGATGGCGTGGACGATCTGCTCGGCGGCCTCACCGGTGATCCCCTGCCGGGCCATCCCGGCCCGGAGCTTGACCTCCACCTCCTTCATCCGCTGCTCGCTCCGCTTGAAGCCGAATGCGCGGCGGAGCTCCTCGGCCTCGGTACCGGTGAAGCCGGCGGCGACCATCGCCATACGCAAGAGCTGCTCCTGGAACAGCGGCACGCCGAGCGTGCGCTCGAGAATCGGCTCCAGGCTCGGATGCGGATACGCGATCGGCTCGCGTCCCCGCCGCCGGCGGATGTACGGATGCACCATGTCGCCCACGATGGGGCCGGGCCGGATGATCGCCACCTGCACCACCAGGTCGTAGAACCGCTCGGGGTGGATCCGGGGGAGCGTGGCCATCTGGGCGCGGCTCTCCACCTGAAAGACCCCGATGGTGTCGGCGCGCTGGAGCATCCGGTAGATGGAGGGATCCTCGGGCAGATGCGCCAGATCCACGTCGCCGCCTCCTTCGCGCACCAGCTCGATCGCTTCCTGGAGCACGGACATCATCCGCAGGCCGAGCAGGTCGATCTTGATGATGCCGAGGGCCGCGCAGTCGTCCTTGTCCCACTGGATGACGACGCGGCCCGGCATGGTGGCGGGCTCAAGGGGGACGATGTCGTCGAGCCGACCCGCCGCGATCACCATGCCGCCCGAGTGCTGGCCCAGGTGGCGCGGTAGATCCTGGATGCGCGTCCAGAGCGCCGCGAACATGCGGATGCGCGGGTGACGGGGATCGCAGCCCGCCTCGGCGAGATGCCTCGTCAGCAGATCGTCCGGGTCCTGGTAGCCCCAGCTCGGAGCCAGGCAGGCCAGGCGGTCCTGCATGTCGGCCGGCAGCCCCAGCGCCTTGCCCACCTCGCGCGCGGCGCTCCGCCCCCGGTACGTGATCACGTTGGCGGTCATGCCGGCGCCCAGGCGTCCGTAGCGCTGGTAGACGTACTGGATGATCGCCTCCCGCCGTTCGCCGCTCGGCAGGTCCAGATCGATGTCGGGCCACTCGCCACGTGCCTCGCTGAGGAAACGCTCGAAGAGCAGGTCCATCTTGATGGGATCGACCGCCGTGATGCCGAGCGCATAGCAGACGGCGCTGTTGGCGGCCGAGCCCCGGCCCTGCACGAGGATGTTGTTCGCGCGGCAGAACTCGACGATATCCCACACGATCAGGAAGTAGCCGGCGAGATCCAACCGGCCGATGATGCTGAGCTCGTGGGCGACCTGCCGCCGCGCCCGCGCGGCCAGCGGCCCCGTGCCGTACCGCTGCCTCACGCCGGCCGCCACCAGCTCCTCGAAGTGTCGGTGCGGCGACTGGCCGGGCGGCCGCGGGTAATCGGGGAAACGGTAGCCGAGGTCCTTCAGCGTGAAGCCGAGCCGCAGCGCCAGCTCGCCCGTCGCGTGGAGCGCCTCGGGAAGGTCGCGGAACACGCGCGCCATCTCGGTCTCGGCGCGCAGCCCGCGCTCGCCGTTCACCGCCAGCTGGCGGCCGGCGTGATCGAGATCGGTCTTTTCCCGGATGCACGTGAACACGTCGGCGACGGCCCCGCCGCCCGGCCGCGCGTAGAGCGGCTGGTTCGTGGCGACGAGGGGTACGCGCGCCGCCCGGGCCAGCCCCACCAGCCCTTCGAGCGTCCGCTCCTCCTCGCGATCGAAATGGCGCTGGACCTCGACGAAGCAGCTCGAGCGCCCGAAGATCCCGACGAGTCGGTCGAGGCACGCGCGGGCGGCCTCCCAATCACCGGCGGCGAGGCGGCGCCCGAGGGGGCCGCGGCAGCCTCCCGTGAGGCACACCAGGCCCTGGGCGT
This sequence comes from Candidatus Rokubacteria bacterium 13_1_40CM_69_27, assembly GCA_001917535.1. Lineage (GTDB taxonomy): Bacteria > Methylomirabilota > Methylomirabilia > Rokubacteriales > CSP1-6 > MNEF01. The sequence goes on from MNEF01000089.1 coordinate 3,518, forward strand.
ACGGCTCGAGATCGCCGAGCGCGAGGGCTGCCTCGCCCTTGGGGGCCCCGAGCTTCATCCGCGTGATGAGGCGACAGAGGTTCTGGTAGCCCTCCCGGTCCTCGACGAGGAGCGGCAGGCGCGAGCCGCCGCTGAGCGTCAGCTCACTGCCGACCAGGGGCTTCAGGCCCGCGCGCACCGCCGCGTGGTAAAAGCGCGGGGCGCCATAGAGCCCGTCCCGGTCGACGAGCGCCAGGGTGGGCATGCCCAGGCGCGCCGCTTCGGCGACCAGCGTCTCGGGCTGCTCGGTGCCCTCGAGAAACGAAAACGCCGACTGGGCGTGCAGCTCGACGAACATCGCTCACCGGCGCGGACGGGCCGGAGCGCGGTGGGGGCGGGTGGCGGGCGCTGCGGCCTCCGTTCGCCAGCAGCCTCGTGGCATCTCGCGCGCGGGCGTGGATGGTGTCGAGGCCTGGAATGCGCGCGACGAGTCGCCGTCGACCGCAACGCCAGCCACCGACAGCGATGCCGAACGGGGGCCGCGAGCCGGCCAGGACCCGCCCCCACCGCGCCCCGGCCCGTCCACCTCGGTGACCACGCTCGGCGCCGCACGCTCAGTCGTAGATTCCATCGAGCATCCAGGCGTCGGTCACGTGGTCGTGGGCGAGCCGACAGAGGGTGCCGTCGTGGAGGAGCAGGTCCCACTCGTCGCGGGCCCAACCGTGGGCGTCCCACCACTCGCCGGAGACGCGCCAGGGACCAGCGCCGGCGACGACGCGCATAGCGACGTCGCGCCGGCGCACGCGCAGGGGGCGTTGCCCCTCGGTCACGACCTCGACTCGCGGCGCCGGCCGCAATCGCCGCAGCATCAACTGCGAGGGACTCCCGGGGGCGGGGTGGCCGTCCGAGACCCGTGGGGTTCCGTGGTCGAGGATGGCCGCCCCGCCCCCGAGGCCACATCGTTCGCCGTCTGCACCATCATCGGGCGGCGAGAACGGGATCAGCGCCACCGCGTCGGGACGGTGGGAATCGACGAGCTCCGGCGATCCGAAATTGTCGCCTCCGACCAGCTCCGCCAGGCGCGCGACCAGTGCGGCGAGATCGCGCTGCCTCGGCGCGGGCGGCTGCCACAGCCCTCCCTGCCCGGCCTGGCCGAGGACCGCGCGGACGCTCAGGGCCACGCCCGTCACCGACGCCGGGGGCGGATGCGCCGCCAGCTCGAAGCGGATCAGCGTGAGCATCAACGCGACTTCGCACGTCGGCTGCGCGAGCGCGATCGTCCGCTCGTGCCGTGCGCCCGTGGCGAGCTGGAGCTGGACGTCGAGCCTGTCCGCCCAGACGTGAGCGGCCCTGAGCCGGGCGCACAACCGTTCGAGCGTCCGGCCCAGCACGGCCACGAGCGCGCCGAGATCGTCGATCTCCCAGTCCAGGCCTTGCGCTTCCTCCCAGAACGGCGGCGGGAGGTAGGGACGGAACGGATCCGTGTCCCGCCCGAGCGCCAGGTCATGAGCGCGCAGGCCCGCGGGCCCCAGCCGCTCGGCCAACCCCGCGCGCGGCAACGCTGCCAGCTCGCCCAGCGTCGTCACACCCCAGCGCGCCAGCGTCGTTTCGAGCGGGGCGGGCAGATCGAGGACGGCGAGCGGCGCCGCGGCCAGGACCCCGCGCTCACCGCCGGGAGGAACGGCGACGATCCGGGCCGTCGCCTGACGGGCGGCGACCCGCGCGGCCGTGCGACTTCCCGCGATGCCGAGGCACGCCCTCAGGCCGACCGCCCGGGCGTGGCGCACCAGCCGCTCGCCGATGGCCGCCTCGTCGCCGATCAATCGGCCGAGCCCCGCGATGTCGACGTAAACGAGCCCGGGCCCCGCGTCTTCGATACGAGGGGAAACGGCGAGCGTCGCCTCCAGGAGCGCGTGCCGGGCAGAGGCCACCTGCTCCTCGGAAAACTCTCGGGTCACGAGGCCGGAACAGCGCGCCCGGGCCTCGGTCTCGGTCAGGCCCGGCGCCACGCCGCGCTCGTGTGCCGCCGCGTTCGCCTCGACGACGCAGGTGGCGGGCGGCATTCCCCGCACGATCGCCAGCGGGCGCTCGACGATCGCGGGCTCGCAGCGCTCGGCGGCCGCCGCGGCGAAGAACGGCACCCACACGCACGCAACTCGCTCCCCGGCGCTCACGCGGTCCACCACCACGTCGCGTCCGGCACTGTGAGCGCGTGGAGTCCGCCGCGGCGACGAACCACCTGGACCGTGGTGCCCATGCGCGCCAGTCGCGTGGGCACGGAAGCGGGACCGGTCCACTCGAGCGCGCGCCGGGTGGTTCGCAGAGCCAGGGAGGCACCGGGGCCGGCGATGCGTCGACCGGCGAGAATCACCAAGGCCGTGCCCGTGCGTCGGGCCGCCAGCCGCAACCGAAACGCCAGCGTGAGGGGCAGGCGCGGCGGCGTTTCGCCGAGATCGAGCCCGACCAACGCGAACCCCGGGCACCGCACGAGCAGATCGGCCGCACGCAGCGCGGCAACCCGACGGCCGCTGCAGCGCACCCACAGCAGACGTCGGAGATCCACGCCGGCCCGCGCGGCCGACGCCGGATCGAACGCCTGATCGGTATCGACGAGCGCGGCGATCGCGCCCCGCCGCGTGGTGTCGCGCAGGCAGAACGTGAGCAGGCTGGTGCGCCCCGACCCCAGGCTTCCCACGATCTCGGTGATCTCGCCGCTCAGGACCACAGCCAATGCTTATCACGTGTTGAGTATCACGCAAGCCCATAGATATTGGGGCGTGGCTCACGAGGAGCCCCAGATACGGTGTGATCGAATCCTCTCCGCGGCTGCCCCGGCACCGCGCGTACATGGCCCCACGCTTGCCCCCCAACTCGTTGTGAACGTTTGAAATCCGACGCGAAGGCACAGCAATGGTCAAGCAGATTGGGTACGGGGTGATCGGTCTGGGAACCATTGCGCGCACCTCTGTCCTCCCCGCGTTCGCTCGAACGGTGCACCCCCGCCATGCCCGTCGTATCCTGTGGAGGAGAGCACGACACCTGTCACATGACGGCCGATCCTCGCCGGCGCGGAAGGCAGATCCCAGGAGCGTGTTCAGTGGAACGGAGAATGCGTATCCAGGTCTGGCTGCGGATCGCGTTCGGCATCGCGGCGGTGGCCGCCGTCGCGACGGGTTGCGTCTCCCGGGTCCATCCCCACGTGTATCTGCCCCCGCTCAAGCTCGGGGAACCATCGTTCTTTCCAACGCTCGAGGCCTACACCGCGTCGCCCATCGTGGGCGGCAACGCAGTCGATCTGCTGCTCAACGGCGACGAGATCTTCCCGGCCCTGGTCCAGGCGATCCGATCGGCGCGCAAGACGATCACGTACGCCCAGTACTACTACGAGGATGGACCGGTGGCGCGCGAGATGGCCGAGGCCGTGGCCGAGCGCTGCCGCGCCGGTGTCGGCGCCAACGTCCTTCTTGACGCCTTCGGCACGCTGAACATGCCCGCCGAGTACGTGGACCTTCTGCAAACCTCCGGCTGTCACGTCGCCTACTTCCGCCCGCTGGGGCCGTTCGGGCTGCGGCGGGCCAACCACCGCAACCACCGGCGGATCCTGGTGGTCGATGGTCGCCTCGGGTTCACCGGCGGCTCGGGCGTCAGCTGGAAGTGGATGGGGGATGGCCGCATCGAGGACCGCTGGCGCGAGACTGACGTGCGGGTGCGGGGTCCGGTGGTCGAGTACCTGCAGGGCGCGTTCGCCGAGAACTGGCTGGAGGCGACCGGAATGGTCCTGGGCGGAGAGGCCTACTTCCCCCGCCCGCTGGAGTCCCTCGGCAGCGTCTACGCGCAGGTCGTGCGCAGCTCACCGGCCGGTGGGAGCTTCGCGATGTACACGACGTTCCTCCTCGCCATCTCATCGGCGCGGAGCTCGATCTTCATCACGAACCCGTACTTCGTGCCCGACGACAGGATGGGCGACGCCCTGCTGGCGGCCGTGCGGCGGGGCGTGCGGGTGGTGGCATTGGTGCCCGGCGCGATCGACCACAACCTCGTCCGGCAGGCCAGCCGGGGAAAGTTCGGCCGTATGCTGCGGGCGGGCATCGAGATCTACGAGTACCGGGCGGCGCTCCTGCACGCCAAGACGATGGTCATCGACTCCGTCTGGTCGACGGTGGGCAGCACGAACCTCGACAACCGGTCCTTTGCGTTCAACGATGAACTGAACCTGGTCGCCTACAGTCCCGCGGTGGCGCGCCGCCTCGAGGAGATTTTTGCCGAGGACCTCGCCCACGCGCGCAAGCTCGAGTATCGGCGCTGGAGCCGGCGTGGCATCATCGATCGCTTTCTCGAGCTGCTGACCGTCCCGATCCGCGATCAGCTCTAGGAGCGCGTCGGAGTACCACCATTCGAGCGCGGGCTCCGCCCGCGCAATCCCCCGGGGAGGTTCGGAGGGGGCCGTGAGGCCCCCGCTGACTATGAATCTCGGAGGGGGCGGTCGAGGCCCCCTTCGACCGATCTAGCAGGATGCTGAAAAACCCGACTTTTGATGGTCGAGTTGCAACCGCCGAGCAGAGCCCCCACGACGCCGAGGACGATGGTCAGTATGATCCCTCCGGGTCCCGCCCGGGCATGATCAACTTCGCCACGATGCCGACGACGAGGCCAAAGACGATCCAGAGCAGAATGTCCATCGTGGACTCCTTTCCGGGCACGAGGATCCCCACACGGTGGACGACGCTGCACAGAAAATGCCAGGCAGGGGGTGCAAAATTTACTCGTCGCGCTCCTGCTCCTGCCAGGCGCTGAGGACGCAAGTCATGCCGAAGGCGGTGAGCCCGACCAGCGGGACGGTGAGGATCCCGGGAAGGAGCGCTTTCTCGAAGGGCAGCGTCATCGCCGCCCGAAACGCTTCGACCCCCAGGACGTTACACACCACGAAGAACGCGATCCACCCGAGATCCGCATCTGTCACCGACCTCCGAACCCGGGATCGCAACACGCAGCCGGGGCATCCTACGCGATTCGCGCGGGACGGAGAAGGAGAAAATCGCCGCGCGCGCGGTTGGCACGGGCTTCGCTACGAGCCTGGGCATGAGCCTCTGCGCCTCGTGTGGTCTGCAGCTGACGGGAGACGCCGCCCTTTGCCCACACCACCATTGCGTCTACGGCGACGACTGGGCGGTGGCCAATCGCATCATGTGCGATTTCTTCCACCGGGGAAAAGTGCCGCCGCGCCTGATGCCGAGCGAGCGCGACGACGAGTTCTGGGCGCACGGCGCCGAAGCCGCCTGAGTCGGTCCCGCGCTCACCCCGCCACCGCCGCGTGCGTCGCGGGCGCCACCGGCGCGTAGAAGGACGACTCCCGCACGCCCCGCACGCACTGCCGCGTGAACTCGATGAGGTGGTGGCTCACGACGGCGGTGTGGATCACCTCCTCGATCTTCCCCGCGCGCAGCGCCGGCCACGCCATGCGCCAGAAGGTACGGCGGTAGTCGCTGCGAATTCCGATCCGCCAGATCACCCGCGCCAGCACCCCGACGCCCATGAGCACGTTGCGCCAGCTGGCGCGCCGGGGGTTCCGGGGGAAGTCGAGGCGCCGGGGGAACGTATGGGCGACGTTGTACGCGAACCGCCGGTAGACGGCCTCGGGCTCGTAGGCCGCCGTGATGCAGCGCAACCACATATCGAGCACCGTCTCGTAGGGGAGCCTGAAGAGGACGTTCGATTCGCGGTCGCTCTCGAACAGGATCCGCCCCTCGGCCTCCAGCCGGCGCCACAGCGGCGTCTTGGGTAGCGCGTAGAGGATGTTGATGGTCAGCACCGGGATCTGCGAGGCGTGGACGAACTCGATGATGTGATCGGCTGTCTGCGGGGTGTCGGTGTCCAGGCCGATGATGATGCCGGAGACGACCTCCATGCCGTAGTCGTTCATCCTCCGCACCGCCTCCATGATCGGCATGCGGAGATTCTGATCCTTGGACATGAAGCGGAGCGCCTGGGGCTCCGGCGTCTCGATGCCGCAGAAGACGGTGACGAATCCGGCCTCCCGCATCAGCGCCAGCACCTTCTCGTTCGTGGCGATGTTCAGCGTCGCCTCGCAAGCCAGGCGCAGCGGATAGCGGTTGCGCACCTGCCAATCGACGAGGTGGGGCAGCAGCTCGAGGGCGGCCTTCTGGTTGCCGATGAAGTTGTCGTCCACGAAGTAGACGGAGGTGGCGCCGCCGGCCGCGATCTGGTCCAGCTCGGCCAGGACCTGGGCGGGCGTCTTGAGTCGGGGGTTGCGCCCGTAGAGCGCGGGAATGTCGCAGAACTCACACGTGTACGGACAGCCGCTCGAGAACTGGACGTTGGCGATGAAGTATTGCCGGAGCGGGATCATGTGGTACGCCGGCGTCGGGAAGTCCACCAGCGGCAGCCGCTCGGACGTCTCGAAACGGAGCGGGGTCCGGGGCCGTCCCTGGTGGGTGTCGACCCACTTGATCACCCGGTCGGTGGCGTCCCCCAGCTCGCCGATGTGGAGGATGTCGGCGTCCGGGTAGTACTCGGGGCACCCGGAGACCGAGGGGCCGCCCAGCACGACCGGCTTGCCGGCGGCATGCGCCCGCTGGATGACGTCGGCAATGAAGGGGCGCTGGACGTGCATGCCGGAGACGAACACCGCGTCGGCCCAGCGGAAGTCAGGCTCGCCCGCGGGGGCGGCATTCTCGTCGACGAAGCGCACCTCCCAGGACTCGGGCAGGTAGTTGGCGATCACCAGGAGCCCCTGGGGCGGCATGAACGCGCGCACGCGCGTGCCGAAGAGCGGGTACGAGTACTGGAAGGTCCCGAACGACGGCGCATACCGCGGGGACACACAGAGAATCCGCCGGCGGGTCGCGGGAGCGTCGCGGGTGCGCATGACGATCCGGCCCCAGCATAGCGCATTCGGATGCCGCCGCGCGCCAACTCTGCGGCGCCTCGTGGGAAAAACCTTTCCCATCGGCTAGAATCGCCGCGTACCCCAGGAGGACCCGCGCATGGAGCTTCGGACCGTCAATGCAGTAGTGACCGGCGGCGCCTCCGGGCTCGGCCACGCCACCGCCGCTCGACTCCTCGCCGCCGGCGGCCGGGTGGCGCTGCTCGACCTCCCCACCTCGTCGGGCGCGGACGTGGCGAAAGCGCTGGGCCCGAACGCCCTCTTCACGCCGGCGGACGTCACCAGCGGCGCCGAGGTCGGCGCCGCGCTCGAAGCGCTCCGTGACCGGTTGGGCAGCCTCAACGTCCTCGTGAACTGCGCCGGCGTCGGCACGGCCATGAAGACCCTGGGCAAGTCCGGGCCTGCCCGGCTCGAAGACTTCACACGGGTGATCCAGGTCAATCTGATCGGGACGTTCAACTGCATCCGCCTGGCGGCGGCGATCATGGCGAAGAACGCGCCCACCCCCGACGGCGAGCGCGGCGTCGTCATCAACACCGCCTCCGTGGCCGCCTTCGACGGCCAGGTCGGCCAGGCCGCCTATTCGGCCTCGAAGGGAGGAATCGTCGGCCTGACCCTGCCGGTGGCGCGCGACCTCGCCGAGCTGGGCATTCGCGTGGTGACGATCGCGCCCGGCATCTTCGACACGCCCCTGCTGGCGACGCTGCCGGAGCCGGTCCGCGCCTCACTGGCCCGGCAGGTGCCGTTCCCGCAGCGGCTGGGCCAGCCCGACGAGTACGCGGCGCTGGCGCTTCACGTCATCGAGAACGTGATGCTGAACGGCGAGACGATCCGCCTCGACGGCGCGCTGCGCATGCAACCCCGCTGAGAGCCTTGCTCCAGCGGCGGCGCGGCGGCGGGTGGCGGGAGAGCGCTTCCCGTCCGCCAGCAGCCCGTGGCACCTCGCGCGGGAACCGAATGGTGGCGCGCCGGAGGCCCCGGAGCGATTCGTCTCGCGCGCAACGCAAGGCGGCAACCGCGATGCCGGACGGGAGGCGCGACCCGGACAGGACCCGCCGCCGCGCGGCCGCTGGATGAAAAGATCTCGCACGGTCTTCGAGACGCGCTCGTCCCTGTTGGGGCGCATCCGGGTCATCGACCACGGTGCCGAGCGCCGCCTGATGGTCAGCGGGGAGACCCTGTCCGTGTACCCGCTGAACGGCGACTGGTCGCGCGTTCGCCGTGAGTACTGGTGGCGCGCGGTCGCCGCGGTCGACCTCCCGCCCACGCCCACGGTGCTGCTGCTGGGGCTGGGCGGCGGCACCCAGGTCCACGTGCTCGAGCAGGTCAGGCGCCCGCGCCAGCTGACCATCATCGAGCGCGATCCCACGATCCTGCGCATCGCGCAGCGATGGTTCGGCCTCCCCGCGCGCGGCGGGATCGAGTTCCTCTGTGGTGACGCCGAGGTGATCGCCCCCTGGCTCGCCCGAGCCCAGCGCCGCTTCGACTTCATCATGGAGGATGTCGGCTACGCGGAGGACGTCGCGCGCTCCCTACCGCTGGCCCGCGTGCTCGCCCGGCTCGTCTCCCCGCGCGGCGTCCTGGTGATCAACCGCCACCGCAGGGGCGACGCCCACCGGCTGGCCGACGCGCTGCGGGCGCTCTTCGCCGAGGTGTGGCTGCGCCGGGTGCGACGCGAGGCCGAGAACGTGCTGGTGTGCTGCGCCCGGCCGCGGCGCTCCGACGCCTCCGGTTCCCCGTCCGGTCTCGCCGGTCAGCGGACGCGCAGACGCTTGTAGCGCAGCCGGTGGGGGCGGTCGGCCTCGGCGCCGAGCCGCTTCCGGCGGTCGGCGTCGTAGTCGGCGTAGTTGCCCTCGAACCAGACGACGCGGCCGTCGTCCTCGAAGGCCAGGACGTGGGTGGCGATGCGGTCGAGGAACCAGCGGTCGTGGCTGATCACGAGCACCGAGCCCGCGAAGTCGAGCAGGGCGTCCTCCAGCGCCCGCAGCGTGTCCACGTCGAGATCGTTGGTGGGCTCGTCGAGCAGGAGGACGTTGCCGCCGCTGGTGAGCACCTTGGCGAGGTGCAGGCGGTTGCGCTCGCCGCCGGAGAGATCGCCGACGCGCTTCTGCTGGTCGGGCCCCCGGAAGTTGAAGGAGGCGACATAGGCGCGCGACGGCAGGCGGCGGCCGCCCAGCACCAGCGCCTCCTCACCCCCCGAGATCTCCTCCCAGACGGTCCTGGTCGGATCCAGGGTGTCCCGCGTCTGGTCGACGTGGGCCAGCTCCACCGTCTCGCCGGTCCGGAGCGTGCCCGCATCCGGCTTTTCCTGCCCGGTGATCATCCGGAACAGCGTGGTCTTGCCGGCCCCGTTGGGCCCGATGATGCCCACCATCCCGCCGCGGGGCAGCGTGAACGAGAGGTCGTCGATCAGCACGCGGTCACCGTACCCCTTACTGAGGTGGTCGGCCTCGACCACGACGTCGCCCAGCCGCGGGCCCGGGGGGATCGCGATTTCCAGCGCGGCCGCCCGCGTCTCGAAGGGCTCGTTCAGCAGCGCCTCGTAGGCCTGCAGGCGCGCCTTGCTCTTGGCCTGCCGCGCCCGGGGCGCCATCCGCACCCACTCCAGCTCGCGCTCGAGCGTGCGCCGCCGCGCGAGGCCGGCCTTCTCCTCCTGCTCCAGACGCTGGCCCTTCTGCTCGAGCCACGAGGAGTAGTTGCCCTCCCAGGGAACGCCGTGGCCCCGGTCCAGCTCGAGGATCCAGCCCGCCACGTTGTCGAGGAAGTAGCGGTCGTGGGTGATGGCGACGACCGTGCCCGGATACTCCTTGAGGTACCGCTCGAGCCAGGCGACCGACTCGGCGTCGAGGTGGTTGGTCGGCTCGTCCAGCAGGAGCATGTCAGGGCGCTGGAGCAGCAGCCGGCAGAGGGCGACGCGGCGCCGCTCGCCGCCCGAGATCTGTCCGACGTCCATGTCACCCGGCGGCAGCCGCAGGGCGTCCATGGCGATCTCGACGGTGCGATCGAGGTCCCAGGCATTCGCCGCGTCGATCGAATCTTGAAGGCGGGCCTGCTCCTCGAGAAGCTTCTCCATCTCGTCGGCCGGAAGCGCCTCGCCGAGCCTGGCGCTGATCGCCTCGAAGCGCGCGAGGAGCGCCCGCGTCTCGGCCACGCCCTCCTCGACGTTGCCCCGCACGTCCTTGGTGGGATCGAGCTGCGGCTCCTGCGGCAGGTAGCCGATGCGGAGGCCGTCGGCGGGGAACGCCTCGCCCAGGAAGTCGTCGTCCACGCCGGCCATGATCCGCAGCAGCGTGGACTTGCCGCTCCCGTTGGGGCCGATGACGCCGATCTTGGCGCCGTGGAAGAACGACAGCCAGATGCTGCGCAGGATCTCCCGCTTGGGGGGAACGACCTTGCGCAGGTCCTTCATCACGAAGGCGTATTCGCCCGCCATCTACGCCGCTCCCCGCGAGACTCCGCGAAGGGCCGCATCTGGCAACGCCAAATCACGAGCATCGCGAGGCTCGAGGGTGGGAGTGCGAAGCCGCAGCGCGCCCGGCGCGCGAGGCGAGCCTGAGTGAGAACCGACCGGAGCGTACGCGGTGGTCCGTGAGGATCGGTGTGCGAGTGCGAAGCCGCAGGGCGGCCACCGCCCGAGGCGAGCCTGAGTGAGACCGAGAACGACGCGAGGCGAAGTGAGGTGGCGTTGCACTACGCCGCTCCCAGGAGGCGCCGGTGCTCCGGCATCATGCAGCGATCCTGCACCACCCGGATCCCCGCCCGAGCCAGCCGCTCGGCGGCCTCATCGTTGCGGATGCCGAGCTGGAACCACACCGCCGCCGGCCGCCAGGGCAGCGCCAGGATCTCCGCGGCGTGGCCCGGGAGGTACTGGGGGCGCCGGAAGATCTCGATGACGTCCGCCGGCTCGTCCAGATCCCCGAGCGTCGCCACGACGGGCACGTCGAAGAGGCGCCGACCGGTGATCGTCGGATTGACGGGCCGGATGCGGTATCCCTGCCGGGCGAGATAGGCCGGCACGTAATAGGCCGGCTCGCCGGCGCCCGCCTTGGCGCCCACCACGGAGATGGTCTTGGCCTCGCGCAAGATGGATCGCAGGTCGGCGTCGCCGGTGATCAGCTTCTCTCTCCAGGGGCCCATGGACAGGACGTTCTCACGCCCTCGCCAGCGCCGCAAGGATCTGATCGCCGAGCACCTCCACGCGCCAGCGCCGCAGCCCTTGGACCCGCGCCAGCCCTGCGCGGTCGCGCGGCGCCGTCTCGGCGATGGGACGGATCAGACGGTTGGGCAGCAGCACGCCGGGGTCGAGCCCGAAGCTCGGGGCGGCCTCCGCGCGCCACCGGCGGAGGGCCTCGATCCGCCGGCGGACGCCGCCGGGCACCGACGGCGGGCGAGGCGGGCGCGCCAGGACGGGCCACGCGTCGTCCGGCAGGGCCCGGGCGCGCGCGGTGGCATCCAGGATCGCCTCGCCCCAGCGGGCGATCACGCGCGGCGTGCACCCCGGGAGGCCGCCGAGCGCGGCGACGTCGCCGGGCGCCTGCTGGGCGATGGCCACCAGCGTGGCGTCGGAAAGAATCTTGAACGGCGGCCGATCGGCGGCCAGGGCGAGCCGCTCGCGGGTCTCGTAAAGATTCTTCAAAATGGCCAGCCCGCGCGGCGTCAGGTCGCGGGCGCCCTTGAGCCCGGCGTAGGCCTCGGGATCCGGCCTCCGCTCCACCGGTGGCTCCGCCGCCAGCGCGGCACACTCTTCCTCCACCCAGGCGCGACGTCCCAATCGCTTCAGTTCTTGCAGCAGCCGATCCTTGAGGGCGAGCAGGTGGCGGACGTCGGCGACCGCGTAGCACTCCTGAGCCTCCGTGAGCGGCCGCAGCGACCAGTCGTCCTTCTGACGCGAGGGTGGCAGCTCCACGCCCAGGTACTCGCGCACGAGCACGTCGAGTCCCAGGGCGCGGGCGCCCAGGAAGCGCGCCGCCAGCGAAGTGTCGAAGATCGCGCCGAAGACGAACCGGAAGCGGCGCTTGAGGTGGGCCAGGTCGTTGTCGCCCGCGTGCAGCACGACCAGGGGCGAGGGCCCCGCGAAGAGCGGCGCCACCGCGGACAGATCGGCGATCGCCAGCGGGTCGACCAGCCAGGCCTCCCCCGCCCGATCGGCGATCTGGATCAGGGCCAGGCGCTCCGGGTAGTGGTGCAGGCTGTCGCCCTCGGTGTCGACAGCGATCTCGGATGCCTCGCGCAGGCGTCGCGCGAGGCGCTCGAGGTCGGCCCCCGTCCGGATCCAGAGTGGCGCGGCGGTCAGGTCTTTTCGGAAAGGACGGCCTGCTCGAGCCGCTGGTAGCGGCGCCGGAGCGGCTCCAGGCCTTCCTCGTGGGTGATGACGTAGAGCCGGTTCTCGCGGATGGCGGCGATCGCCATCGCGGCCACGGTCTCGGGGGCCAGCGTGCGCCCCATCAGGTCGACCGGCTCCGCGCCGCCCGGCGCCTCGTTGCGGAGGGCCGGCGGCCGGTTCCGCTCGCTGGCGCGGATCTGCGTCGCCACGCCCATGGGACAGAGAACGGAGACACCGATACCGTAAGGCCGGAGGTCCTTGGCCAGCGTCTCGGAGAGACCCACCACGGCGTACTTGGATGTGTTGTAGACGCCGAGGCCCTGGCTGGCGACGAGCCCCGCCATCGACGCGGTGTTGAGGATGTGACCCCCCTCGCCCTGGGCGATCATGCGGGGCAGGAACGCCTGGAGACCGTGGATCACGCCCCAGAGGTTGACGCCGAGGACCCACTGCCAGTCGCGGTGGGTCGCGGACTCGAGACCCCCCCACACGGCCACGCCTGCGTTGTTGCAGAGGATGTGGACGCGCCCGAAGGCGCCGAAGGCGCGGTCGGCGAGTGCCTGCACCTGCGCGAGATCGCTGACGTCGGCGCGAACGGCGAGCGCTTCGCCGCCGCGCGAGCGGATGGCCTCCACGGTGGCGGCCATCCCGCGCTCGTCGAGATCCGCCACGACGACTCTGACGCCCTCCCCCGCGAGGCCCGCAGCGAGCGCACGGCCGATGCCGCCGGCGCCGCCCGTGACGACGCCGATCTTGCCCGTGAGAGGTTCGCCCAGGATCCCTCCTCGCTCGTCCGTCGTCCGCGCGCGGCTCAGTTCGCGCGGCGGGACGTACCCTCCAGCAGTGGTCGGAGCACCGTCTCCAGGCGATCCATGTCCGCCGGCTTGCGGAGGAAAGCGATGAAGCCCGCCGCCTCGGCCTTGAGTAAGGTATCCGGGCTCATGTCGCCGGTCAACGCGACGATTGGAACAGCGGCGCCGGACGGGAGATCGCGCAGTCGCTCGGCGAAATCGAACCCCCCCATGCCCCGCAGACGCAGGTCGAGCAGCACCACGCTGGGCCGGCTCCGCCGGGCCAGCTCGAGCCCGGTCTCGCCCGATTCCGTCATCACCACGCGCGCCTCGGGAAACATCGCGGTGAGATACTCGCCGAGGGCGTGGCGGGTGTCGGCGTCATCCTCGACGATGAGGATCGAGCGCATCACCTTTGAGTGTACTCCGCCACGCCAGTCGTCTAATGCGCTGCGTCAGCGACGGGACGCGGGCCGAGGCGGCGTGGTACGATGCGCGCGCGGTCATGTCGAAAGAGCTCGCGCTCGTCCACCACGCCGACCGGCGAACCGACGTGGCGATGCCCTACGCGCCGGGGATCATCGTGCGCCGCGGCCATCTCGTCTTCCTCTCCGGCGTCACCGCCGCGCCTGTCTATCACAGCCACCCGCACCGCGATGAGGAGTTCGATCTGCCCTCCACCATGAAGGAGCAGGCGATCCTGACGATGGAGAATCTCAAGAAGACCCTGGAGGCGGCGGGGTGTGCGCTGGCCGATATCGTCGCCGCCACGCGGTACCTCACCGACGTCGCCGAGCAGGACGATCTCAACCGCGTGTGGGCGCAGTACCTGCGCGGCCACCTGCCGACCACGACAACCGTGGAGGTGTCGCGCCTGGCCACGCACGCGCGCTGCAAGCTCGAGATCAGCGCCATCGCCGTCACCGGCGGGCCCGGCCGGGCCCGGCGGGGGCCGCGCGCGGCGGCGCGGGCCGAGGCGACCCGGCGGCCGCGGCGAGCGCCCCGACGCTGATGGCCAGGCTGGGGTTCGTCGGCCTGGGCGCCATGGGCAGCCGACTGGCCCGGCGCCTGATGGCCGCCGGCCACCAGGTGGTCGGCTACAACCGCACGCCCGAGAAGGCGCGCGATCTGGTGGCGGCCGGCCTGCGCCTGGAGAAGTCGCCCCGCGCCGTCGCCGAGGCGTCGGAGGCCGTCTTCAGCATGGTGACCGACAACGCCGCGCTGCGCGCGGTCGCCCTCGGCAGCGAGGGCATCGTGGCCGGGCTCACGTCCGGCGGCGTCTTCGTCGAGATGAGCACCGTGAGCCCGGCCGTCGTCCGCGAAATCGGCGAGGCGGTGGCGGCCCGGGGCGCGGCGATGCTCGACGCCCCGGTGTCCGGCAGCACCATCACCGTCGAGCAGGGGCAGGCCTCGATCCAGGTCGGCGGTGACGCCCGTGCTCTCGAGCGCGTGCGCCCGTACCTCACCGCCATGGGCCCGGGCGGGATCACCCTGGTCGGGCCCCTCGGCCTCGCCAAGACCATGAAGATCGCGACCAACCTCGGCCTGGCCGTGCAGATGCTGGCCTTCAGTGAGGCGGTGCTGCTCGCCGAGAAGTCCGGTATCGCCCGCGAGACAGCGGTGGATGCGCTGCTGAAATCCGTGGTCGCCTCGCCGATGGTCAAGTACCGCGGGCCGTTCGTGCTGGGCCAGATGCCGACCGACGCCTGGTTCAACGTCGCCATGATCCAGAAGGATCTGCAGCTGGCGCTCGACCAGGGCCGGGCGGTCGGCGTGCCGCTGCCGACGACCGCGCTGACGCAGGAGTGGCTGACGATGGCGCGGGGACTCGGCCTCGGCAGCTATGATTTCGCGATCGTCTTCGACGTGCTGGCGAGCCTCAGCGGCGCCAGCCCCAGCCGGAAGCCAAACCGCTAGACCTGCCGCACTGTCCCGGCAAGGAGGGCCGACGATGGCGAGGCGATGGTGGGTTCGTGTGGCCGTGACCTTCACCCTGGCGCTGGGCGTGATAGCCGGCCCCGCGCAGGCGGCGGACCCCACAGTGCTGCGGGTCAACGTCTTCCCCGGCGTGGGGAACCTGGCGATCTTCGCCGGCCAGGCCCAGGGCATCTTCGCCAAGCACGGCCTCAAGATCGAGCTCCAGTTCACGCCCAACTCGCCGGAGCAGCGGGCGGGGCTGGCCAAGGGCGCATTCGAGGTCGCCCACGCCGCGGTGGACAACGCCGTGGCCATGGTGGAGATGGCCGGCACCGACGCCGTGATCGTGCTGGGCGGCGACGGCAGCATGCAGGAGCTGTTCGTCCAGCCGGAGATCCAGTCGTTCGCCGATCTGCGCGGGAAGATCGCCATCGTGGATGCTCCCAACACCGCCTACGCGCTGCTGCTCCGGAAGATCCTGCTGCTCAAAGGCCTCCAGGCGGACCGTGACTACACGGTCAAGCCCACCGGCGCCACGTTCATGCGCCTGGGGCTCATGAAGGAGCACAAGGAGTACGCGGCCACCATGCTGAACCCGCCCTTCTCGATCCAGGGGGCGCGCCACGGCCTTCGCAGCCTCGGCCTCGGACCCACCCTGGTCGGCGGCTATCAGGGCACCGGAGCCTTTGTCATGCGGAGCTGGGCGCAGGCGAACTCGGCCACGCTCGAGCACTACATCGCCGCCTACGTGGAGGCGCTCCGCTGGGCGCTGAATCCCGCCAACAAGCAGGAGGCGACCGCGCTTCTCGCCGAGCGCCTCAAGCTCGCGCCCGACATCGCCGCCGCCACCTGGGAACGCGCCGCCGACCCCGTGGGCGGGCTGGCGCCCGACGCGAAGCTCGACATGGAGGCTTTCCGGAACGTCCTGGCGATCCGCGCGGAAACCGAGGGGCAGTGGGGCGGTAAGCCACCGGCTCCCGAGAAGTACGTCGACCTCTCATACTATCAACGCGCCCTCAGAACGCTGGGGCGCTGAGAGCCCGCCGCCGCGCGGCTCCTATCGGCCCGTCGGGACAATGCAGGGTCAGCTGAGGGGGCCGTAACGTCCCTTGGCGAGCGCCTCTCCCCCGGTCATCCGCGCCATCGTCGCTCTCCCCGCTTTCCCGCGTT
>MNEF01000092.1 GCA_001917535.1 Candidatus Rokubacteria bacterium 13_1_40CM_69_27
TCGAGAAGCGGGTAGAGACGCTGCGGAAGTCCGGCGTGCAGGACCCCGCCAAGGCGCTGCTGCTGGCGGCGCTCGACATCATCGAGAAGCGGGTAGAGACGCTGCGGAAGTCCGGCGTGCAGGACCCCGCCAAGGCGCTGCTGCTGGCGGCGCTCGACATCACCGACGAGCTCTTCCGATCCCGCGAGGACCGCGAGCGCGAGGCCGGCGACGTGGGCGCCCGGCTGAGCGCGCTGGTGAGCCTGCTCGAGCGCGCCACGCCCAAAGAGGGCGGGCGTTAAGCGTCGGGCGCCATTCCGGTCGCGTCGCGCCAACCCGACTCAGCGGATTTCGTCCGCCCCGTCGTGACGGCGCGCTCGGACCGGGCGCGGACGCCTATTCGAGAGCACGCCGTCTTGGGTGTCCTCACCCCCATTCTCGAGTGTCCACATCCTCCGTTCAGCGGGCCCCGATTCCGTCGGGCCCTTCGGACGGGACGCCGACGATCTACGACTACGGTCCGCCGGCACGGTAGACCTAAGTCCAATTGACAGCGGCAGGGAGCGAAGCTAATCTCCCCTTGCGGGAGCTATAGGTTATCAGCCGAAGGCCGGACCTCAACGCAGTGACCACGCCCGTATAAGCCCGCCGCTTCGCGGGGGTGGTTCCCCCCATCCAGCGGTCTCAGAATCCCCGCCACGGGGGTAGACCGGCATCCGCGCGAGTGCTCTTCTACGTTACATCAAAGTTGCGCGATCACGGGCGAGCGGCACTATAGCGCCTCATCCGCCGGCGGCGCGAGGCCAGAAGGTACCACCCATGAGGCTCGGAGTCTTCGGCACAGGCTACGCCGGATTGGTCACGTCCGTTGGCCTCGCTCAGCTGGGCCACACCGTGACGGCGATCGACAAAGATCCGGACATCGTGGCCCGCCTTTCGGACGGGAGGCCGACCATCTACGAGCCCGGGCTGGGAGAATTGCTGACCGCCAACCTGGGGGCCGGCCGACTCCGGTTCACCACGCGCGCCGAGGAGGCCATGGCCGCGTCGGACATCATCTTCCTCTGCGTGGGGACCCCGCCCCGGGCCGATGGACGGGCCGAGCTCTCCCAGGTCGAAGAGGTCTCCTGCACCATTGCGCCGATGCTCGACGGCTACAAGCTGATCGTGGAAAAGAGCACCGTGCCGGCCCGGACTGCCTTCTGGATCGACTGGACGATCCGCCGGCTGGCTCTCGGGGAGCGCGAGTTCGATGTCGCCAGCAATCCGGAATTCCTCCGCGAGGGCTCGGCGGTCCGCGACTTCCTGCAGCCGGACCGGATCGTCATCGGGGCCGACACCGAGCGCGCGCGATCCTTGCTACTCGACCTCTACGAGCCCAGCTTCGACTGCCCGTTCGTGGTGACGAGCGTCACCACAGCGGAATTGATCAAGCACGTCGCCAACACCTTTCTCGCGACCAAGATCTCGTTCATCAACCTGGTGTCCGATCTGTGTGAGGGGCTCGGCGTCGATGTGGCGACCGTCGCCAAGGGCATCGGCCTCGACCCCCGCATCGGCAGCCATTTCCTCCAGGCGGGCCTGGGCTTCGGCGGCTCCTGCCTGCCCAAAGATCTGAGCGCGCTCATCAAGCAGGCCGAGGACCACGGCGTCGATGTGGGCATGCTCAGAGAGGTCGAGCGCATCAACAAAGCCCGGATGGACCGGCTGCTGGCGAAGGTCGAGCGGGCATTGTGGGTGCTGCGGAACAAGGTCATCGGCGTGCTCGGCGTGGCCTTCAAGCGGGATACGGACGACATTCGGGGGGCGCCCAGCCTCGGGGTCGTCCCGCGCTTGCACGGCGCCGGGGCCATCCTGCGCATCTACGATCCCGCCGGCGCCCGCAGCCTGAAAGCACTCTACCCACCCGATGACCGGCTCGGCTATGTCGACTCGGCGTACGAGGCGGCCCGGAACGCCCACGCGCTGGTCATCCTCACCGACTGGGACGAGTTCCGGTCTCTGGACTTCGACCGGGTCCGGTCGCTCATGCGAACCCCGATCATCGTCGACGGGCGGAATCTCTTCGAGCCGGCCCAGCTGCAGACGGAGGGGTTCGAGTACTACAGCCTCGGCCGTGGGGATGCGACCCTCCGCCGTGAGCCACAGCGGGTCCGCGGGTGAGCGTGCGCCGCCGATCGTCCGCGACCGTGGTGATCACCGGGGCGGCGGGGTTTCTTGGCTCACACCTCTGCGAGTGCTTCCTGAAGCGGGACTGGCGTGTCCTGGGGCTCGATAATTTACTCACGGGGACCGCGCAGAACCTCGCCCATCTGGCCGGCGACGCCCGGTTCCGGTTCATGCGGCAGGACGTCACGACGCCGTTCTTCGTCGATGTTCCTGTCGATCTCGTCCTGCACTTTGCCTGTCCCGCCAGCCCACGGGACTACCTCCGGCATCCCATCCACACCCTCAAGGTCGACAGCGTGGGCACCTTGCACACGCTCGGGCTGGCCAAGGCGCACAGGGCGCGATACCTGCTGGCCTCCACCAGTGAGGTGTACGGCGATCCCCACGTGCATCCGCAGCCCGAATCGTACTGGGGCCACGTCAACCCGATCGGTCCGCGGAGCGCGTACGACGAGGCGAAGCGCTTTGCTGAGGCCCTGACGATGGCGTACCACCGGGCGCATAGGCTGGATGCGCGCATCGTCAGGATCTTCAACACCTACGGCCCGCGCATGCGCGCCGGTGACGGTCGCGTCATCCCGCAATTCATCACCCACGCGCTGTCGGGAATCCCACTGCCGGTGCACGGCGACGGCCGGCAGACGCGGAGCTTCTGCTTCGTTGACGATCTGGTCGAGGGCATTTACCGGCTCGCCACCTATGAGGGACTGGCGGGCGAGGTCTTCAACCTGGGCAACCCCGAAGAGGTCACCCTGCTCGAACTGGCCGAGATCGTCACATCGCTCGTGGGAACTCCGCCCGACGTTGTCCATCTGGCCCTGCCCCAGGATGACCCGACGCGTCGGCAACCGGACATTCGGAAGGCGCAAGCGGGGCTCGGATGGACCCCGACCGTGCCTCTCCGGGAGGGACTGCGGCGGACGATCGAGTGGTTCGCGAGCGTGACACCAGCGCAAAGTTCGCAAGTCTCGGCGTAGGTGGCCCGCGTGTCGATCGCTCCTCCTGAGAACTCGCCCACGACGGACGCAGCGATCGCTCGGACGATCGCTCCGGACATTTCCCGCGCGAGCAGGTCGACCTCCGTCCCGGTGCTCGTCCGGCCGCGTGTGCGGGGCAAGTTCCTCTTCGCCGGCGATGAGAAGTTCTACGTGCGCGGCGTCACCTACGGAGCATTTCGCCCCGATGCGGATGGCCGCGAGTACCACGACGCTGACGTCATCGAGCGCGACTTCGCGCAGATGGCGGCCAGCGGCCTGAACGCCGTCCGCATTCCGCACACGACGCCTCCCCGTTCCCTGCTCGACGCGGCCCGGCGGCACGGCCTCCGGGTCATGGTGGGGCTGTCCGCGGAACAGTATGTGGGGTTCCTCATCGATCGGAAGAAGGATCTGTCCGATATCGAGACGCTGGTGCGCGCGAAGGTCCGGGAGTGCGCCGCTCACCCGGCGCTCCTCGGCTACGCGCTCGGCAACGAGATCCCCGCCTCCGTCGTGCGCTGGCTGGGCCGTCGCCGGGTGGAACGTTACCTGGAACGGGTGTGCCAGGCCGTCAAGGCCGAAGATCCCGACGGCCTCGTCACCTACGTAAACTATCCCACCACCGAGTATCTCCAGCTCCCGTTCCTGGACCTCCTGTGCTTCAACGTCTATCTCGAGCGGCAGGACACGCTGGAGGCCTACCTGGCCCGCCTCCAGAACCTCGCCGGCGACCGCCCGCTGATCATGAGTGAGATGGGGCTGGACGGTCTCCGGCACGGGGAGGACGTGCAGGCGTGCGTGCTCGACTGGCAGATCGGCACCACCTTCGCCGCCGGCTGCGCCGGGGCCTTCGTGTTCGCCTGGACCGACGAGTGGTTCAGGGCGGGCGCCGATGTCGACGACTGGGCGTTCGGTCTCACCCGCCGCGACCGTTCCCCGAAGCCGGCGCTCGCTGCCGTCAGCAAGGCGTTCAGCCAGGCGCCGGCTCCACCGGATCTGCCCTGGCCCCGGATCACGGTCGTGGTCTGCACGCACAACGGCGCGCGCACCATCCGCGACTGCCTGGAGGGCCTACGGAAGCTCGACTATCCAGACTTCGAAGTGATCGTCGTGGACGATGGATCGGCCGATGCGACACCGGCCATCGTCCGTGAGTTCGGTTGTCGCGTCATCCGGACCGATCATCGTGGTCTCGCCGCCGCTCGCAATACGGGCCTGGACGCGGCCACCGGCGAGATCGTCGCCTACATCGACGACGACGCCTACCCCGATCCCCACTGGCTCACGTACCTGGCGGCGACCTTCCTGACCACGACGCACGCGGGGGTGGGAGGACCGAACCTCCCGCCCCCGGGCGACGGACCGATTGCGGACTGCGTCGCCAACGCCCCGGGCGGCCCCCTGCACGTGCTCCTCTCGGATCGGGAGGCCGAGCACATTCCGGGCTGCAACATGGCGTTCCGGGCCGCTTGTCTCCGGGCGATCGGCGGATTCGATCCCCAGTTCCGGGCGGCCGGCGACGATGTCGATGTCTGCTGGCGGCTCCGGGCGAACGGCTGGAACCTGGGGTTTAGCGCCGCCGCCGTCGTCTGGCACCACCGCCGTAATTCCATCCGGGCGTACTGGAGGCAGCAGCGCGGGTACGGCCGCGCCGAGGCGCTGTTGGCCCGGAAGTGGCCGGAGAAGTACAACGGCACCGGCCACGTGACCTGGGCCGGCCGCCTGTACGGGAAGGGACTCGCGCAGATAGCGGGCTGGGGGAGCCGGGTCTATCACGGGGTCTGGGGCAGCGCCCCGTATCAGTTCCTCTACCAGCCGGCGCCGGGCGGGCTCCGGTCTCTCGCCGCGATGCCGGAGTGGTATCTCGTGATCCTCGCCCTCGGCGTGCTCTCGGCGGCCGGGGCGCTCTGGCGGCCGCTGCTGTTCACGCTGCCGCCGCTCTCGCTGGCGGTGCTGGTCCCTGTCATGTCCGCGGGCGTGGGCGCCGCGAGGGCGACGTTTCCGATCGCACCCCGACGGCCCGCCGCCCGTCTCGCGTTACGCCTCCTCACGGCGGGGCTTCATGTGATCCAGCCCCTGGCCCGGCTGTGCGGCCGGCTACAGTACGGCCTCACTCCGTGGCGGTGGCACGGCGCGCCCGCGGTGTCGTTGCCCCGGCCGGGGAGGTGCGCCTTCTGGACCGAGCGCTGGCAGGATCCTGACCACCGCCTCCAAGGTCTCGAAGCAAGCCTCAAGGCCGCCGGCGCCGCGGTCCGTCGCGGTGGCGACTACGATCGCTGGGACTTTGAAGTCTGTGGCGGACTTCTCGGCGCGGCCCGCGTGCTCATGGCCGTCGAGGATCACGGCGCCGGCGCTCAGCTGGTCAGACTCCGCTGGTGGCCGCGCTGCTCGCACGGCGGGCTCTCGGTCACCTCCCTCTTCGGGGCGCTCTCCACCGGAGCCGGCGTGGCGGAGGCGTGGGCGGCCGGGGCGGTCCTTGGCGCCGTCACCCTTCTGCTCGCGCTCCGGACGTTCCTCGAGTGCGCCAGCGCCTCGGCGGTCATCCCCCGGGCGCTCGGGCAGCCCGGGACCCACGGGGGCTGACGTCATCATGGCCGGCCACGCCGACCTCGTCCTCTTCCGCCGGCTACTCAGCCAGGCCCGGCCCTCCTGGCCATACGTCGGCGTCTTGTTCCTGCTGAGCATGCTCTCGAGCCCCCTCGCACTACTGGGGCCGCTGCCGGTGAAGATCGCGGTGGACAGCGTGATTGGCTCGCACCCGCTCCCGCGTGTCATCGCCCCGTTCGTGGCCGACGCCATCGCGCGCTCCCCGGCAGCCCTGCTCGCCTTCGCGGTGGGCCTCCTGGCGGCCGTCGCGCTGCTCGGCCAGCTCCAGGGACTGGCCAGCACGCTGTTGAGCGCCGTGATCAAAGAGAAGCTGGTCGTGGGCTTCCGGGCCCGGCTCTTCCGCCACGTCCAGCGCGTTTCCCTCGCCTACCATGACACGCGGGGCACGGCGGACACGACGTACCGGATCCAGCACGACGCCCCGGCCATCCAGCACATCCTGACCGAGGGCGTCATCCCGTTCATTGCCGCCACGGTCACCTTCGTCGGGATGGTGTACGTCATGGCCCGGATCGACTGGCCCCTTGCCCTGATCGCCCTCGCCATCTCGCCGGGGCTCGTTGTGACCGCACGGGCCTTCCGCCCGCGCCTGCGCCGCCGGTCCCGGGAGGTGAAGAAGCTCGACAGCTTCGCCCTGGGGATGGTGCAGGAGGTCCTGGTCGCGCTGCGCATCGTCAAGGCCTTCGGTCAGGAAGCGCGGGAGGAGCAGCGCTTTGTCCGCCGCTCTCGAGAAGCCATGCGAGCACGGATGCGCCTCGCCGGCCTCGAAGGCAGCTACCACGTCCTGGTGGGGCTGACCACGGCGGCCGGTACAGCGGCCGTCCTCTTGATCGGCGTCGGCCACGTCCGGTCCGGCCTGCTCACCCTGGGCGAGCTGCTCATGGTGATGGGCTATCTGAACCAGCTGTACGCGCCACTCAAGACGATGAGCCAGAAGGCGGCGACCCTCCAGCTCCATCTGGCTAGTGCCGAGCGGGCCTTGGCCCTGCTCGATGAACCGTCGGATGTCGAAGAGCGACCGGACGCCCGGCCGCTCACGCGCGCCAGAGGCGCCATCGCCTTCCGTCACGTCTCCTTCGCCTACGGCCCCGAGCGCCCCGTCCTGCACGACATCTCGTTCGCCATAGGGCCGGGCACTCGCGTAGGGATCGTGGGGGCGTCCGGGGCCGGCAAGAGCACGCTGATCAGCCTGCTCACGCGGTTCTACGACCCCAGCGAGGGTCAGATCCTGCTCGATGGCGTCGATCTGCGCGACTTCAGGCTGGAGGATCTCCGCCGGCAGTTCGCTCTCGTGCCGCAGGACCCGGTGCTCTTCTCGACGAGCATCGCCGAGAACATCGCCTACGCCATGCCGGGGGCCAGCTCGGGAGAGCTCATCGCGGCGGCGCAGGCGGCGAACGCCCACGAGTTCATCGTCCGGCTCCCCCGTGGCTATGAAACCCAGGTAGGCGAGCGCGGGGTCCAACTCTCGGGCGGCGAGCGCCAGCGCATCGCCATCGCCCGCGCCTTCCTGACGCAGAGCCCGCTGCTCATCCTGGACGAGCCGACGAGCGCCGTCGATGCCGAGGCGGAAGCGGCGATCGTCGAGGCAATCCTCCGGCTGATGCGCGGCCGCACCGTCATCCTAATCACCCACCGCTCGAGCCTGCTGGACAGCTGCACGGCGCTCGTCGTGCTCGACAACGGCCGCCTGGCCTCCGATACCACCTGCGCGCCGACCGTGGCTTCCCCGGCCGCCCGGCCGGCTGCCGTTCGCGAGCGGCAGGCGAGCCTCATGAGCCATCCTGCCGTTCACGCCTGGCGTCATCTATATCCCCACTCCGAGCCGCACCGGATCGTGCCGCTGCGCATCTCCAAGCGGAAGAGCAGGGTCTACCGGCTCGAGGGCGCGGGCCCGGCTGGCTGTGCGGTGGTCGCCAAGCAGTCCCGAAAGGCGGACGCGGTCATCGAGCGCACCGTCTACGAGGAGGTTCTCTCCGGCCTGACCATCCCGTCGCTCCGTTACTACGGGTTCCTCGGGGAGCCAGGCGCCGAGCATTGCTGGCTGTTCCTGGAGGAGGCCACCGGCGCCAGGTACTCGAGATTGCTCGCCGCCGACCGCGAGCAGGCCGCCCGCTGGCTCGGCCTGCTGCACACCTCGGCGGCGGAGGCCGCCGCCAAGGCACGGCTCCCCGAGGGGGGCCCCGGCCGCTATCGGGACTCCCTGCGGTCGGCCCGCAAAGGGATCCAGCAGAATCTCGGCAATCCCGTGCTGAATCCTGACGACGTTGAGTTTCTCGAAGAAGTCCTGGAGCGACTCGCCGAGCTGGACGCTGACTGGAACCGACTGGAGGAGGTGTGTGACGGCGCGCCGTGGACGCTGGTCCACGGTGATTTCAACGGAAAGAACCTGCGCCTGCGTCCGGCGAGTACCGGCACCACCGTCCTCGTCTACGACTGGGAGGACGCCGGGTGGGGCGTCCCGGCCGTCGACTTGGCCCAGCAGGCGGTGTCGTCCAGCGCCCTGTCGGCGAACCCCGACATCTCGACCTACTGGTCGACGGTGCGGGAGCGCTGGTCGAACGCGAGCCCGGAGACCGTGGGGCGGCTCGCCTCTTGTGGAACCGTGTTCCGGACGCTGGTCGCGCTGTACTGGGAATCGTTTAACCTCGCGACTGAGTGGGCCTCGAACTTTGTCGGCAACATCCAGCTGTACGACGCGGAATTGGCTCATGCGCTCGGACAACTCGGTTGGCGTCAGCAGACAGGGTTGTTGGGGAACGCCACGCCATTCGTGGCGCCAACCACCGCAATCGCTAAAGAAGAGCCGTGAACGACCCGGTCCGGCCGCGGTGGCGGGAGGCGTGCGAGGGATGAGGAAGTTGCGCATCGGATTCCTGGCGCGGTCATTCAGTCCCGAGACCAGGAGCTACGTGCCGCTCGTCATGCGGGCGCTCGAGGAAGCGGGGGCGCTCGTCGACGTCGTCTACCCGGTGGCAGGGGTGGTCGACCTGTCCAACGTGCGCGTCGAACACGATTTGTACGTCTTGAAGCAGATAAGCGGCCTGGCCGTCAGCATCGCGGGGGCGCTGCACGCCCAGGGCGCCGCGATCGTGAATCCGTATCCGGTGACCGTGGCGTTGCACGACAAGATCGTCATGTCCCATATGCTGAAAGCTGCGGGAGTGCCCATCCCCGCCACATACTTGACTTCGCAGCCCGACGAGTTGGCTCCGCTCCTTGAGACGGGACCACTCATCGTAAAGCCGTACAAGGGAACGGACGGTCACGGCATCCGCGTCATCAAGAGCGCTGCCGAGCTCGCGGACGTGTCGCGTGGCAAAGAGCCTGTGTTCGCCCAGCGCTACCACCCACCGCAGGGCCGCGACCGGAAGATGTTCTCGATCGGCGGCCAGATCTTCGGTGTGAAGAAGGCCTTTCCGCGGCGGACCGACGCTGAGAAACATGGAGAGCCTTTCACACCCACGCCGGAGCTGTGCGAGATCGCCCTGCGCTGTGGGCAGGCGTTCGGCATCGACCTCTACGGCGTCGACATCATCGAAAGCGACGGGGTCCCGTACGTGGTGGACGTGAACAGCATCCCCGGGTTCAAGGGGGTCCCGGACGCGCCGCTGCGTCTGGCCAGGTACTTCTACGCCACGGCGGAGCGTGCCGCACGGGGACGGCCGCTGTTCGAGTCGGCTGCCCGTACTGAAGCGGTGTCAACGGCGGCAGTCCGGTGAGCACCACGATCTGCCTCGCGCCGGCCCGCACCCTCGCCTACCCTCAGGGCGGCGGGCACCTGTGGGTGTACCTCCAGTGGGCGCTGGGGCTGCGCGCGCTGGGCGCTCGGGTGATCTGGCTGGAGGGGATCGGCCCTCGCGATCCCGAGCGCGACCCTCGAGAGATGGTGACAATACTCAAGAACCGCTTGGAGCCCTACGGCTTGGCGGAGTCCGTCGCGCTGTTCTCGTTGAACGACGAACCTCTACCGGCCGACATTGCCGAGCGCACCCTGGACCTGGACGCGGCCGCCGAGGCCGACCTATTGCTCAACCTGTGGCATTCCCTCCCCGCATCCGTGGTGAGCCGCTTCCGACGGTCTGCGTTCGTCGACACCGACCCAGGCCTGCTACAGATCTGGATGACTCGGGGCGACGCCCGGCTGGCGCCACACCACATCTACTTCACCGTCGGCGAGACCGTCGGCACCGCGGCGGCCCGCTTCCCCGACTGCGGCCTTCGCTGGCACTACACGCCGCCGCCCGTATTCCTACCCGAGTGGCCGCCCACCCCGGTGGACGCGACCGCACCCTACACGACGGTCGCGCACTGGTGGGGAAGCACTTTCGAGTTCGAGGGACGGACCATCAGCGAGGAGAAGCACGTCTCGTTTCTGGAATACCAGGAGCTGCCGTCGCGGACGCCGGTGAGGCTCGAGTTGGCCGTCTGCCTGGCCGAGCACTACGAAGACTGGCGGGCTCGCCTGGAGCCCCTTGGGTGGAAGATTCGCCAAGCCTGGGAGGTCAGCGCGACGCCACAGCAGTACCGCGCCTACATCCAGCGATCGAGGGGAGAGTTCAGCTGTGCGAAGCCGGCCTGCATGACCCTCGCGAATGCATGGGTCAGCGACCGGACCCTCTGCTACCTGGCCAGCGGGAAGCCGGCCGTCGTTCAGCACACGGGCGAAAGCCGCTTCCTGCCGGATGCCGAGGGCCTCTTCCGCTTCCGGAACCTGGACGAAGCCGCCCGGGCGTTCTCCGCGCTGGAGTCGGACTACGAGCGTCACTCGCGGCTCGCGCGCCGGCTCGCGGAGGAGCACTTCGACGCCTGCCACGTCGTCGCCCAGGTCTTGGAGCGGGCCCTGGCCGAGGAGCCAGGCCGACCGTTCCGAGCGGGCAGCGAGGCAGATCGGGCGGAGGAGGCTGCCGGCGTAAGGGGGACACGCTGGTGAAGTGGCTCATCGTCACCGGGGACGACTTCGGCATGAGTCCGGGCATCAACCACGGGATCGTGGAAGCACACCGTCGCGGGATCCTCACGAGCGCGAGCCTCATGGTGAACAGGCCGACGAGCGCGGCGGCCGCCGCCCTCGCGCGGGAGGTGCCGGCTCTGAGCCTGGGACTGCATCTCGAGTTGAACCCGGACGACCCCGAGCGCGTCCGCGGGGAGATCGAGTGGCAGGTCGCGCGGTTCCTGGAGCTCGTCGGCACCCCGCCCACCCACCTGGACTCCCATCACGACGTGCACCGCGACCCCCGGGTGCTGTCTCACGTGCTGGCGTGGGCCGGGCGTGGCGCGGTGCCGGTTCGAGGCCACTCCGAGATCCGCCATGTCTCGAAGTTCTACGGGCAATGGGGTGGCGATACCCATCTCGAGCAGATCGGGGTCGAAGGGCTCCTTCGCCTGTTGGACGCGGAGGTCGGGGATGGCGTGACCGAGCTGACCTGCCATCCCGCCTATGTCGAGCCCGGGTTTCCTTCCAGCTATGCGGTGGAGCGCGAGGTGGAGCTGCGAACGCTGTGCGAAGAGAGGGTGCAGCATGCCATCCTCCAGCGGGGGATTAAACTCATCGGGTTTCGGGACCTAGGGGGGCTGCGCACAGCCGGCTTACGTCACCTTGGCGACCACGTGGGTCGGCAACGATGAGCGCCGCCATCTGCCTCGCGCCGGCCCGTACCATCATCTATCCCAAGGGCGGCGGGCACCTGTGGGTGTACCTCCAGTGGGCGTTGGGACTGCGGGCGCTGGGTTATCGGGTGATCTGGCTGGAAGGGATCGATCCCCGCGATCCCAAGCGGCGCGACCCCCGGGAGTTGGTGACGACGCTCCAGCGCCACCTGGAGCCCTACGGCTTGGCAGAATCCCTCGCGCTGTTCTCGTTGAACGATGAACCCCTGCCGCCCGACGTGGCCGAGCGCACCCTGGACCTGGCCGAGGCCGCCGAGGCCGACCTGCTGCTGAACCTGTGGCACTCCCTGCCGACGCCCGTCGTGCGCCGCTTCCGGCGGTCCGCCTTTGTCGACACCGACCCGGGACTGGTTCAGATCTGGATGACCACAGGCGAGCTGCGGGTGGCGCCGCACGACATCTACTTCACGGTCGGGGAGACCGTGGGCACGCCGGCGGCGCGGTTCCCCGACTGCGGCCTCAGGTGGCATTACACGCCGCCGCCGGTGTTCCTCCCCGAATGGCCGCCAGCACCGGCGGAGTCCGGCGCCCCGTACACTACCGTGGCCCACTGGTGGGGCGGATCGGTCCGCTTCGGCGGCGAGCACGTCAGCGGCGACAAGCAGGCCGGATTCCTGGAGTACGCGCAACTGCCGGCTCGCAGCCCGGTCCCCCTCGAGCAGGCGATCTGCCTCGGACGCTTCTATGAGGAATGGCGCGCCCGCCTGGAACCGCTGGGCTGGACGATCCGCGAGGCCTGGGATATCAGCGCGACGCCCGAGCAGTACCGCGCCTACATCCAACGATCGAGAGGTGAGTTCAGCTGTGCGAAGCCAACCTACGTCAAGCTGGCGACCAGTTGGATGAGCGACCGCACCGCCTGCTTTCTGGCGAGCGGGAAGCCCGCCGTGGTCCAGCACACGGGCCCCAGTCGCTATTTGCCCGATGGCGAAGGCCTCTTCCGGTTCCGGACCATGGACGAGGCGGTGCGCGCGCTGGCTCGGGTGGAGGCCGATTACGAGCGCCACTGTCGCCTGGCTCGCGCGCTGGCCGAGGAATACTTCGACACGCGTCGCGTCGTCGGGCGCGTGCTCGAGCAAGCCCTGGCCGAGCACGTGGGTCAGTCATCCCGCTTAGCGATATGAGCCCGCCGCTCGATCTCGGTAGCGAGCTTCGCCACGCGCTGGAGCCCGGTGTCGCTGAGGTGCTCGACGCCCTGCAGGCGCTCCTCGGGGGCGCTGAGGCGGCCGGCCCGATGATCGGTCTCACGCAGCTCAAGCGTCGCGTGTACCGGATCGAGCTCGGGCCGGGCCCCGGGCCACGCTCCCTGATCCTCAGGCGCAGTGAACCGGCGATCGCGCAACTCAACCGACTGGTCGCCGATCGCTGGCTCCCCGCGCTGGGGCTGGGCGACCGCTGTGCCCGGTTGCTTGCTACTGCGGCCGAGCGGGAGGGCCGCTGGGTGTGGCAGATCTATGAGGATCTCGGTGACGAGCACCTCGACCGCTCTCCGGACCCTCTACGGGTCGAGGCGGCCG
>MNEF01000002.1 GCA_001917535.1 Candidatus Rokubacteria bacterium 13_1_40CM_69_27
GCCATGACGACGGGCCACATCATCAGATTCCGGGTCGGCACGGAGAGTCGCACCCGCTCCACCGTCTGCGCGTGGACCGGCGGGCCGGCGAGGGTGGCCAGCAGCAGCGCGACCGTCCATCGCGTCGCGGGGCGCATGGTCAGTAGCCGAGGGACTCCCCCACCAGCACGACCGTGATGCGGCCCGGCACATTTTCCTTTTCGATGATGAGGATCTTCCCGCACTGGCGCTGGGGAGGGTAACACTCGTAGTTCCGGCACACGCCGTCGTCGATGCAGGGCGGCGTGCGCCCGACGCGGCGGGCTTCCTGAACCGCCGCCACGACGCGGATCCGGTCGAGCGCGTCGGCGAGCGTCGGGACGACCTTGTTGAGGCCCGACACCATGATGACCTTCCTTCCTCCGTACGCGTACCCCGCGATCCGACTGCCGCTGCTGTCGACGTTGACGATCTCTCCGGTGGCAGCGATGGCATTGATGCCGCCCAGGAAGTAATCGGCCACCAACGATTGCCGACGCATCGCGTAGCGCTGCTCGGGGTCGTCGATCGCTCTGACGTCCTGACGGAGATAACGATACTGGCCACCCTTCAAGCGGTCGGTCACGCCGATCGCGTCCAGCGTGAGCGAGCTACCCGCCATGACGGTGGCGCCAGCGGGGATGAGGCCGAGGACGGCTTCACGCGCCTCCTCCTTTGTTTCCGCCAGGAGCAGGTCGATGCCCCGCCGGCGGAACTCGGCCGTCAGCCGCGTCAGGAGGGAGGGATCCACCTCGATCCGCATGGGTCGAAAGTCGGCCGTTACTATGGTGGGCGGTCGCGCGACTGTCAAGGCCGACTGAGGTATGATCCGCGCTGAGATGTCGATCCCCCCTCGATACGGGTCCGACCTGGTCGTGGACCTCCTGCGTGCTGTGGGAATGGAGTACGTCGCCTTCAACCCGGGGGCGACCTTCCGCGGGATCCACGACTCTCTGGTGAACTACGGTGGCAACCGCGCCCCGGAGATCGTCCTGTGCTGCCATGAGGAGATCGCCATCAGCCTCGCCCACGGCTACGCCAAGGCCGCGGGCCAACCGATGGCGGCGATCACCCACAACGTGGTGGGACTCCAGCACGCCAGCATGGCCATCTTCAATGCCTTCTGCGATCGGGTTCCCATTCTCGTCCTGGGCGGAACCGGACCCATGGACACCACGAAGCGACGGCCCTGGATCGACTGGATCCACACGGCGCTCGTCCAGGGCAGCCTCGTGCGGGATTACGTGAAGTGGGATGACCAGCCGGCCAGCGTCGCCGCCATCCCCGAAGCCTTCGTGCGCGCCTGGCGGATCGCCATGACCGAGCCCCAGGGCCCGGTCTACCTTTGCCTGGACGCGGCGCTGCAGGAGGAACGGTTGGAGCGGGCGATGGCCTTGCCCGACCTGGCGCGATTCGCCCCGCCGGCGCCGCCGCAGGGCGATCCCCGAGCCCTCGAAGACGCGGCCCGGCGACTGTGCGAGGCGGAATCGCCCCTGATCGTCGTCGAGAGCCTGGGACGGAGACCCCAGGCGGGCGCGGCGCTCCAGCGCCTCGCCGATCTCCTGGCCGCCCCCGTCGTCGATCTCGGCGACGGCCACCGGGGCCGGGCGAGCTTTCCCAACCGTCATCCCCTCGACCTGAGCGGAGCCAAGCGTGAGCTGATTCAGGAATCCGACCTGATTCTGGCACTGGACGTCTTCGATCTCCAGGGCGCGCTCGGAGAGGTGGACCGCACGACACGCGAGGTTCGCCCCCTGAGCGATCGGGCTGCGCTCATCACGATCTCCCTCAACGACTATGCCCACCGGAGCTGGGCCCACACCTACCTCTCGCTCGTTCCCGTCGATCTCGCCATCGCGGCCGACGCAACGCTGGCCCTGGGGGCCCTGGTCGAGCTGGTGGAGGACCGTCTCAAGAAGGATCCTCGAGGGACGGCCCGCCGGGCGCGAGCCGAGCGCCTCGGCGCCCGACACCGAGCGCTGGCCGAGCAATGGCGCGCGACGGCGGAGCGCCAGCGCGCCGACCGCCCCCTCGCCCAGTCCGTCCTGGCGGCCGAGGTGTGGGAGGCGATCAAGACGGAGGACTGGATTCTCACCAACGGCACCGCCAACGGCTGGGTCCGCAGGCTCTGGGACTGGATGCCGGAGCGCACGTGCGGCGGCAGCGGCGGCGCCGGCCTCGGCTACGGCCTGGGAGCGTCGCTCGGCGTCACCCTCGCCCATCGCGGGTCGGGCAAGCTCTGCGTGGATCTCCAGTCGGACGGCGACCTCCTCTACGTCACCAGCGGGCTCTTCACGGCGGCCCACCACCGCCTGCCGCTGCTCATGGTCATGTGCAACAACCGCTCCTACTACAACGACGAGGAGCACCAGGAGCGGGTGGCCGTCGTCCGCGGACGAGCGGTGGAGAACAAGGGGATCGGGATCCGGATCGACGATCCGGCTCCCGACTTCGCCACGATCGCGCGCGGCTTCGGCGTCTACGCCGAGGGGCCTCTCGACGAGCGGGCGGAGCTCCAGGCGGCCCTCACGCGCGCCCTCCGCGTCGTCAAAGAGGACGGTCTGCCCGCGCTGCTGGACGTCGTGATTCAGGCGCGCTGATCCGCGCGAGGGCGGAGGCGCTTGACGGGCAGACCCGGCCGTGCTTACCTGCGCGCATGACCTTCAAGACGCTCGGCTACGAGCTGGCCGACGGCATCGCCACCGTCATCATCAACCGTCCCGAGAAGAACAATGCCATCTCGATGGAGATGCGGGCCGACTTTCGGGCGCTGGCCGACGAGCTCTACGGCGACGAGGCGGCACGGGTGGTCGTGTTCACCGGGACCGGCAAGACGTTCTGCGTGGGCGCCGACGTCGCCACCTTCGAGACCGACTGGAACACGCCGGTCTTCCGCGCCAACACCCGCCTCCTCACCAACTTCTTCAACGACCTGGAGGCGCTGGAGAAGCCGCTGATCGCCGCCATCAACGGCACCTGCGTGGGGGGCGGGCTCGAGCTGGCGCTGGCCTGCGATCTGCGCATCGCCGCCCGCTCGGCGCGCTTCGGCCTGCCCGAGAACAACCTCGGGCTCATCCCCGGCATCGGCGGTTGCTCGCGGCTCGTGAAGCTGGTGGGCTTCGGGCGCGCCAAGGAGCTCGTGCTGACCGGCGAGATCATCTCGGCCGAGGACGCGCACCGCTACGGCCTCGTGGGCCGCGTGGTCGAGGACGACGCGTTGATGACGGAGGCTCGGGGGCTCGCCGAGCGGTTGGGGGCGAAGGCGCCCCAGGCCCTCGGCATCGCCAAGCGCGTGCTCCAGAGCTGCGTGAGCGCGGACCTCCAGACCGCTCGCACCATCGAGAGTTTCGGCCAGTCCATCCTCATCAAGACCACCGATCATCGCGAAGGGGTGAAGGCCTTCCGGGAGAAGCGGCGCCCGACGTTCGAGGGGCGCTGATGGCCCGGCGAGGATATCCGGATCTCCACGATCACCTGGCGCTGCTCGAGCGCGAGGGGCTCCTCGTCCGGGTCAAGCGGCCGATCAACAAGGACACCGAGCTCCATCCACTGGTGCGGTGGCAATTCCGCGGAGGCATCGCCGAACCCGAGCGGAAGGCGTTTCTCTTCGAGCAGGTGACTGACAGCAAGGGACGCGCGTATTCAATTCCGGTGGTCGTTGGCGCCCTGGCGGCCAACCGCCGCATTTACAGCCTGGGCCTGGGCTGCCCTGTCGACCAGATCGGCCAGAAGTGGCAGGAGGCCATGGCGCGCCCGATCCCCGCCGTGGAGGTCACCGAGGGCCCGGTCCACGATGTCGTCCGCGTCGGCGACGCCCTCGATGAGCCCGGGGGTGGCATCGACCTCTTGCCGATTCCGATCTCCACTCCGGGCTTCGACAATGCGCCCTACGTCTCCTGCGCCGCCTGGATCACCAGGGATCCGGACACGGGCGCCCAGAATGTCGGCTGTTACCGGGCCCAGGTCAAGGCGCGCCGCCGGCTCGGCATGAACCCCTCGATCGAGCTGCGGCCCGGCATCTACCTGCACTGGCTGAAGTACCGTGAGCTCGGTCGCCCCATGCCGGCGGCGCTCGTGATCGGCGCGCCGCCGGTGGTGAGCTACACGTCCGTCCAGAAGCTTCCCCCCGACGTCGAGGAGCTGAGCGTCGCGGGTGGCCTGGCGGGTACGCCGATCCGCGTCGTCCGAGGCCGGACCGTGGATGTGATGGTGCCGGCGGAGGCGGAAATCGTGGTGGAGGGACTGATCGACACCGAATGGCTCGAACCGGAGGGGCCATTCGGGGAATCGCACGGCTACGTGAACCTCCAGGAGTTCAATCCCTTCATGGAGGTCACGGCCATCACCTACCGCCGCGACGCGATCCTGCCCTCGATCATCAGTCAGGTGACGCCGAGCGAATCGAGCCTCATCAAGAAGGTGGCGTACGAGCCGCTCCTCCTGAACCATCTGCGGACGAACCTCGCCCTCCGCAGCGTCGTCAGGGTCGGGATGCACGAGCCGCTCACCAATCTTCGAAAGCTCGTCGTCGTCCAGATGCGCAAGCCGGCGGAGCGCGAGATCTGGCAGGCCCTCTACGGCGCGGCCTCGTTCCAGCCGGCGATCGGGAAGCTCGTGGTCGCCGTGGACGAGGACATCGATCCCGAGAACCCCGACGCGGTGCTGTGGGCGATGTCCTACCGGATGAATCCCCAGCACGACGTCCAGATCGTGAAAGGCAAGGACCCCGGCCACGCCCCGCGCGCGACCCGGGGCGGGGAGGCCAAGCGCGACCTGTCGGCCAGCGACTCGGCCCTGCTGGTCAACGCCATTCGCAAGCAGGCCTTCCCGCCGGTGTCGCTGCCCAAGCGCGAGTACATGGAGCGGGCCAAGGTGATCTGGGAAGAGCTCGGCCTGCCCGCCTTGAAGCCCGAGAGCCCCTGGTACGGCTACTCGCTCGGAGAGTGGTGCGACGAGTTCGAGGACGAGGCCCGGCTCGCCGTGCAGGGCGACGCCTTCGTCGTCGGGGAGCGCCTGGCGCAACGCCGGGTCAAGGGCGAGATGCCCAACAAGGGGGCGTGGCCCGAGGGCGAGGAGCCGAGAGCGTGACCGCGGGACGGTGTGCCGCGGTAGCCATCGCGGGCTCGCTGGCGATCCTGGTTCATCTGACCGTCCTCGCCGCCGCGGCTCAGCCCAAGAAGCTCGAGGTGGCCTACAGCGCCATCAGCGCGACCCAGGCCACGCTGTGGTTCACCAAGGAGGCTGGCGTGTTCGACACCCACGGCCTCAACGTCACCCTCCACTACGTGGCCAGCGGGACGAAGGTCGCCCAGGCGCTGCTGGCCGGGGAGTTCCCCATCGCGCTGGCCGGCAGCGCGGTGGTCTTCGCCAATCTGGCGGGCGGAGACATCGTGTTCATCGGCGGCGTCGTCAACGTGCCGGCCTTCTCCCTGGTGGTGACGCCCGACATCAAGAGGATCGAGGACCTTCGCGGACGGGTCGTGGGGGTGACGCGCTTCGGCGCTTCCAGCGACTTCAGTCTCCGCTATGCCTTGCGGCAGTGGGGGCTCGAGCCCGACAAGGACGTGAAGATCCTCCAGATGGGCGGGCAGCCGGAGCTGCTGGCCGGGCTGAAGAGCGGGGCGCTCCAGGGGGCCCCCATGAGCTCCCCCACCGACGCCCAAGCGCGAAAGGCCGGCTTCAGCGTCCTGACCGATCTCTCCAAGAGCGGGCTCCAGTACCCGATGATCAGCATCGTCTCCACCCGCACGTTCATCAAGAAGGACCCCGACACGATCCGCAGCTTCCTCACGGCCTATACGGAAGGGACGCGCCGGTTCTTCAAAGAAAAAGATCTCGCGCTGAAGGTCATCGCCAAATACACCAAGCTCGAGGAGCGCGAGGTCCTCGAGTCCGCCTATGCGTATGCGACGCAGTTCATCGAAACCACGCCGCGCCCCCCGCTCAAGGGCATCGAGATCGAGCTCGGGGAGATCGCCAGGAAGCAGCCTGAGGCCAGAGGGCGAAAGGCCGAGGACTTCGTCGACGGGAGGTTCTTCGAGGAGTTGGAGAAGCGCGGGGTGTTCGAGTGAGGACGGAAGGGCAGACCCTCTACGCCGCCGATGTGACCGGCGTTTCCTCCCTGGGCAAATTCTATGTCGAGCACGAGCGGGGGCTCATCGGGACCGGCGCGGTGTTGACGTTCCTTCTGGCCTGGGAAGCGGTGACGCGGAGTCGCCTCGTCGATCCTCTCTTCCTTTCCTCTCCGACGTTGATCGTCCGCGCCGGGTACGAGCTCTTCGCCGAGGGGACGATCTGGAGGGATCTGAGGGTGAGCGGGACCGAATTCGTCGTGGGCTATCTGATGGCGGCCGGCGTGGCCATCCCCCTCGGTCTGGCCCTGGGCTGGTACCGGCGGCTCTACTTCTGCCTGGGTCCCTTCATCGACGTCCTGAACGCCGTCCCTCGCGTGGCCCTCCTGCCGGTCATCATCATCTGGTTCGGGATCGGAGTGTGGTCGAAGATCGTCGTGGTGTTCCTGGGGGCGGTGATTCCCATGCTCATCAACACGTTCTCCGGGGTCAAGACCACCGAGGAGCGCTTTCTCAAGGTGGCCCGGAGCTTCGGGGCCTCCGAGCTCAAGATCTTCTGGACCATCGTCTTCCCCGGCACCGTCCCCTTCATCTTCACCGGGCTCAAGTACGCGGCGGGCCGGGCGCTCCTGGGGGTGGTGGTGGGGGAGTTGTACGCCGCCACCGCCGGCATCGGCTTTCTCATCACGGTGTCGGGAGCCACCTTCCAAACCGATAAGGTCTTCGTCGGTATCCTGATCGTCACGACGACGGGAGTCCTGGTGGTGGAGTTGCTCGACCGTCTCGAGCGCCGCTTCGAGGGATGGCGCCCGAAGGTCGGCTCCGCCACCTGAGAGCGCGCCATGCCGCTCTTCCTTCGCTTCTATCTCGAAAGGGAACGGGCCATCCTGGGGACCATCACGGTGGTCTTCTTCCTGTGTTTCTGGGAGGGCCTGACGCGGGGATGGTGGGCCGATCTGCTGGGACCCGTGCTGGGGAGCGCGGCGGCGCGGTGGCGCATCAGTCCCATCTTCCTGTCCTCGCCCACGGCCATCGCGCGGACGGCGATCCGCCTCTTCTCCGCGGGGGAGATCTGGAACGACCTCCGGGTCAGCGGCCTGGAGTTCCTCCTGGGATTCGTGCTGGCCATCGCCGTCGGAATCCCGGCGGGTCTCGCGGCCGGATGGTACCGGAGGTTTTGCTTCGCCATCGAACCGTTCCTGTCGGCCCTGAATGCCACGCCCCGGGTGGCGCTTCTCCCGCTCATCATCATCTGGGTCGGAATCGGGATCTGGTCCAAGGTGTTGATCGTCTTCCTCGGGGCCGTCGTCCCCCTCTGCCTCAACGCCCTGGCCGGAGTGCGGACGACCGACGCCAAGCTGCTGCGGGTGGCGCGGAGCTTCAAGGCCGCGGAGGGGCGCCTGTTTCTGACCATCATCCTTCCGAGCGCGGTTCCCTTCATACTCACCGGGCTTCGCCTGGGGGTCGGACGGGCCATGGTGGGCGTCGTGGTGGGCGAGCTGTACGCGGCCACGGCGGGCGTCGGATTCATGATCACGGTGGCCGGGGCCTCGTTTCAAACGGACAAGGTCTTCGTGGGGGTCGTGATCATCGCCCTGGCCGGGGTCCTCAT
Organism: Candidatus Rokubacteria bacterium 13_1_40CM_69_27; assembly: GCA_001917535.1. Lineage (GTDB taxonomy): Bacteria > Methylomirabilota > Methylomirabilia > Rokubacteriales > CSP1-6 > MNEF01. The sequence goes on from MNEF01000002.1 coordinate 7,702, forward strand.
GATCGAGGCTCTGGCCCGCCTGGAGCGGCGATTCGAGACCTGGCGGCCGAAGGTGGGAGCCGCGACCTAGGACCGGGCCATGCCGGTGAAGCTCGAAGCCCAGCGGATTTGCCTCGAGTACTACCAGCCTCGGACGGGCCGTCGCCTCCTGGCCCTCGACGACATCGACCTCGCGATCATGGACGGGGAGTTCGTCTCGATCGTCGGTCCCTCCGGGTGCGGCAAGACGACCTTCCTCAACGTGGTGGACGGCCTGCTGCCGGCCACCAGCGGGCGCATCTTGCTCGACGGCAAGGTCGTGACCGAGCCCGGTCAGGACCGGGCCATGGTGTTCCAGGACGCGTCATTGCTCCCCTGGCGGACGGTTCTCGGGAACGTCCTCTATGGCCTGGAGTGCCAGGGGATCGGCACGCGCCCGGCCCGGCAGCGGGCCCAGCATTTCATCGAGATGGTGGGGCTCCAGGGGTTCGAGCACCACTATCCCTACGAGCTCTCGGGTGGGATGCAACAGCGGGCCAACCTCGCGCGGGCCCTGGTCATGGACCCCCAGGTCCTCCTCATGGACGAGCCCTTCGCCGCGCTGGACGCGCAGACCCGGGAGGTGATGCAAGAAGAGCTGCTCCAGATCTGGCGCCAGGCCAAGAAGACCGTGCTCTTCATCACCCATCAGATCAACGAGGCCATCTATCTGTCCGACCGGGTCATCGTCTTCACGACGCGGCCCGGGCGGGTCAAGCAGAGCGTCACCATCGACATCGAGCGCCCCCGCAAGCTCGCCGTCAAGCGCGACCCGCGTTTCCTCCAGCTCGAGGACTTCGTCTGGAATCTGATCGAGGACGAGGTCAGGAAGACGATGCTCGCCGACCGCAGCAGCCGCGGAAGCGCGGAGGTCGGGCCGCCCGATTCGGGCGTCTGATCGGGCAGCCCGATCCATCACTGATCTCGGTATGGCGCCGTCCGGAAGATTTCCTGCATCGTTTGGTCGTCGACTGAAGGCGCTTCCATCGGATGCGTCAACTTCTCCTGCTCCTGGGGAGTGATCAAGCCCTTCTCCTCGAGCAGATTCGTCAACGCGGCCGCATCGACCCACCCGCGCTCCCCGGGAATCCCCTTCTCCTCCTCGGCCCCGGCCAGAGCTGGCAGGGCCAGCACCGCCAGCGCGGCCACGATCGCCAGCTGCCGTTTCATGGTCTCTGCTCCTTCCTTGTCTGTTGTGGTTCCCTCAGGTGCCGCACGCGGCAGGCACCCGCTCGGCCAGGTACTGTCCGAGCCGCTTGCGGAGAAACAATCGCGCGCGGTGGACCCGAGACTTCACGTTGGGGACGCCGATCCCGAGAACCTCGCCGATCTCCAGATTCGACAAACCCTCGACATCGCGCAGGATCACGGCGGTGCGGTAGTCGACGGGCAGATCGTCGATCGCCGCCGTCAGCACCATCCGCAATTCAGCCTGGAGGGCCGGGTCGTCCGCTCGGGCGGCCCAGTCGGCCCGGGGCTCGTCGTCCTGCCCGCGCTCATCGAGGGACATCTCCACCTCGTCGAACGAGAGGTCCCGACGCCGAGCCCGCTGGACGCGGAGTTTCTGATAGGCCGCGTTCGCGACGATGCGGTAGAGCCAGGAGCCGAAGGCAGAGTCCCCTCTGAACGTGTCGATCTTCTGGACCACCGTCCAGAACGCGTCCTGGACGACTTCCTCGGCGTCCTGCGCGTGTCCGGTAATGCCGGTCGCCAGGCGATAGGCGCGGTCGCCGTAGGTGGCGACGAGACGCTCCGCCGCGGTCGGCTGGCGGAGCCGCAGAGCTTCCACGAGCTGAGGATCCCGATCCATCTTCACGTCCTTCCTGTCGCGACCTCGCCAACACCTCGACCGGGTTGTGCGATGGAGGTCGTCCAGTCGATCCCTCACGGCGCCTTCCATCAGGACGTACTCGTTGAAGTCCATCCAGCTCATCGTTCGTGCGTGCCTCCCCACTCGGTCACGGGCACTATGCAAAGGTGCGGCCAGCCCCGCCTGGGCAACCTTATCGGGCAAATAGACGCCGCGGACGCGGCCGAGTCGTTTCGTCGTCGTTTCGTCGCGGAACACGACGTTCCGTTATGGAATCGTGGGCAGTGCGCCCGTGTGCCCAGTCCCTGGGACGGCGACTGAGCGGGACGGATCAGGGGCGGCGAGGCGGGGACGCCAGCGGGGCCCGTTCGAGCCCGTACTCCTTGAGCTTCCGCCAGAGCGTGGTGCGGCCGATGCCGAGCGCCTCTGCGGTCCGCGAGTGGTTCCACCCGCACCGCTCGAGGGTTTGGAGGATGTGCGTCCCCTCCAGCTCGGTCAGCGTTTGTTGGGGCGGGAGCGCCGGCGCCCGGCCGAGGCTGGTGCCCGCCGCGACGTGTGGTTGCAGATCATCAGGTTCCACGGTTTCCCCCCGGCTGAGGATCGCCGTGCGCTCCATGGCGTTCTCCAGCTCGCGGACGTTGCCCGGCCACGGATAGGCCAGCAGACGGTCGAGGGCTCCCGAGCTGAGCCGCAGCTGGCGCCCGAGCTTGCTGCCGTGACGATCGAGGAAATGCTGCGCGAGCGCGGGGATGTCCTCGCGCCGGTCGCGGAGAGGCGGGAGCATGAGCGCGATGACGTTCAGGCGGTAGAAGAGATCTTCACGGAACGTCCCCTGGTGCATCATCTGCTCGAGGTCGCGGTGGGTGGCGGCCAGGACCCGGACGTCGACGGTGTCGGCCTGGGTCGAGCCGACCGGTCGGATCTCGCCGTTCTGAAGCGTCCTGAGCACCTTCACTTGAAGCCCGGGAGTCATCTCACCGATCTCGTCGAGGAACAGAGTCCCCTGGTGGGCTTCCTCGAACAGCCCCTTCTTGGCCCCGGTCGCGCCGGTAAAGGCCCCCTTGACGTGCCCGAACAACTCGGACTCGAGCAGGGTCTCGGGGACGGCGCCGCAGTTCACTGCGACGAACGGCCCGCGAGCACGCGGGCCGGCGTGGTGGATCGCCTTCGCGATCAGCTCCTTCCCGGTACCGGACTCCCCGCGGATCAGCACCGTGGCGTCGGTGGGCGCCACCTGCACCACCAGGTCCAGGACCCGCCGCATCTCGGCCGAGTCGGCGATGATCCCGGGCAGACCGTAGCGCTCCCGGACCTGCTGCCGGAGATTTTCGTTCTCCCGCCGGAGTGCCTTTTCCTCGAGCGCCTTGTCCATCCGGTGCAGCAGCTCGTCGGGATCGCGCCCCTTCTCGAAGTAGTCGAGGGCGCCGAGCTGGATGGCCTCCTTGGCCGACTCCCAGCCGGCGTAGGCGGTGTGCAGGATAACGTCCGCATCCGGACAGTGGCTCTTCACGGCCCGGAGCACGTCCAGCCCGCTGCCGTCGGGCATGCGGAGATCGGTGACGACGAGATCGACCACCTCCTGCATGAGCGTTTTGACTGCCGCAGTGACGCCGTCGGCCTGCACGACGCGGTGGCCATGCTTTCGGAGCAGCAGCGCCATCGTGGTCCGGGCCGAGGGCTCGTCGTCGACGATGAGAATCGTCGTCATGGCGCGGCCAGCGCCAGCGGCAGCGCGATCCTGACCCGCGTGCCCCGCCCCGGCGCCGAGTTCAGCTCGATCCGGCCCCCGTGGGCGGCGACGATGCGCTGCGCGATCGTCAGCCCGAGGCCGGTGCCGGCCGGCTTGCGAGAATAGAAGGGATCGAACACGCGGGCCCGGTCTCCGGGCGGGATGCCGCGGCCGGTATCGGCGACGGAGATCACCACGTCGCCGTTGACTTGCTCGACGTCGAGACGCAAGCGCCCCTGGCCCTCCATGGCTTCGACCCCGTTGAGGGCGATGTTCCAGAGGACCTGGATCATCTGGTCCGGGTCGAAGCGGAAGACGGGCACCGAACGATCCATCCGGACGTCGAGCTCGACTCCTGCCGCTCTCGCCCGGTCCTCACGGATCAGGGAGGCGACGCGCTCCACCACCTCGGCGATATCCGAGAGGCGGCGCTCCGGCGCCCGCGGTCGAGCGAAGAGCAGGAACTCCGAGAGGATCCGGTTGAGACGGCGGGCCTCGGTACGGACGGCACTCAGCGTGCTCGCGTACTCCTCGTCGGTAAGGCCGGTGCCGGCCGCGAGCAGGGTGGTGGCGTTCACGATGGCAGCCATCGGGTTACGGATCTCGTGGGCGACCCCGGCCGCCAGCTCCCCGGCAGCGGCGAGGCGCTCGGCCTGTTGCAGGCGCTCCCGCATCTGCGTCTGCTCGGTCACGTCGGCGACGAGCTCGAGGAGCAAGACTTCCCCGTCGGGCTGGCGCACCGGCGAGCAGCTGAGCAGCAGATGGCGTCCGCCAACGCCGTCGACTTCGAGATGCACCGGCCGCTGACCGTCCATCTCGTGACGCCGCTCCAGAGGACAGCCGGGACAGGGCTTCCCGTCGACGGTCAGCCGCTCGTAGCATCGCCGCCCCTCGGTGGGGCCGAACTGCTCGATCATTCTGGGATTGGAGTAGCGGACCGTGAAGTCGCCGGCCACCAACGCGAGCCCCTCGCGCAGACCCTGCACGAGCCGCTCGTTGAATTCCTTGAGCGACCGCATCTCGTTCCGGGCCCGGTCGAGGACCATGATGATGATGGCGAACGTCGACAGGAAGTAGAAGCAGATGAACGCGCCGTGAACGGCGTAGTACGTCGTCGACCCTGACTCGACCGCCACGAACCCGGTCGCGATGCGATACAGGCCCCACATCAGAAACGACGCGGCCAGGAGGCCCGCGCCCCGGTAGGCCATGCCGGCGGATGGGCGAGGCCAGAAGGCGAGGCCGGCCGCGGCTTGGGCGAGACCCAGGATGATCCCGAGACCGAGCTCCAGGCCGGGTCCAGTCGCCGAGCGTTCGCCAAGCATGACGACGGCAAGCGCAAAGGATCCGGCCACGAGCGCGTCGCGCCCGCGCATGCGGTAGTCCCAGCGATAGGCGGCTGCCCCCACCAGCACGCAGAACAGGGCGGCGATGCCGGCGGCATCCATGAGCGGATCGAGCCGGACCCCTGCCGGGAGAACGGCCTCGGCCAGCTTCAGGCCCTTGGACACCGTGAAGAATCCCCAACCCCACAGGAGGTAATGGAAAAAGCGGATGCGGTGCGACTGGTACAGGTAGACGAAAATCAGGAATTGGATCGCGAAGGCGAGCGTCGATATGAACTTCAGCACGAGCGGCGCCGGCATCAGGACTCCTTCTGTCAAGAGCATCCTCCAGGAGTCAAGAACCGTGCCAGGCGGCTCCGCTTATGACACGCCACCGGCGTCCGGAACCATGTCCCACTCCATTGAGACGCCAGAAGCGTCCGCAGCGTTTCCGATTCCCGCCATGACCTCGTGGGTAATTGAGACGAGGTGCCGGTCGCGGCATGCTCATGTCATGCTGAACCTCCTGCTCGCGACGCTGCTCCTTCCCCTGGCGGTCGGCGCCGCGTGGCACGGAGCGCGGCTGCTGGCGAAGGGGATCCGCGAGGCCGATGATCCTTCCGGGCCGGTTTTCGTCGTGCGTGGGATCCGGGCCGTGGCGGTCGCGGCGGGGCTCGCGGCGTTGAGCGGAGGTCTCCTGTTCGCTCACACCGGGCTGCTCGCGTTCGGGGCGATCTTTCTCGGCGAGGAGCTCTACGAGACCGGCGTGGTGCTGCTCACGCTGCGCGCGGGTCTCAGAGCTGGAGCGTCATGATGATCGCTTCGTGCCACACGCGCGCGTGTCAGCCGGCTTCTCGACACTGACGCTGTTTCAAGGTGAAACATCGCCGTTCTGATATGGAACGCATCGTTGACTCCCTCATCGTCGTCTCAAGCAATGAGAGGGGGTGAGGAGATGAAGCGTTTGACTCTCGCTCTGTTGCTGGCCTTCACGGCGCTCAGCGGTGTGGGCGTTGCTTCGGCCGACGAGGCGACGGGGCCCAACAGCATCCAGGTGGAGTAGCTTCGGGGTGGGCGGGGGGATGTTTCCCCCGCCCACCGATCCCGAAGATCCCTGCCTGCTTGAACTCGCTGGCCGCTGGCGGATACGATCGCCGAACGTGGATTGAACGGAGTGGTTTCTGGAGACGGCCAACCCCTGACCGTTAGCGCGCGCGTTCGGTCGCTCTTGGCATGTCGGGCGCGACAGCTCCCGACGGCATCCGCAAGGGAAGAAGCCAGAGCGCGGCCGCCGAGTAGGAGGCGGCCATCACGTAGAGCGCGGGGCGGAAGCCCAGGGCCTCGACGAGGGTTCCCATGACGATGGCCCAGAGCGCGCCGGTGCCGAAGCCGATCGTGTGATAGAGGCCGAAGACCACATCCTGTGAGGAGCCCTCGGTGGCGTCAGCGGTCAGCGATTGTAACATCGGGCTCTCCGCATAGGCCACGCATCCGAGAATGAACACGACGAGGGGGAGGAGCCAGGCTCCGGCTGTGCCCAGGTTGACCAGCAGGACCATGGTGAGCGTGGAGGCCAGGTACGCGCCGAGGAGCACCGGCTTCCGCGCCCGCAGCCGGTCGGACACGAACCCGGCCAGTGTGGGCCCGACGACGCTGCCGATCAGCATGAGGGTGTAGAGCGCGCCCATCTTCATCACGCCCAGCCCCAGCTCCTGAGAGAGGTAGAGCGGCACGAACGTGATGACCACGCCGAGGCCCCGCCCGCCCGCCGCGGTGGCCTGGGCGCCGACGATGAACCGAAGATTTCGATTCCTGAGGATCTCCAGCGTCTCGCGCCCGAGGGACGGTCTCGCCTCGAGGGTGGCCTGGCCGCCGCGCTCTTCCGTGATTCCCACGAGAACGAGGAGTCCGATGACGATCGCCGGTAGGCCGAAGGAGGCGAGGGTCGTGCGCCAACCGAACGCGCCGAGTAGCAGCGCGCCCACCAGCGGCACCAGGACGGTACCGAGGTTGCCGCCTGCATAGTGCATGGCCAGCGCGCGCCCGCGATGCGTCCGGCCGAAGTAGTCCAGGAGCAGCGCGTTGCCATTGGGATGTTACGGGCTCCCGGCCAGCCGGGTGAGGCTCTGCCAGGCGAGCAGATGGAGGAAGCTCTGGGAAAGTCCCGCCAGCCCGAAGCAGATGCCCTGCGCCACCGTTCCGACGCCCAGCAAGACTTTCCGCTGAACGAAGCGGCCCACGTACCCGGTCACAAACTGCAATCCCTGACCGAACACCTGGCTGACACCGATCAGGAGGCCGAGATGGCGGTAGCCGAAGCCGAGCTCCGCCATCATGGCGGGGTAGAGGATTGGCAGCAGCGCGGTATACGCGTGGTTCACCGCGTGGGCGGCGGCCACGAGCGCGAGGACTCTGTAGGCGCCGGGCCGTACGTCGGAGACTGCCGCCGGGAGCGTAGCCATCAACCCCTTTTGCGCTTCTTCAGCTCTTCGATCAACTGAGGCACCACCTTGAACACGTCGCCGACCACGCCCAGGTCGGCCACCTGAAAAATCGGGGCCTCCGGATCGGTGTTGATCGCCACGATGGTCTTCGATCCCTTCATGCCGGCCAGATGCTGGATCGCTCCGGAGATCCCGCAGGCGACGTAGAGGTCCGGCTTCACGGTCTTTCCGGTCTGCCCGATCTGGAGCGCGTAGGGAACCCACGCGGCATCGACCGCCGCGCGTGTCGCCCCCACGGCTCCTCCGAGGAGAGCGGCCAGCTCCTGGAGGATCGCGAAGCGTTCCGGCCCTTTGAGGCCGCGCCCGCCGGAGACGATCACCCGTGAATCCTCGAGCTGAGGCCCTTCGCGTGTGACCGTCATGCGCTCGGTCACGCGGATCTTGAGAACCGCCGCATCGCGCGGGGGCGGAACCTCTTCGACGGTGGCGCTCTTCTCGTTCGGCTTGATCTCGAACGCCTTGGGACGCACCAGGACGAGCTTCGTCCCCTGGCCGCTGAGCGTGCTCGTGTTCTGATAGCTTCCTCCCAACGCGGGGATGGTCGCCTCCAGGGCGCCGTCCCTGAGGGCGAGGTCCCCCACATCGGTGAGCGCTCCGCAGTCGAGCTTCGCGGAGAGCGCCGCGGCGACATCGCGCCCGCCGTAGCTCGACGCGAAGAGCACGACTCGAGGTCGATGCGCGGCGATCAGCGTCGCCATCGTCTCGACGGCCGGAAGGGTCAGACACTCCCGATAGACCGGATCCTTCGACCGGTAGACCTTGCTGGCTCCGTGCGCCGACAAGGTGTGGACTGCGTCGTCCGGCGCCGGTCCGAGAAGGACCACTTCCGCCCGGCCCAGCGCGGCGGCTTTGGACAGCATCTCGAGGGTGGCCCGAGAGATCTTTCCGTCGACGACGTCGCCGTAGACCCAGATGAGATCGGCCATGTCGCGAGGAGCGCTCAGATCAGTTTCAAGTTGGCGAGAAAGTCGGCGATCTGCTTGCCGCCTTGGCCCTCGTCCTTGATGACCGTTCCGGCCGGCCGGGCCGGAGGCCTGCCCACGGTGAGGACCTTCTCGCGGGCGCCACTCTCGCCGATCTCAGCGGGACCCAGACCGAGATCCGCGGCCGTGTATTTCCTGATCTCTTTCTTCTTGGCTCCCATGATCCCCTTCAGCGTAGGGTAGCGCGGCTCATTGATGCCGGTGGTCACGGTCACCAGCACCGGAAGCTCGGAGGTGACCACGTCGTAGCCGCCTTCACTCTGTCGCTTGATCGTGACTGTTCTCCCCTCCACGGTCAGCGACGTCGCGAAGGTCAGAGGGGGCACTCCCAGCAGCTGAGCGAGCTGTCCGGGGACGAGGCCGGTATAGCTGTCACTCGACTCGGTCGCGCAGATCACGAGATCGAACGGCTCTTTCCTGATCGCCGCGGCCAGGGCCTTCGCGGTGCCGAGCGCGTCAGACCCCGCCAGCGCCGGATCGGAGAGATGAATCGCGGCGGTCGCCCCCATGGCCAGCGCACCCCTGATCCCGATCGTCGCGTCGTCTCCGCCCATCACGACGACCGTCACGCTTCCTCCTTGCTTCTCGGTCAGGCGCAGCGCCTCCTCGACCGCCTTGGCCGCCTGCGGGTCTAGCTCCTGGCTGACGTCCTTCCTGACCATCCGCTTGGTGGCCGGGTCGATCTGAATCGTCACCGAGCTCAGCGGAACGACCTTCGCGCAGACGACGATGTTCACTTCGTCGTGCCGAGCCACTCCGAGACGTTTCCTTCCAGCACGACCGCCAGGATCTCCTCGCAGTCTCGGAGCGCTTGCTCCACGAGCTTCGGATCGTCCTTGATGTGCGGCATCGCCCGGTTGACGGCCGCATGGAGAGCCAGCACCATCTCTTTCATGTGCTCGTCGAGGGCGTGGGTGTTCGGCGCTCCTGTCATGGTCACGACCCCCGTTACACGAATTCGCGGCCCGCGTTCGGGTCAGGCACCGTCAATCCCATCGCCTCGATGAGGGGGTTGACCTCCCGGATGTATTCCTCCCGGGCCTGAGTGTTCGTCCGGCGTTTGATGCCCCAGTGACGGTACCGCTCGGAGCGCCGTGAAGTGCTGTTGCCGAACATGTCGAGGGCCTTCGGATACCAGGCGTTGACGACACGCTGAATCTTCTCCTGCGACTCTCCGCCCCTGGCCGCGAACTCCGCGGTCTTGTTCTGGCCGTACTCGATGTGGGCCAGTTCTTCGACGATGACATCGGGCAGGATCCGGTCCAACGGGGCGAAGCTGCAGCCGATGAACTCCTCCAGCTGGTACCGTCCGACCCGGTCGATCAGAAAGCCGAAGACGGCGAACGCCTCCCAGCTCGTGATCGTCCCCCGAAAGGCGTTCACATACCGTTCCTGGTTGGGGCGGCTGAGGATGTAGGAGAGGTCCAGCCCCACCTCGCCGGCCAGCCGGGCGACCTTGCGGTAATGGTCGGCCTCCTCGGCGGCGGTTCGCGCCACGATGAGCTGGTCGACCTTGGTGGGCGCCGTCGGCAGGATGTTCCGGACGTAGAGATGAGGGCCGCCGATCTCGCAATCGGCCTGAATGGCCAGGATCCGCTTGAGCAGATCCTGGTACTCGGCCGACATCTTCGCCACGTCCGGCGCCTCGATCTTGTCCGTGAACGGCTTGTCCATGGCTCTCTCCTTCATGACCGCGGTCCTTTGCCACGCCGATCGACGCTGCGCACGATGATCTCGACGTAGCGCCCGGCGATGGCCTCGGGCGCGAGCCGCCCGCCCTCCGAGAACCACAGGGCCACCCCCGTGCACATGCTGAGGATCGCCGCCGCCGTCAACTTCACGTCCGGCACCTGGAAGACGCCGCCGCGAACGCCAGCGGTGAGCAGGCCGCGGAACACGTCCTCGTACTGGTCACGCTTGGCGACGACGCGGCGCAGATGGCCCGGCGTCAGCGAGCGCAGCTCACTGTGGCTCACGAACGCCTCCTGGCGACGATGCGCATGGAAGAGGACGTGGTAGCGCACGGCTGCCCGCAGGCGTTGTTCGGCGCCGTCGGCCGCCGCCACCGCCCGCCTCAGACCGTCGAGCAGGTCGTCGAGCGTGCGATCGAGAATGGCGAAGAGGATCTCCTGCTTGGAGGGGAAGTGATAGTAGAGACTCGCCGTCTCCAGGCGGAGCACGCGCGCCAGCGTTCGCACCGAGGTGCCGTGATAGCCGCGCTCACAGAAGAGGCCCGTGGCCGCCCGGAGGATCCGGTCGGAGGCGACGGCGTCACCCTTGGGGGTCGCGGGGGCGAGGGTAGCCATACCTATCGAACGATCGTTAGGTTACCGGCGGCGGCCACCCCTGTCAAGGAGCCCAGGGTCCGGGAAGTTCTAGCGCGCCCCTTCCGGGTCGACCAGAGCCAGGATCTTACCGACCGTCTCCTGAAGCACATCCGTGGGCACGCTGCCAATGCGACGCGCCTTTCGCACCCGCCAGTCCACGCTCTTGAGCTGATCTGAGAGAACCGCCCCCTCGACGCCCAGACCTTTCGGAAGGAGCACCTCGAACGGATAACCCTTCACCCGTGAGGTTACGGGGCAACAAACTGCCAGGCCGACCCGCCGGTTGTATGAACGAGGCGAGACGACCAGGGCAGGACGATGACCTGCCTGCTCGTGGCCCGCCTGGGGGTTGAACTGAAGCCACCCGAGGTCCCCCCGCGCGGGAACGTATGAGGCCGCCACTACCAAGTTTCACGGCCAACTGGCGCTCCAGTTGGAACCTCGCCATGCAGGTTCCGCGGATTCACTTTCTTGAGGAGTTTGCTCAGAGCGTACTTCCGAGCTCGGAGCGGACGGACGAGGAGACTACCGTTCTGGATCGACAGATCAACGGTAGACCCGTCCTCCACCTGAGCCTCGGCCGCAAACGACCTCGGAATCCGCAACCCGAGGCTATTGCCCCACTTCTGAACTTTCGCCTGCATACGACCTCCCTCCCGGATATACATTGAATATACGCGGGCGAGGTCGGTCCCTCAACTCCTCGCGCCACCGCGGGCTCGCTAGGGGAGCGCGCCGGGATCCGTTGCAGTCGATGACGCGCGGGCCTAGGATGACCCGAACAGGATGGCGCCCCACTTCTTCTGCGCCGCCTC
>MNEF01000035.1 GCA_001917535.1 Candidatus Rokubacteria bacterium 13_1_40CM_69_27
CGGCCAGCGGCGCCCTCGGCGCCTACCTCGTGCAGCAGGGGCTGGTGAAGGCCGCCGGGGAAACGCGCATCGTCAGCGAGCAGGGCACGAAGATGAAGCGGCAGAGCTTCGTGCACATCCGGCTGCGCGCGAGCGATGGGGGCGTCGGCGACATCCGCGTCGGCGGTAGCGTGGTGCCCGTGCTGGAAGGGCTTCTCCGTCTGCCGTGAGCCGGCCCCCAGGGATGAGGTACAATTCGCTGCCGTGCCTCCTCGTTGGGACGTATATCGGAACTCGCTGACGTCGATCGCCCAGGCCGTCGGCCGCACACCGCTCGTGAAGCTCGGGCGGGTGACGGGCGACGTCGGCCCCGCCATCTACGTGAAGCTCGAGTGGTACGGCCCCACCGGCAGCCTCAAGGACCGGATCTATCTGCACATGTTCGAGCGCGCGGAGGGGCGCGGCGAGCTCCGACCGGGGATGCGCGTGCTGGAGTGCTCGACCGGCAACGCCGGGATCGCCTGCGCCTTCGTGGCCGCCGTCAAAGGCTACGCCTGCACGATCGTCATGCCCGAGGGCATGAGCGACGAGCGGAAGAAGATCATGCGGGCCTACGGCGCCGATCTCGTCTTCACGCCGGGCGGCGAGAGCGACGTCGACCTCTCGCTGCGGCGCCTGGAGGAGATCCGCGCCGGTGATCCCCCGGGCTACTGGGTCCCCGGCCAGTTCGGGAACGCCGACAACATCGAGGCCCACTACCGGACGACGGGGCCCGAGATCTGGGAGCAGTGCGGCGGCCTCCTGGGCGCCTTCATCGCGGCCCAGGGCAGTGGCGGCACCCTCACCGGCGTCGGCCGCTACCTCCGCGAGCGCGACGACCGCATCCGGCTCTACGCCGTCGAGCCCGACGAGTGCGCGCTGCTCGCGCGCCGCGCCTGGGGCCCGCACGGGATCGAGGGCATCGGCGACGGCTTCATCCCCGACAACCTCGACGTCTCGCTGCTGGCCGGTGTGATCACGACGACCACGGCGGAGAGCCTGGCCATGGCCCGGCGCCTGGCGGCCGAAGAGGGGATCTTCTGCGGCATCTCGACCGGCTGCAACATCGCCGCGGCGCTCAAGCTGGCGCGGCGGCACCCCGAGCTGCCGGCAATCGTCACCATGGCCAACGACACCGGTCAGCGCTACTTCACCACGCCGCTCTGCGGCGAGGACAAGCGCGTGGAGATCCCCCAGCGCGAGCATCCCATGGATGCGCGGACGCGGCGGGAGCTGGATCGCTATCAGTCCAAGTGGGAGATCCTGACCTGACGCCCGCGGCCTACGACTTCGTGGCCGCCCGCCGTCGCCTGGAGGCCAAAGCCAAATCGGCGGCGGAGAAGCTGACCAGCATCGAGGACGCCGCCGCGCGCGTCCACGACGGGGACGTGATCGCGGTCGGGGGCTGCCTCTTCTCCCGGACACCGATGGCGCTGGTGCGCGAGGTCCTTCGCCAGCGCCGGCGCGGCCTGACGCTGGCCCGCAACCTCATGTGCACCGAGGGGGAGTTCATGATGGTGGCCGGCGCCGTCGAGCGCGTGGTCACCGCCTGGATGTCGATCGGGCTGCCCTGGGGCGTGTCGAAGATCATGCGCGAGTACGTCGAGGGCGGGAAGGTCGCCTTCGAGGAGTGGAGCCACCTCGCCCTCGGCCTGCGCTTCCGGGCCGCGGCCATGGGGGTGCCGTTCCTGCCCGCGCTCACGATGCTCGGTTCCGACCTGGTGCCGGTGGGGGGGATGAAGACGATCGACGACCCCTACACGGGGACGCGGCTGGCCGCCGTGCCCGCGCTCTTCCCCGACGTGGCGCTCCTGCACGTGCACCGCGCCGACCGCCTCGGCAACTGTCAGATCGACGGCTACCCGCACATGGACGTCGACATCGCCAGGGGGGCGGCCACGGTGCTGGTGACCACCGAGGAGATCATCACCGAGGAGGAGACGCGCCGCCGGCCCGACCGCACCGTCCTCCCCGGGTTCGTGGTGGACGCCCTCGTTCACGTGCCCTTCGGCTCCTACCCGCACGAGTGCTACGGGCTCTACGAGGCGGACTTCGACCACTTCGAGGAGTACACCGGCGCGATCAACGCCCGGGGCGCCCAGGCGGTGGCCGACTACCTGGGCCGCTACGTGTACGCGCCACCCACCTACGCCGACTACCTCGACCTCTTCGGCGGCGAGCGCCTGGCCCGCCAGCAACGCCAGGCCAAGGAGCTCGTCCCGGGGTCATGAGCGCAGCGGCGACGGCGGCCGAACTCCTGGCGGTGATGGGATCGCGACAGCTCACCGACGACACGACCGTCTTCGCGGGCGTGGGCGTTCCCCTGCTGGCCGCCGCGCTGGCCCAGCAGCGCCACGCGCCCCGCCTCACCATCGTGGTCGAGGGCGGGATCATCGGCCCCCAGATCAAGCCCGGGCGGTTGCCGATCTCCACCAACGAGATGCGCGCCGGCCACCGCGCCCTCATGCTGCCGGGGATCACCGACGTCTTCCTCTTCGCCCAGCGCGGCTTCCTCGACTATGGCTTCGTGGGCGGGGCCCAGATCGACGAGCACGGCAACATCAACACGACCGCCCTCGGCAGCGACTACTGGCGCCCCCAGGTCAGGCTCCCGGGGACGGGCGGGGCGAACGACATCACCTCCCTCTGCCGCGAGGTGATCATCCTCACGGCCCACGAGAAACGCCGCTTCGTCAAGCGCGTCGACTTCATCACCAGCCCCGGCTGGATCGACGGCGACGGCAGTCGCCGCCGGGCCGGGCTGCTGTTCGGCGGCGTCTCGCGCGTGGTGACCACCCTGGGGATCTTCGGCTTCGACCCCGAGAGCCGCCGGATGCGCATCGAGGCGCTCCACCCGGGGGTCGCGCTCCCCACCGTCCGCGACAACACCGGCTTCGAGCTCCTAGAGGCCGACAAGATCGCGGTGACCGAGCCGCCCACCGCCGGCGAGCTCACGATCCTGCGCGCTCTCGACCCCGAGCGGCGCTTCCTGGGCTAGCGATGCCGAACTCACCGGCGCGAACTGCGAGACACGTGACGGGATGTGCGTTTCGAGCGCCGGCTTTGCCGGCGCAATCCGTTCTGGGGGAGGCCTCGGAGGGGGCCGTCGAGGCCCCCTCCGACATATGAACTGGGGACTCGCGATCAAGAACTTCGTCGGGCCGACCGAGACGCCCGACATCGACGCGATCTACGCCTATGCCGAGCGCGCGGAGGCGCTGGGCTTTGAGTCGCTCTGGGCGTGGGACCACGTGATCCTCGGGGTCGAGCCCGCATTCCCCATCCTCGACGCGGTCGGCACGCTCACCGCCATCGCCGCCCGCACGAAGCGGATCCGGCTGGGCACGGGCATCCTCGTGCTTCCCCTCCGCAACCCGACCGTCGCCGCCAAGGCGCTGGGCACGCTCGACGTCGTCTCCAAGGGTCGCCTCATCCTCGGCGTGGCCGCCGGCTGGTACGCGCGAGAGTTCGACGCCGTCGGCGTGCCCTTCAAGGAGCGCGGCCGGCTCTTCGAGCGCAACCTCGAGGTCCTCACCCGCCTGTGGACCGAGGACCGCGTGACGCTGAAGGTGGACGATCTCAATCTTCGCGAGGCGGTGATGCGCCCGCGCCCCGTGCAGCGACCGCGGCCGCCGATCCTCATCGGCGGGTACGTCGACGCCGTGCTCCGGCGCGTGGCCACCCTGGCCGACGGCTGGCTCACCTACTTCTACACGCCGGAGAGCTTCAAGCGGTCGTGGGAGAAGATCCTCGCCGTCGCCCGGGAAGCCGGCCGCGACCCCCAGACGCTGACCGGGACCAACCAGCTGGCCATCTACGTCGGCCGGTCACGCGCCGAGACCGAAGCGCCGATGCGGCAGTGGCTCCAGACCGAGTGGGACGTGGCCGCCTGGAGCGAATCCACCATCGAGCATGCGATCCGCGGCAGCGTGGACGAGTGCGTGGCCCAGCTCCGGCCCCATCTCGACTCTGGCGTCCACCGCATCATCCTGATCCCTTACCGCTACCAGCCCCAGCAGGTCGAGATCATCGCCAAGGAGGTCATGCCGAGGCTCCGATGAGCGACCGCCGCCCCGCGAGATCGTGCAGCGCATCCGCGTGCTGATCGATCGCTTCCGGGCCACGGGGCTGCCGCGGCCCGGGTGCCGCTGCTCGTCGGCGAGCTCGACCCCGAGCACAAGCCGGCCAGGCCCGGCCTGCCGACGGGCTTCGGTCGTCCGTCGTCGAATTGTCTCGAAGGCCACCCGAGCGTCGAGACCATCGCCGAGCTGGCGCCCCGGCCGGACGAGCTGATCGTCAGCAAACGCTGGTACGACGCCTTCGCCGGCACCTCGCTCGACGGCGCCCTGCGGGCGCGCGGAGTCACCTCCCTGGTCGTCACCGGGACGCTGACCGACATCTGCCGTGCTGGCCACGGTGATGGGCGCGTTCAACCGGGAGTACCGCATCACGGTGGTGGAGGACGGGGTCGCCACGCTCTGGCCCGAGATCCAGCGCGCCAGCCTGGACATCATTGGCCGAGCCTCCGGGCGTGTCGTATCCTCTAAGGAAGTCGTCGATCACATCTCGACGTGGTGAGGAGTCCGCGATGCATCAGCCGCTGACGTTCTCGGGGATCATGCCGGCCAACATTCTGCCCTTCCGGGCCGATCTGTCCATCGACGAGCCCGCCTACCGCAGGCACCTGCGCTGGCTGGCCGACACCCGCGGGGTCACCGGCATCGTGGCCAACGGTCACGCCGCCGAGGTCTCCTCGCTCTCCCGCGAGGAGCGCAAGCGCGCGCTCACCATCGCGCTCGACCAGGTCGGGCCGAAGTGTCCGGTGGTGGCCGGCGTCTACGCCGACGGCACTCAGGAAGCCGTCGACCTGGCGCGTGACGCCCAGGCCGAGGGGGCCGCCGGCGTGCTCGTGTTCCCGCCGACGCTCTTCATGTGGGGCGCGCAACTCAAGCCCGACATGGCGATCCGTCACTTCTCCGAGATCGCGGCGAAGGTCGATCTGCCCATCATCGTCTTCGAGTACCCGCCGGCCTCGGGCATCGGCTACTCCCCGGAGACGCTGGCGCGCCTGGCCGAGATCCCGCGGGTGGCGGCCGTGAAGGACTGGTCGAACGACATCGTGGCCTTCGAGCTCAACCTGCGCGCCTTGCGCCGGACCGGACGTCCGGTGGCGATGCTGTCGTCGTTCACGATGTCGCTCATGGCGTCGTTTCTCCTCGGCGCCGACGGCGCGATCTCGGGGATGGGCAGCGTCGTGGCCGACCTCCAGGCCGAGCTGTTCGAGGCCTGCCAGAAGGGCGATCTGGACGGCGCCCGGCACCTCCACGATCGGCTGGAGCCGCTGGTCGGGGTCTTCTACGCGCCGCCCTTCGTGGACATGCACAACCGGATGAAGGAGGCCCTCGTCCTCCTCGGCCGGATCCCGGCTGCCCACGTCCGTCCGCCGCTCACGCCGGTCTCCGCCGGGGAGCGCGAAGCGATCAAGAGGGCGCTGGCCGCCGCCGGCGTCACCGCCTAGGCGAGCACCAGACCTCCCGGCTCCCCCCGGGCCCCTTGCGGCCCTCCATCGGTTGGTGTAGATAGGGGTACCTTTCACGTCACCCCGTCGCCCCCGCGGGCATCTCGAAGGAGGACGATCGATGGCGGAACGCTGGCACGACGAACCCTGGGCCCGAGACATCTGGTGGAGCGGCAAAACGACCCGCCGGCGCTTCCTCGGCTTGTCGGCGGCGGCGGGCGCCCTCGGCGCGACCATGCTGGTGCCGCCACCCTGGCGGGAGGCGTTCGGCCAGGCCAAGCCGTACAAGATCGGCACCATGCAGCCGCTGTCCGGCGCGGCCGCGGCCGGCGGCAAGACGGCCCTGGTCGGCACCCAGCTGGCCGTGGACCGCATCAACCGGGCGGGGGGCATCAACGGCCGTCCCGTCGAGCTGATCATCGCCGACTACGAGTCGAAGCCGGACGTCGGGCGCCGCAAGGCGGAAAAGCTCCTGGTGGAGGACAAGATCGACGCCCACGAGGGCGGTTTCCTCTCCAACGTGTGCCTGGCCTGCATGCCGGTGTTCGAGGAGCACAAGGTCGTCAACATGATCGGCGTGTGCCTGGACACCACGATGACCACCAGCAAGTGCAGCCGCTACACGTTCCGGCCCTTCGACTACGCGCCGGCCCAGGCGGTGGCCTTCGCGCCGTACCTCATCGGGAAAATGGGCAAGAAGTGGCACATCGCCTACGCCGACTACGCGTGGGGGCAGTCGACGCGTGACGCCTACGCGGACCAGATCAAGAAGGCCGGCGGTGAGGTCGTCGCCACCACCGGCATCCCGCTGGGAACGGCCGACATGACGGCGTTCCTCAGCAAGATCACCGGCAACTTCGACGGGCTCTTCGGCATCTTCTTCGGCAAGGACGGCGTGACGATCGGCAACCAGGCCTTCGACCTCGGCCTCACCAAGAAGTACAAGTGGGCGGGCGACGGCGCCATCGCGGAGTCGACCAATCTGCCCGCGCTCGGCAACAAGATCGAGGGCTTCGTCGGGATCAACCGCTACGTGCCCGTGCTCGATCCGCCGCTGAACACGTCCTCTCACAAGAAGTTCTTCGAGGAGGCGATCGCGCGACTCAAGCAGATCGACCCCTCGGGACCGCTGCCGGACCGCTACGTGCAGGCCAACTTCGAGGCGATGAACGCGCTCAAGGTCGGGATCCAGAAGGCGGGCTTCCGCGGCCGCGAGGACACGATGAAGCTCATCGAGGCGCTGGAAGGCCTCGAGATGAAGGAAAGCGACGACTTCCCGCAGGGCGACAAGACGCTCCGGAAGGAGGATCACCAGGCCTTCATCCGGGAGTTCATCTTCGAGATCAAGGGGGGCAAGCACCGCATCGTCGAGGTGGTCCCCAAGGAGAAGACGATGTTCCCGCCGGCGTGCACGTTCCCTAAAGCGTGACCGCCGACCGCTCCCGGGGTCTCGCCGCTCCGGCCCCCGCGGACCGGAGCGGCGCGCCACTGCTCGAGACCCACGGCCTGACCGTCCGCTTCGGCGGACTCACCGCCCTCAACAACGTCAGCATCGCCGTCCAGCCCGGCGAGATCCGCGCCATCATCGGTCCGAACGGGGCCGGCAAATCCACGTTCTTCAACTGCCTGACCGGCGTGCTGCGCCCCAGCCGCGGGCGCATCCTCTTCAACGGCGAGGACATCACGGGGCTGCCCCCGCATCAGATCTCCCGGAAGGCCATCGCCCGCTCCTACCAGATCACCAACATCCTGCCGGGGGCGACCGTGCTGGAGAACGTGCGCATCGCCGCCCAGTCACGCCATCACGGCTGGAGCCTCCTCCGGCACCACCGCGCCTACACGGACGTGCTGGCACGGGCCGGGGCCGTTCTGGCCGCGGTGGGGCTGGGCGACAAGGCCGAGGAGCCGGCCGCCAACCTCTCCCACGGCGAGCAACGGAACCTGGAAATCGGCATCGCGCTGGCCACCGAGCCGAAGCTCCTGTGCCTCGACGAGCCCACCGCCGGCATGTCCGTCGCCGAGACCCACGCGACGGTCGAGCTCATCCGACAGATCGCCGCCGACCTCACCATCCTCATCGTCGAGCACGACATGGAGGTGGTGATGGGGCTGGCCCGCACCCTCACCGTGCTCCACTACGGCGAGGTGCTGGCCGAGGGGGCCCCCGCCGAAATCCAGGCCAACCCGCGGGTGCAGGAGGTCTATCTGAAAACCTGATGCTCGCGCTCGAGAACGTCCACACGTACTACGGCAAGTCGCACGTCCTCCACGGCGTGTCGATCCGCGTGGAGGCCGGCGAGGTCGTCGGCCTGCTCGGCCGCAACGGCGTGGGCAAGAGCACGACGCTCAAGACCATCATGGGCCTGGTCCGGCCCTCGGCGGGACGCATCAGCTTCGAGGGACAGGACATCACGGGTCTGGCGCCCCACCGGCTAGCCCGCCTGGGGATCGGCTACGTGCCGGAGGACCGCCGGATCTTCCGCCTGCTGACGGTGCTGGAGAACCTCCGCACGGGCCTCGACCGGGCCGAGGTCACCCCTTCGCGCCGCCAGGAGCTCCTGGAAAAAGTCTACGCGAGCTTCCCGGTACTGCGGGAGCGGCGCCACCAGGCGGGCGGCACGCTCTCCGGCGGCGAGCAGCAGATGTTGGCCATCGCCCGGGCCATGATGCTGGAGCCCAAGATCGTCCTGCTGGACGAGCCCACCGAGGGGCTCATGCCGCGCATGGTCGCGCACATCCGCGAGATCATCGACGTCCTGCACCGCGACGCCGTCGCCATCCTCCTCGTGGAGCAGAACGTCCCGCTCACGCTCGCCGTCGCCGGTCGCGTCTACATCATGGAGAAGGGCGCGGTGCGGCACCACGCGACGGCCACCGAGCTCGGGGCCAACGCCGCCGTCATCCACCAGTACCTGGGGGTGTAGGCGCGATGCCCTTCGACCAGATCCTCATCCAGCTCATCAACGGCATCGTCAGCGGGATGATCCTAGCCCTGGTGGCCTCGGGGCTCACGCTGATCTTCGGCATCATGGACGTGGTGAACTTCGCCCACGGCGAGCTGTTCATGCTGGGGGCCTACGCCGGCGTCACCATCCTCGCCGCCACCGGCAACTTCTGGGTCGCCTTGCTGGCCGCCTGCGTGATCATCGCGCTCCTCGGCGCCGCCCTCCAGGTCGTCGCCCTCCGCCCCCTCGTCGGGCGGGATCCCCTGACCACGATCCTCGCCACCTTCGGTATCTCGCTGGTGCTCCAGAACTACGCGCTCTGGCAGTTCGGCCCGGTCGCCCGCAAGATCCAGGAGCCCTTCACCGGCCACTTCCGGCTCTTCTATCTCGAGTACCCCTGGTACCGCATCCTCATCGCCGTCCTCTCGGCGGCGATCATCGGCATGCTCTGGCTCTTCATGAAGTACGGCAAGTATGGCATCTGGATCCGCGCCACCACCCAGGACCGCATCATGGCCTCGGCGATGGGCATCCCTGTCCCCCTCGTCCACACCGCGGTGTTCGCGATCGGCGCGGCCATGGCCGCGGCCAGCGGCGTTCTCTTCGGCCCGCTGGTCGGCGTCAACCACGCGATGGGGCTCGACGTGATCTTGAGGGCCTTCATCGTCGTGGTCGTGGGCGGCATGGGCAACCTGGGCGGCTCCATCCTGGCCGCCATCTTCATCAGCCTGCTGGAGGCCCTCGCGTCGATCTGGGTGAGCCCGGCCCAGGCCGTCATCGTGTCCTTCGTCGTCCTGATCCTCACCCTCCTGTTCAGGCCGACCGGGCTCTTCGTGCCGACCCCCAAATGACGCGCTCGGCGACCGCTTCCTACTGGACCGGCTTCGCCATCGCGCTGGGCGTGCTGGTGGTGGCTCCCTTCGTGCTGCCCGAGTTCTGGCGGCGTTTCGTCACCGAGATCCTCATCTGGGGTTTGCTGGCGATGTCGTCGGACATCCTGATCGGCTACACCGGAATGGTGTCGTTCGGCCACTCCGCCTTCTTCGGGCTCGGCATGTACGGCGCCGCGGCGGCCCTGCTCACGGTGCGGCCCCCCGATCTGTGGCTGGCCATCCTCTACGGCCTGGTGGGCGCCGGCGGCGTCGCCGTGTTCGTGGCCTACTTCGCCACGCGCCTGCGCGACATCTACTTCTCCATCACCACGCTCGTCTTCTCGCAGATCTTCTACGTGATCATCTTCACCTGGACCGAGCTGACCGGCGGCGAAAACGGCCTCACCTTTCGCCAGCCGCCGCTGGCGATCCCCGGCCTCCTGTCGGCGCCGTTCACTCCCGTCACCTTGCACTGGTTCGTGCTGGCGGTGGTGACGGCCTCCTACCTGGCCCTCCGGCGGATCACCCAATCGCCCTTCGGGATGGTGCTCCAGGCGATCCGCGAGAACGAGCCACGCACCCGGGCGATCGGCTACCCCGTCGAGCGCTACAAGATCGTGGCGGTGATGCTCTCGGGGCTCTTCGCCGGGCTGGCCGGCGTCCTCTACGCGTTGCAGAACAAGTTCGCGGCGCCCGACTTCGTCTTCTTCGTCGTCTCCGGCGAAGTGGTCATCTTCAATGTCATGGGCGGGATGGGCACGCTGGTGGGGCCGGTGGCGGGGGCGGCCTTCTTTTTCCTGCTGCGCGAGGGCTTCTCACGCTTCTTCACCGAGTACTACCTGATCCCGGTCGGCGTCATCTTCACGCTGATGGTGATCTTTGTCCCCCAGGGCCTCCTCGGCTTCGCCCGCCGCGCGCTGAACCGGTAGCCGTCCCCGTTTCAGGAGGCGGCGTCGAGCACCTCGCGCACCGTGCGCGCCAGCGCGTCGACGGTGAACGGCTTCTGGAGGAAGTTCTTGCCGGAGCGGAGCAGGCCGTGCTGCCGGACGAGCTCGTCCGTGTAGCCGGAGATGTAGAGCGCCTTGGTGCTAGGGCGGTCGGCGGCCAGCTGCTGGACCACGCTCGACGCGGTCAGCCCCGACATGACGACGTCCACGACCAGCAGGTGGATGAGACCCTGGTGCCGCTCGGCGATCTGCAGCGCCTCCTCTCCGTTCCGCGCCTCCAGAACCGTATAGCCGTGCAGCCGGAGGACGTCACAGATCAGCTCGCGCACCGGCGTCTCGTCCTCGGCGACGAGCACTGTTTCCTTCCCGCTCCAGGGGTCCGTGTCTGACATGATCCGCGTCTCCCGTGATGGCGGCTCCGTGAGCCCCGGTAGATGGTGGTGCCACCACCCTGATGGGCTTCATCGACGACCGGTCTCCCGACGACGGCAAGCGCTCACGGCCCGTCGTCATCACGGGTCGGACCACCGGGAGGCTCGGGAACGAGGGGCAGGACGATGCGGAACGTCGTCCCCACGCCGCTCATGCTCCGGAAGTCGATGGTGCCGCCGTGATCCTCGACGATCTTGTGCGTGAGTGCGAGACCCAAGCCCGTGCCGCCCTCCTTGGTCGTGAAGAACGGGTTGAAGACCCGGTCCGCCTGGGCGGCCGCGATGCCGCTGCCCGTGTCTTCAACTTCGATCTTCACCCCCCGATTGAAGGCCCGCCGCCAGGAGGGGCGAATGTTACCGCCGTCGTCCCATCCCAGGCGCAGCCACAGGCGCCCGCCGGCGCCCATCGCCTCCAGGGCGTTGGTGACCACATTGACCAGCGCCCGGTAGAGCGCGTCCTCGTCGGCCTGGATCGGCGCGACGTCGTGCGCGTATTGGCGGAGCACGGTGATCTGCCGGGACTCGATCTGGTTGGCGTGCAGGTCGACCACCCGATCCAGCAGGCTGGGGAGGCGGATGAGCGCGAAGGTGAGGCGGGGCGGCCGCGCCAGCTCCAACAGCCGTTCGACGATCTCGTTGATCCGTTCCAGCTCCCGAGGAACCACGCTCTGGAACCGCTCCCGGAACCGCTCGTCCTCGAACCGGCGCGTGAGGTGGCGGCTGAACGTCAGCGCCGACGTGAGCGGCGTCTTGATCTCGTGAGCCAGGCCGGCGGCGAGCGTGCCGAGGGCCGCCAGCCGATCGGAGCGCCGGAGCCGGCTCTCGAGCTGCCGCATCACTGTGAGGTCGCGGAACATGCCCACGGCGCCCAGATCCTTGCCGTCACTGCCCTTGAGCGGAGCGCTGCTCAGCTCGATGGGAAAGGAGGCGCCCGTCCGCCGCTTGAGCGTCAGGGCCACGTTCGTGATGGGCGCGCGGCTGGTGAGCGTCTCCATCAGGATCTCGCCCAGCTCCGGGGTGTGCGAGAACACCTCCGTGCAGTACCGCCCCGCCGCTTCGCCCGCGAAGAATCCGGTGAGCAGCTCGGCGGCGGGATTGAGCGTGACCACGCGGCCGTCGAGATCGACGGTGACGATGCCGTTGGTCAGGGAGTTGATGATGCTCTCGGTGTAGCTCTTGAGGTCGGCCAGCTCCTCGAAGCGGCGCTTCAGCTCCCCGTGGACCTCCTCGAGGGCGGCGCGCTGCTGGAAGAGCTGCGCGGCCATGTGGTTGAAGGCGATCGCCAGGCGGCCGATCTCGTCCGAGGTCGCGGGCTCGATCCGCTGGCTCAGCTCGCCCCGGGCGATGGCGGCGGCGCGCTCCTCGAGCTGCTGGACGGGGCCGGCGATCCGGCGGGCCACCAGCGCAGCGGCCCCGCCTCCGACCACGAGCGTGGCCAGGGCCAGCGCGGCCAGCTCGACGCGCGTCTTGCGGATCGCCGCCTCCATCCGGCGTTTCGAGAGCCCGACTCGCACCGTGCCCCACTTCTGGCCGGCGACCAGCACGGGCACGGCAAAGTCGTAGAGCGCCTCGCCGGAGCCCCCAGCGACAGTGTCCTGGATCAGCGGGGCGTTGGTCTGGGCCGCCCGCTCCTGCACCAGGCCTTCCGGGGAGGCGCCGACGCGCTCGGGCCGGCGGCTGTGGGCGGCCACCTTGCCTTCGGCGTCGAGCACGACCGCGTAGACGACGTCGGCTTCGGCCGCGACCCGGGCCACGTTCTGCTCCAGCGCGGTGAAGTTGTAGAGGAGGAGGGGGCCATAGGAGATCGCGGCCAGGTTGCGGACCAGGACTTCGCCCCGGCGCTCGAACTCCTCGATGATCGTCTCGCGCTGGCGCCGCTCCACCACGACGACCACGGCGGCCATGACCAGGACGATGACCATGACCGTGCCCCACAGGAGCTTCGCCCGGAGCGAGCGGAACCCGAGCCTCATCGGGGACGGCGCCTCCCGCTCATGGCCGCCGCTCCAGCCAGATCTTCCGCAGCGGGATGTAGGGGTCGCCCAGCCCGTTCACCTCGATGCTCCGCACGTAGGGCTGAAAGAGCCGCTCGTAGGTGTAGTGGAAGATTGGGATGATCGGCGCGTCGTCAAGGATCAGCTGCTCCGCGCGACGGTACAGATCCACGCGTCGCTGGGGGTCACTCGTGCCCCGGGCCGCAACGAGAAGTCCATCGACGACCGGGTTGGCGTAACCAAAGAAGTTCCGCAAGCTCTTCGAATGAAAAAGCTTGAACAGAAAGTTGTCAGGATCCGGAACGTCAGCGTACCAGGCATAGAGAAAGACGGGAAGCCGTCCGTCAGCAAGCGCCCGGGAAAAAGCTGGCCAATCTGTGAGGTAGCGAAACTCGGCTTGAACACCTACCGCCTCCAGCTGCCGCCTGATTTGGTCGTGCTCCCTGACGATTCCCTCATGTTTGACACTCGACCAGATGGAGATGGGGGGCAAACCACGTCCGCCCGGATAGCCAGCCTGCGTGAGAAGTTCACGGGCCTTCCGTCGGTCGTAGGCGTAAGCGGCGAGCTTCGGGTTGAAACCTTGGGTCCCGGGCGGCAAGATCCCACGAGCTACAACATAACGTCCCAGGAACGCCTCTTCGACGAGCACCTCACGATCAATGGCGTGGGCCAGCGCCTGCCGAATGCGGGGATCGTCGAGGGGTTTCACGCGCGTGTTGATTCCGTAAAATCTCACGCTGATTAATGGTCGCTTGAAGTACGACTGACCGGGGCCTGCCACGATCCGCCTGTAGTCACGGATTGGAAGCGCCGTGTCTTCAAGATGCCCCTTGTGAAACTCGTCATACATTACGTCGAACTGCTCACCGGGGAAGATGCGATAGATGACCCGGGCGAGCTTCGGCGGGCCGTCGAAGTAGTTGGGATTGGCGACCAGCACGATCTCCCGCCCGCGATCCCACTGGACAAACTTGAAGGGCCCCGTGCCCACCGGGTGGGCGCCAAAAGCATCTCCTTCTTGTTCGGCCAATTCTCTCGGAACAATTTTCGCGTGGCCGACTGCCAGCAGCGACACGAATGGAGCGAGCGCTTCGGTCAGGGTCACTTCAACCGTATAGCCGTCGAGAGCCATGAGGCCTGAAACCCGCTTGGCCCTACCCTCACGAAACTCCCGGGCTCCTCTAATTACGAGGAACAGGTCCGAAGCTCCCGATTGGATTTTGGGGTCAAGGATGCGCGTAAGAGAATAGATGACATCATCCGCGGTCATCTCACGGCCATGGTGAAACATCACTCCTTTGCGAAGATTGAACGTCCAGGTCAGTCCGTCCCGCGATGCTTTCCAGAACTGAGCGAGCGCGGGGGCGACGGTAAGCGTCTGGTCGAAATGAACGAGCCCGTCGAACATCTGCTGCGCTACTGACCGGCCGTAACTGTCGGCGATACGTGCCGGATCAAGAGTGACCGGATCGTTGCCGAGCGGCCGACGATAGATTCCACCGTTCCGTGGGTGATCGGTCGTCTCGCCAGCGGTCTGGGCGAGGGAGGTCATCGGGCACACCAAGAGCAGCCAGAAGGAGAACAGCATGAGGAGAGGGGAGCGTTTGCTCCCCTGCTCCGACATGTTCAGCGAGGACGAATCGATCAAACGGCTCGTTCCGTTTCTTAGCCGCCTCCGCCCCCGTCCGCCGTCCCCACCGCCTGGAAGAACTGGGTGTCGACCGTGCCGGACTCGATCACGGGAGCCGCCAGCAGGAACGCCGCGAGGATCAGAACTGCTGTCCACAGCTTGGCCATTGCTCTCCTCCTTCATCGGTTTCGGCGCCCTCCCCATGAGGCCGCCGTCGAGCGGAGAGCGGGGAGCAACGATCTGGCCAAGTCTGGCGCGAAGTTCGCGGAAGAAGACTGCCGCATTTCCGGGATCTTGCCCGACCGGGGGTGTATGCCCATAGTCGAACCGTTGCACTGAATCGGTGCGATCGGGTTCGGCGGAGGCCGGATCCGGGCGGTTAAGAGCCCGTGGAACCCTCGTTTTCCAGCCGCTGCACAGGATCAGTGCACCTTGCACTGAATCAGTGCACTCACTCGTCCCCGACAGGACCCTTCAGGTCCCAGCGGGCCAGCTTCGCGTTGAGCGAGTTCCGGTGCATCCCGAGGATCCTGGCCGCCTCACTCACGTTCCAGCGGACGCGCTGGAGCACCCGGAGCACCATCTGACGCTCGAACGCCTCGGTGGCCTCGCCAAGGGCGAAGCCGCCCGTCTCGCGGGCCGCCCGGACGCGGTCGGGCAGCAGCAGGTCGAGGGGCACGTCGTCGACCCCGATGACCGGCCCCTCCACCAGGCCCACCAGCCGCTCGATCACGTTCTGGAGCTCGCGGACGTTCCCCGGCCAGGAGTATTCGCCGAGGACGCTGAGCGCTTCCGGCGCCAGTCCCTCGACCCGCTTGTTGAAGGCCTGGTTGTAGCGCCGGATGAAGTGCGGCACGAGCAGCGGAATGTCTTCCCGGCGCTCGCGCAGCGGGGGCACCGTGATCGGCATGACGTTGAGCCGGTAGTAGAGGTCCTCCCGGAACGTTCCCTGGGCCACGGCCTGTTTGAGATCGGTGTTGGTGGCGACGATGATGCGCGCGTCGATGCGAATGGACCGGGTGCCGCCGACGCGCTCGATCTCCCGCTCCTGGAGCACGCGCAGCAGCTTGGCCTGCAGGTCCGGCTTGAGCGAGCCGATCTCGTCCAGAAAGAGGGTACCGCCCTGGGCCAGCTCGAAGCGTCCCAGCTTGCGCTGATAGGCGCCGGTGAACGCCCCCTTCTCGTGCCCGAACAGCTCCGATTCCACGAGGGTCTCGGACAGCGCCGCCGGATTGACCGGCACGAACGGCTTGTCCCGGCGCGGTCCCTGCCGATGGATGGCGCGCGCGATCAGCTCCTTGCCGGTGCCGCTCTCGCCCGTGACGAGGACGGTGGTCGTGGTGCGCGCCACCTGGGTGATGAGCCGGTAGAGCTTCTGCATGGCGGGGTGCTGGCCGACCAGCTCACCCTGATCGTGCTGGCGCTCGAGCTCGGAGCGGAGGAAGACCACCTCACGCTCGAGCGATCGCTTCTCCAGCGCGCGGCGGACAACGGCGAGCAGCTCGTCGTCCTCGAAAGGCTTGGTGAGGTAGTCGAAGGCGCCGAGCTTCATGGCCGCCACCGCCGTCCGGACCGTCTTCACGGCGGTCACCAGGATGACCTCCATGGCCTCGTCGATGGCCTTGAGACGCTCGAGCACCTCGATCCCGTCCATCTCGGGCAGCCGGATATCGAGAAGCACGAGATCCACCTGGCGCGATCGCACGACGTCGAGCGCGCTCCGACCGTCGGGGACGTCCAGGACGTCGTAGTCGTCCTCCAGGATCAGGCGGAACGACTCCCGGATGCCGAGATCATCGTCGACGATGAGCACCACGGGGCGTACTCCCCGGGAGGCATCCACCCCGTCCGCGGCCCGCAACTCGCGCGCCATGACCCAGCAAATTTACCATCGAATCGGCCCGGCTTGCGCAAACATCACTCGGTACCGCGCGTGAACCGCGCGCTCACCCGCGCACGTCAACGACGATCTCGCGCTCGCGGGGACCGTCGCACTCCACCAGCGCGATCCCTTGCCAGGTGCCGAGGAGGAGGCGGCCCCCACCCACCGGGACCGTCTCGGACGGACCGAGGAAGGCCGCCTTCAGATGAGCGGCGCCGTTGTCGTCGACCTTGTCGTGCTCCCACATGCCCTCGGGAAACAGCTTGTCCAGCGCGGCGACGATGTCCGCCCGCACGCCCGGGTCCGCGTTCTCGTTGATGACGATGGCCGCCGTCGCGTGGCGGACGAAGACCGTGCAGAGGCCTTCGCCGACACCCGATCGGGTCACCACGTCGGCGACGCGTGGCGTGAGATCGAGGACCTCGAGCTTCTTGCGGGTGCGCGTGCGGATGATCTCCTGCATGCGCCGATTGTATCGCCCGCGGCCCCGGCGCGTCGGGTCCTGGCGGTCGGCGCCGTATGGAATCGGTGACATTGACGGTCGGAGCGGCGCGGCCAAGAATCGGCCGTGCTCGCGCGCGTGCTCTCCACCGCCCTCATCGGTGTCGAGGCGGTGCTCGTGCGGGTCGAGGTGGACGTGGCCAGCGGGCTCCCGGCGTTCACCACGGTCGGTCTGCCCGACTCCGCCGTCCGCGAAAGTCGCGAGCGGGTGCGCACGGCGATTCGCAACGCGGGGTTCCCGTTTCCGTCCGACCGCATCACCGTCAACCTCGCCCCCGCCGATATCCGCAAGGAGGGCGCCTCCTTCGACCTGCCGATCGCGCTGGGGATCCTGGCGGCGACCGGCGCCGTCAAGAGCGGGCGGATCGAGCCCTTCGGTGTCGTTGGCGAGCTGGCGCTCGACGGGCAGATCCAGCCGGTTCGCGGCGTCCTGGCCGCCGGGCTGGCGTGCCGCAAGCACCGGATCACGACACTGCTCGTTCCGGCCGCCAACCGTGCGGAGGCGGCCGCGGTCGACGGACTGCGCGTCCTCGCCGCCGGCACGCTCGGCGATGCCGTCGCCCTCCTGAACGGTGATGCCTCCGCCGCCGACCACCCACCGCCGGCCGCGCCACCCGAAGCTGTGATCGCCGACGACCTCGATTTCGCCGACGTGCGGGGACAGATCCATGCCAAGCGCGCGCTGGAGATCGCCGCCGCGGGCGCCCACAACGTCTTGCTCGTCGGTCCACCGGGCGGCGGCAAGACCATGCTGGCCCGCCGACTGCCCGGCATCCTGCCGCCCCTCAGCAGCGACGAGGTCATCGAGGTCTCGACGATCTGGAGCGTCGCCGGGCTCCTGGCACCCCCGGGCGGGCTCGTGAGGACGCGCCCGTTCCGGGCCCCGCACCATACGATCTCGGTCTCAGGCCTGATCGGCGGCGGCAGCCCGCCCCATCCGGGCGAGGTCACGCTGGCGCATCTGGGCGTGCTCTTCCTCGACGAGCTGCCCGAGTTCCACCAGCACATCCTGGAATCCCTCCGCCAGCCGCTGGAGGACGGTCGCGTGACGATCGCGCGGGCCAGCGGCATCGGCGACTTCCCCGCGCGCTTCCAGCTGATCGCCGCCGCCAACCCGTGCCGCCGCGGTTGCCCCTCACTCGACCGCTGCCTCTGCACCCCGGGCGAGCGCGCCCGCTACCTCGGCCGCCTGTCGCGGCCGCTGCTCGACCGCATCGATCTGCACGTCGAGCTGCCCGCCCTGGCGCCGGCCGAGCTTCCGGCGCCCGCCAGTGACACCTCGGCCACCGTCCGAGCCCGCATTCTGCGAGCGCGCGCCCGCCAGCGGGAGCGCTTCCGCAACACCACCGTCCGGGTCAACGCCGAGATGACGCCGCGCCAGCTGCGGCGCTTCTGTCCCCCTCCCGCCGAGGGCGAACGGCTGCTGGCCGCCGCGATGACCAGGCTGGGGCTGTCGGCCCGCGGCCACGACCGTGTGGTCAAGGTGGCGCGGACGATCGCCGACCTGGAGGACGCCGACGGGCTCCGCGCCGAGCACCTGGCCGAGGCGATCCAGTACCGGGGCCTGGACCGCCAGTGGCGGGCGTGAGGCCGCCGGGCTACCAGATCGCCCCGCCGGGGTGAGTATCGGCGTTCCCAACCGCATGCGAGGGACCAGCGTCTACTCACCCGGTTGGTGCCGCGGATCGCTTGAAAGTCCCGACCGGCCAAGCTATCCTCCCGACGTGAACGCCCGGCGGCTGCTCGCGTTCGTTCTCTCCGGGGTGATCCTCCTGCTCTCGGCGATGGCGTACGCGAGCAACGTCGACCCGAGCTGGGGTGGGCTCTACGACGACGACGATGGCGACGCTGTCGTCCTGTTCATCACCGTCAGCGTTTCGCTTTCCCTCAGCGACAGTCGCTCGCCCCCGTCTCTTTAGCGCTTCCCACTCAGCCTAACTGTTCGACGACGCGCGACCGCGACCCTGCGGCCGCGGTACTCGTGTCGTCACGGCGCCCAGGACCAGACCTTCGTCAGGCGTGGGAATTCGCCTATGAGGATCATCATGGTTGTGAGGAGTCGTGTTCCGGGTGTGCTGGCGCTGCTGGTTTCGCTCAGCTGCCTGCTGCTCTTTTCTGACCCCGGCGCCGGCGTCCTCGCCACCAACGACGAAACACGGTCCCCAGTGTTGGCCCGGGACATCCTCGCGCACGGTCACGGGCTGTTGGCCCGCCTCAACGGCGCCCCGCATCTCAACAAGCCGCCACTTCGTGCCTGGCTCATCGCCTTCGCCGCCTGGCCCCTGGGGTCGTTGACGCAAGCCAGCGCCGCCGTGCCCTCGCTGCTCGCCGCGCTCGGGGTGGTCGTCGCCGACGTTGCCCGCGAGCCGCTGAGGGTCCTTCAGCTCTATCCGAAGAGCGACTACTTCACGGGGGCGGCCGTCCAGCTCCGCGAGCTCGCCGGGGGCCTCAAGCGCCGCGGCCACGAGGTGGTCCTGGTCGCACGCCCGAGCGACGTCTGGGCGGAGAAGGCCCGCGACGCCGGGATCCCCTATTACCCGCTCTCGATGACCTCCGAGCTCGACCTCCGATCGGTGCTCGGCCTGGTGCGGATCCTCCGAGCTCACCGGATCCAGATCGTGCACGCGCACAAGGGCCGGGCGCGGACGCTGGCGATGCTCGCCGGTCTCTTCGTGCGCATCCCCGTGCTCGTCCTGAACCGTGGCGTCAGCTTTCCCCTCGACCCTTTCAACCGCCTGGGCTACACCACGCGGCGGGTGACCGCCATCGTCGCCGTGTGCGAGTCCATCAAGCGCGGCCTGGTCGCCGCCGGGATCGACTCCGACAAGATCCACGTCATCTACTCGGGGACCGACACCGATCGCTTCCATCCCCTGGTGGACGGCAGCAGCATTCGACGCGAGCTCGGGCTCACGCCGGACCATTTCGTGATCACGCAGGTCGGCGTGCGTAGCTGGAAGGGCAACGACGACGTCATCGATGCCATGGCGATGGTCGCCCGGCGGGCCCCGTTGGCGCGGCTGCTGATCGTGGGCGCGCGGCGACCGGAGGGGCTGCTCGAGCGCGCCCGCCGCCGCGGGCTCGCGGACAACGTCTTCCTGTGGGGCTACCGGGAGGACATCCCCGAGATCCTCGCCGCCACCGACTGCTGTGTGGACGCCTCGTACGCGGGCCTGGGGCTCACCGGCGCGCTCCGGGAGGCCCTGGCCGTCGAGACCGCGGCGACCGGCACGGCCATCGGGGGCAATCCAGAGCTGGTGATCGACGGGGAGACTGGCCTGCTCGTGCCTCCTCGCGACCCTCCGGCGCTGGCGGCGGCGATGGTCCGCATGATCGAGGATCCCGCGCTCCGGCGCCGGACCGCGGTAGCGGGACGCAAGCTGGTGGAGGCCCGCTTCTCGCTGCGGGCCAAGCTCGACGCCACCGAGGCCCTCTACCGGCGCCTCGTCGCCGAACGGTGCCGCCAGTGAGGTCCGTCATGGGGACCGCACCGACGCCTGGTGAGGTACATCGAGGGCTAGACAGCCCGCCTGTGTGCTCGGGCGAGCATCCTGCGGATCTCAGCGAGGAGATTCTGCGACGAGAACGGCTTGACCACGTAGGCGTCGCAGCCCACTTCAAGAGCACGCTCGACGGCGGGGCCGAACGCGTGAGCGGTGCAGGCCACGATCGGGATCCGGTGAGTCCGCGGATCGCGCTTGAGGCGTCGGGTCGCTTCCCAGCCATTGAGGAAGGGCAGCGACAAATCCATCACGATGAGGTCGGGGCGTACGTCCAACGCCAGCGCGACCGCCCGTGCCCCATCGCCTGCCTGCGCGACCTCGAACCCGTGCGATGAGAGCAACGACGCGTACATTTCCCGCTGGTCGCTATCATCCTCCACGAGAAGGATGAGCGGCACCCGCCTCTGGGCCTGTCGTTCGCGCTGTTGGCGCATGCGTCCGCGTGGTTGTCTGTCGGAAGGCTACACCGTCGGCTCGGGTAGACCATAGAGAAAAACTTTTCCCCAAGTCTCTTCGGACCCCCGGATCGGTGCCCGTGGCGGCTACGGTAGACTGCCGGGCTACGGCGGGAAGACCTGGCGGACGTACCAGGGGACGACGGTGATGCTTAGCAGTTGCTCGGAGCCGTCAAACAGCCTGCAGAGCTCCGGCACGGTCACGCGGTGCGCCTGTCAACGGCCGGAGGCCCTTGACGCCTCTCCCCTCTCGGCATACGTTTCGCGGCGTCCACCCGTCGCACCCGGGGAGGCGCCCATGAAGCCTCAGGCCGCCGCGCTCGCGTAACGCTCCCGATGCAGGCGTTTCGGCGCGCCCTTGGCGTCGCGCGGGCGTGGATCGGCCGTCAGGAAACCGCGGTTCTCGTCACCGCCTTCGCCGTCGTGCTGGCTCTGTTCGGCTTCGCCAAGATCGCCGGGGAGATGCTGGAGGGCGATACCAAGGACTTCGACGTCTGGGTCCTTCGTATTCTCCGCCGTCCGGACGTCGCCGAAATCCCCATCGGCCCACGTTGGCTGACGCAGGCGGCGCTGGACATCAGCGTGCTCGGCGGCCCGACGTTCCTGACTCTCGCGGTACTTCTGGTGTGTGGCTATCTTGTCCTTGACCGGAAGTATGCCTCCATGTGGCTGGTGGCCATCGCGGCCGCGAGCGGGGGTCTCCTGAGTACCGCGATGAAGCTCCTGTTTGCCCGGGAGCGGCCGGACATCGTGCCGCATCTGTCCACGGTGACGTCGCCGAGCTTCCCGAGTGGCCACTCGATGCTGGCTGCCGTCATCTACCTGACCTTGGGCGCGCTGCTGGCCCGTTTCGCCGCCCAGCGCACGGTCAGGGCATACGTGCTATCGGTCGCGCTGCTCCTGACCCTCCTTGTCGGCAGCAGCCGTGTCTACCTCGGCGTTCACTATCCGACGGACGTTCTTGGCGGGTGGCTGGCCGGCCTGGCCTGGGCCCTGCTGTGCTGGCTCGTGGCCAGACACCTGCAACGTCGAGGCACGATCGAGGCCCCGGACGGGGCATAGAACGCGACTGGCCGAGAGCCGTCCTGCCCAGGAACGGTGCAAAGTGCACACGTTCAGTGCAGGGGTCCAGCGATGACGGTCGCTAACCTTGTGATCTTCAAGGCCGCGAGGGGGGCATCAGTTTTGCCAAGTGGACCCCCCGTGAGCCGCCTCCTTTTTGTCGTCGCACGGACAGACTCCGAACGTTACGAGTGGCTCCAGTCGGCCTTCGCCCACGACGCAGGGATTGAGGTAACGTTCGACCGCCGTGAGCGTGACCGGCGGCAACGTGACGTCCCCTCCCAGGTAGAGCGCCGGCACCGGGATCGACGCGTCCGAGACATCAGTTACGAGCTGCGCCGGCTCGGGTATGCGCTCATCCGGCGCGAGGCTCCACGGTGACCTGGGTCTCCCTCGGGCGCCGATTTCACGGAGGCCATGCTCGTCGGCCAGTCTAGAAGGCGTGGCGTTCCCCGCCGCCGACCATGTGGCGACATGACCCAGCCCAGCGGGACCGAGCCTTGAGATCAGCGGAGGGACGGCGGAAGAAGGTGCTGGTCGTGGACGACGAGGTGGGCATCCGCGAGGTGTTGACCGAGTACCTCGCGGTGCACGGGTTCGAGGCGCTGGAAGCGGGTAACGGCCTGGAGGCGTTGCTCCATGTCAAGCACGCCCGGCCCGCTGCGGTCGTCCTTGATCTCGCCATGCCGAGGCTGGGCGGCTTGGAGACGCTGAAGCGGATTCGCGCGTTCGACCCCGCGATCGCCGTGGTGATCGCGAGCGGTCAGCTCGATGAGAAAGTTTCCCGCCAGGCGATGGCCCTCGGAGCCCGGGCGGTTCTCTCCAAACCGATAGAGTTGGCGGACCTGCTGGCTGCACTGGGCGGCACCGAGAGACCTGGGCAGGAGCCCCCGGCAGCTCCGGAGCGACGGCCGGGGTCGCCGGAGCCGAGCCTCAGGCCGGCCGGGTCCCCCGGTAGAGTCCTCGTCATCGACGACGATCCGGACATGCGGGCGATGCTCGAAGAGTTCCTGACCGGAAGTGGCCATCAAGTGATCTCGGCAGCCGATGGCGTGGCCGCAGTACGGGAGATCGTTGAGGGCGCGCCGGACGTGGCGCTGCTCGACATCGCGATGCCGGGCTTGAGCGGGCTGGAAGCGCTTCCGGCGATGAGGGCGGTAGCTCCTGACGTGGTCGTGATCATGGTCAGCGGAGCGGCGAACGTGGAGGATGCCAAGCGCGCGCTCGCCCTGGGCGCGTTCGACTACGTCGTCAAACCGGTAGACTTGGCGCATCTGGCTCAGAGCCTGCAGACCGCGCTGACGATGAAGCGCCTGTCGATGTAGCTGCCCCGGCGTCCGCTCGACCGCTGTCTCTGCATCCCCGGGCGTGAGGCCCAGGCACTGGCCAGGCCCCTGGGAGCGGCATTACACTGGACTCCGTCGATGACGCGTCATCTTGGCTGTTTCGCCGGACTCGGGCTGGCCGTGCTGATGACGGGCTGCGCGAGCACGTCAGAGCGGCTACCGCCGAGTCCGCCCTCGACAATAGTGCCGGATCTCCGAGGGATCTGGAGCGGGCTATGGGGCGGGACCCCCCTGACGCTCGTGGTGGTCGACCAGAAAGAAATGGCAGCTTATTCGGGTATCTACCTCGGGCCTCTGCAGGTGCTCGGGCGCCGAGCGCCGGGCGTGAACGGAGTCATGACCTCCACCATCCGGGGCGCTGCCGTCTCGGTCAGCGTCGAGGGCTGGTATGGCTCCACCAGTGGAGGGTTGATGCTGGTCTTGCGCGGCGTGATGCCGAACGGCACCCAACAGCTCACGTTGACCCGCATAGAAGCCGAGCAGCTCGCGGGAACGGGTGAGTCGAGCTTCCGCTGGGGGCCACAGGGCCCGGTGAACCTGACCCGCCGATCTTCGACGCAGGCGCCCGCCAACTGACTGGCGCCGATCAGCCGTACCCCACCGTCGTCTAACGGGCACGGGAGGCTTCCTGACTCAACGCGGAGGAGCGCGATGACGGCAGAGCAAAGGGACCGGAAGCGGATCCGACGCCGGCGTGACGAGTTGCTGGAGCAGCTGTACGAGGCGGCCAAGGACGAGCGCCGTCGGCTCGGGGATCAGATCTCGATCGAGTTCAGGGCCACGGTCGACGCCCT
>MNEF01000121.1 GCA_001917535.1 Candidatus Rokubacteria bacterium 13_1_40CM_69_27
CCCTCGGCTCCCGCCGGCGCCATCCGCCCAGCCTGGACCGGCTGCTGGCGCTGTGCCGGCGCGCGGGCCAGACGAAGCCCACGCCGCTGCTCCTCCACTACGAGGCCGGCGGCTACAACTGCCTACACCAGGATCTCTACGGCGAGATCGCCTTCCCGCTGCAGCTCACCGGCTTCCTCAGCCGCCGCGGCCCGGACTACGAGGGCGGCGAGTTCCTGCTGGTCGAGCAGCGCCCGCGCGCCCAGTCCCGCGGCGAGGCGATCACGACCGAGCAAGGCGAGATCGTCATCTTCACCACCTGCTACCGTCCGGTGGCCGGCGCCCGCGGCTTCCATCGGGCGACGATGCGCCACGGAGTCTCCCGCGTCACCTCGGGCTCCCGCTACACGCTCGGCGTGATCTTCCACGACGCGAAATGAGAAACGGCTGACGCGCGAGCCGGGGGGATTGCAAGAGCCGAGCGCCTCCGCTAAGGTGCGAGCGTGACCGCCAGCGCGCGCCTCAGCGAGTTCGTCGTCAAGACCGCGCTCGACGACTGCCCGCGGTCGGGACTCGTCCAGGTCCGGCGCGCGGCGCTCGATACGCTCGGCGTCATGCTGGCCGGGGCGCGCGAGCCGGCGGCGCGGATCGTCCGCGAGGTGGCGCGGGCCGAGGGCGCCACGCCGGTCTGCACCGTGGTGGGCACGCGCCTCCGCACGGCGCCGACGTGGGCGGCCCTGGCCAACGGCGTGGCCGGCCACGCCCACGACTTCGACGACACCTCGTTCGCCCTCATGGGCCATCCCAGCGTGCCCCTGCTGGCCACGGCGCTGGCCTGCGCCGAGGCCGAGATGGCCGACGGCCGCGCGGTGGCCCTCGCGTACGTGGTCGGCTTCGAGGTGAGCGCCGCGCTCGGCGCGGCCCTCAATCCCGGTCACTACCAGCGCGGCTGGCACGCGACCTCCACCCTCGGTACGCTCGGCTGCGCCGCTGCCGCCGCCCGCGGGTTGAGTCTGGACCTCGCCCAGACCCGCCACGCGCTCGGCCTGGCCGCCTCGCTCGCCTCCGGCCTCAAGGAGAACTTCGGTTCGATGACCAAGCCGTACCATGCCGGCCACGCGGCGCGAAACGGCGTGCTGGCGGCGGCGCTCGCGCGCGAAGGCTTCACCGCCTCCGACAGCGCGCTGGACGGCCCCCAGGGCTACGTCACCGCGTTCGGGGAGGCGGCGTCACTGGGGGCGGCTCTCGACGGGCTGGGTCAGCGCTGGCATCTCGTGGAGACCGGCGTCGCCGTCAAGCCCTACCCGTCGTGCGCGCTCACCCATTCGTCCATCGACGCGCTGATCGACCTCCGCCGTCGCCACGCGCTCCGACCGGAGCAGATCGCGGCCATCGAGGTCGGCGTCACCCGGGTGACGGCAGGCGTCCTCGTCTACCCGGCCCCGGCCACGGCGCTCGAGCGCAAGTTCTCGATGCAGTTCTGCGCCGCCGCCGCGGTCGTCGACGGGCGCCTGGACTTCGCATCGTTCGAGGACGGTGACGTGCGCGATCCCGCCATCCGCGCGCTCATGCCGAAGGTCACGATGGTCGTGGACGACACGCTGTCCGAGCGCCTGGCGGAGCACGCCTGGAGCCGGGTGACGGTGCGGCTGACGGATGGCCGCGTCCTGACCACGCCGCCGCGGGGCGCCACCGGCCATCCGGACCGGCCGCTCTCGGTCGAGGCGCTGTACCAGAAGTTCCTGGCCTGCGCGTCGACCGCGATCCCGAACGAGGAGGCGGCGGCGATCGCCGAGCAGCTCGACCACCTCGAGGAGATTCCCGACATTCGCGCGCTCACGTCGCGCCTGGCGGGAGACGTCGAGTGAGTCCGGAGTCCCTCACTGGCTGAGGCCAAGGAGGCGCTGATGGGAGCGCTCGACGGGATCAAGGTGCTCGAGCTGGCGCGCGTGCCGCCCGCCGAGCTGCCGGGCATGATGCTCGCCGACATGGGCGCCGACGTCCTGAAGATCGAGACGCCGGACGCCGACCGCCCGCGCGGCGTGGACGCGGAGCGTCGCAGCGCCTTCGCCTTCGTCAACCGCAACAAGCGCTCGCTGACCCTCAACCTCAAAGCGCCGGAGAGCCAGGCGATCTTCCAGCGGCTCGCCACCGGCGCCGACGTCCTCGTCGAGGGCTTCCGCCCGGGCGTCATGAAGCGGCTTGGCGCCGACTACGAGACGCTCCGAGCCCTCAATCCACGGATCGTCTATTGTTCGCTCTCAGGATTCGGCCAGGACGGCCCCTACCGCGATTTCCCGGCCCACGACCTGAACTACATCTCGCTGGCCGGCGTGCTCGGCCTCATCGGGGAGCGCGACCGCCGGCCGGTGATCCCGCTCAACCTCATCGCCGATTACGCCGGCGCCAGCCTGCACGGCGCGCTGGGGATCGTGCTGGCGCTGTTCGCCCGCCAGCGCACCGGTCGCGGCCAGCACGTGGACGTCTCCTATCTCGACACCACGGTCTCGCTGCTGGCGGCGACGCCCAACATGCGCTTCTTCTTCAGCGACGGGGTCGCCCCCCGCCGGGGCGAAGGGTTCCTGGGCGGCTCCTACCCCTACTACGCCATCTACGAGACTCGCGACGGCAAGCTCCTGACCATCGGCTGCACCGAGCCCTGGCTCTGGGAGAACTTCTGCAAGGCGATCGGCCGCCCCGATCTCGCGCGCTTCGCGCGCCGGCCGGATCAGTTCGTGCGCGCGGCCAACGCCGAGGAAGAGGCGGCGCGGCGCGAGATCGAGGCGATCATCAAGACGCGCGACCGCGACGAGTGGTACGAGCGCCTCGTCAAGGCCGACGTGTGCGTTGGCAAGGTGTACGACGTCGAGGAGGCGGTGCACGACCCCCAGGTCAACCACCGGCAGATGATCGTCGAGGCCGAGCACCCGAAGTTCGGGAAGGTGAGACAGTTCGGGATCGCCATCAAGCTCTCCGAGACGCCGGGGGTCGTCCGCCACGCCGCCCCGCTGCCCGGCGAGCACACCGACACCGTGCTGGAGGAGCTCGGGCTCGGCGCCCCGGAGATCGCCCGGCTCCGCGCCAGGGGCGTGATCGAATAGCGCGGGCTACGAGGTGACGGCGTCCTGCTCGGGCAGGAGGCGGCGCAGGAGCGGCTGCCCCTTCGTGTCGAGCCACTCCTTGGTCGAGGTGTAGCCGAAGCGGAGCGCGGCGCGCGCCGCCTCGAAGCCCATCGAGGGGCCGAAGAGCGGCGTCTTGGTGCGCGGGGGCTCGAGCAGGAAGAAGGTGGTCCGCGGGAGCTTGATGGAGAGCGCCGCCAGGCCCAGCTGGAGGAGGTTCTGGCCGTAGATGCGGCTGGCCTGCTCCATGATCGTGTAGAGACCCCGCGCGCGAATCCCGGGACCGTCCCCGTCGGACAGGCTCGGCACCAGCGGGTGCACCACGAACACGATCTCGGCGCCCGCCTCGGCCGCCAGGTCCGCGTGGCCGCTGAACCCGACGCCGCCATCCACGTAGTCACGTCCCCCGATGGTGTAGGGCTCGAAGAAGCCGGGGATCGCCGAGGAGGCGGCGACGGCCTGGCTGATCGGAACGTTGTGCAGGTCTCCCTGGCCGAAGACCACCCGCTCCGCGCGGTCCAGGTCGATGGCGGGAATCAGCAGCGTGCGGGAGAGCTCGCGGAACGAGTTGGGCAGACCGCGCGCCGCGAACGCTTCCCGCATGAACCGCTCGAGCGCCTCCAGGGAAAAGAACCCGGGAGGCAGGTCGCGTTCGGCGCGGGCCAGCATGTCGGGGACGGAACCTCGGAGCCCGGTCATCGCGTTCTTGCCGAAGGCCCAGACCATCTGGCCGAAGCGCCCGGCCGCCCGCCGGAAGGAGTCCGACGAGAACACGGCGCCCCGCTGGAAGTTGAGGGGGTCGGTCAGGTCCTCGTCGAGGATCCGGTAGAGTTCGCCAGCGCGAATGTCGCTGGCCAGAAGGGAGGCGACCACCGCGCCGGCGCTGCAGCCGACATAGATGTCGAAGCCCCGCCCCTCATCGTTCAGCCGCTCCTCGAGAGCGGCCAGCGCGCCGACCTCGTACATACCCCCGATGACGCCCCCGCCACCCAGCGCCAGGGCGAGGCGCGGCCGTGGTCGCCCCCGCCAGAAGCTCCGGGACTGCCAGAGGGCCACGGCACGGTCCAACACCTTCATTCACCCCCTAGCATAACAAGCAAACGGGCTGCCAATCTTACAACGTGCCGGTCCTGCTGAAAGTTCAGCGTTTTAGATGACGCTTCTACCGTCCGCGTCGCGAAAATTTTGCCAACGGTGGGTGAGGTTTCCCCGGGGGGGGTTAGGATAGGGCGTGCCACCCACCCTCCTCGGCGGCTTTCGGCCGGCCTGGATCCCGGTCCTCGTCACCTATTTCTGCTACGGCGCCAGCGCCGTGACCGGCGTCGCCGAGATCTTCTTCCAGAAGGACACGCTCCAGCTCGAGCCGGCGGAGGCGGCCGGGATCGCGTTCTGGCTCGGCCTGCCCTGGTCCATGAAGATGGTCGCCGGGGTCGCCTCCGACGTGCACCCCATCTTCGGCAGCCGCCGACTGGCCTACATGCTGATCGGAGCCGGCTGCACGCTGGCCGGGTACGTCCTGATGGCGACGACCGTCGCGACCCGGGGCCCCTACCTCGTCGCGGCCCTGCTGGTCACCATCGGCTACATGGTCCAGGACGTGGTCGCCGACGCCCTCAGCGTGGAGGTCGCCCGGACCGACGACGAGATCGGTCAGATCCAGACGTTCGGGCGGATGGCGGTACTGCTGGGGGGTATCAGCGTCGGCTATCTCTCGGGCTGGCTGGCGGGCATCATCGGCTCCCGGCCGACTTTCGCCGTCGCCACCGCGCTGCCCCTGGTGGTGGCCGCCAGCATCGCCATCGTGCGCCCGGCGCGGGCGCGGCTGATGCCGGCGAGCGCGGACGCGGGGCCGCTGGGGGGCGGCAAGGCCCGGCTCGTCCTCGTCGGCGGCCTCGGCTACGCGGCCATGGGGGCCGCGCTCGAGACCCTGCACGCCCCCTATGCGCAGGAGATCGTGCTGGTGGTCTCGCTGGTCCTCATCGGAACGCTGCTCCAGCACGTGGGCATCTCGCGCGGCGTCGCCGTCGCCTCCATCGTCATCTTCCTCTTCCGCGCTACGCCCGACGTGGGCCAGGGCTACAGCTACTGGGTGATCGACCGCCTGGGCTTCGACCAGAAGTTCCTCGGCGTGCTGGCGCAGGTGAGCTCGGTGCTGAGCCTCCTGGGCCTCCTCGTCTTCCGCAAGACGATCGTCAAGCGGCCGGTGAGCTTCACGCTCTTCTGGGTCGTGATCGCCGGCACGATCCTCTACCTGCCCAACATCGGCCTCTTCTACGGCCTGCACGAGTGGCTGGGCATCAGCGCTCGCACGCTGGCCTTCGTCGACACGACCATCTCGGCGCCGCTCAGCCAGCTCACCATGGTCCCCATGCTCGTGCTCATCGCCAAATCGGCGCCGCCCGGGGCCGAGGCCACCATGTTCGCCATCATGGCGTCGCTGATGAACCTCGCCCTCTCGGCCAGTCAGCTCTTCACGCAGTATCTCAACGAGCTGTTCCAGGTCAACCAGCACGACTACTCGAACGTCGGCCGACTGATGGTCACGGTGGGCCTGGTGGGGCTGCTGCCGTTGCTGGCGCTGCCACTGCTGTGGAGCGAGGAGCAGTCAGGGGCCGCGGGCCCGGGCAATCGCATTCTGCCGGCCGATCGGGTAGCCTCGGAGCCGTGAGTCCCCTCTGGCGGCGAAGAATCTTGCGGCTGGCGCTCGGCATCTATCTGATCGGGATGGGCTTCGTGATGGGCGTCGTGGTCGAGCGCTGGCGCTTCGATGGCGTGCGTAAGGCCATGCTGGACCGCTACAACGAGGTGGTCCGCCAGGTCCGCACCCATCAGATGAGCATCGAGCTGGGGGACGAGCACCAATGACGAGATCCTGCTCTTCGATCTGGCCTGACACCCCCGAAAGGAGACCGCGATGGCCGAGTTGATCCACGTGTCACGCGTCAAGATCGTGAAGGACAAGGGCCCGAAACGCCGGGCGTACATCGAGCACTTTCCAGAGCCGGTCAGCTACGGCGTCCACGGCGGGATCAAGAAGTTCTACGGCGTCGAGCCGGAGGAGGAGCTGCCGACCACGCTCGACCACATCGTCGCCGCGGTGGCGGGCTGAATGACGGGCACGCTAGCGGGAGCGCTAGCGGCGCGGAAGATCCCCACCCAGCCCGATCGCCTCGCCTCCGAGGTCGAGGGGTTCATCGAGAACGTGGACGGCAAGCCGCTGATCACGCGGATCAAGGTGCACTACAAGCTCCGCGTGCCCCAGGGCCGGCGCGAGGACGCGCTGCGCGCCATCGAGGTGCACGAGAAGGGCTGCCCGGCCTCCCAGTCGGTCCAGCGTGGGATCAAGATCGAGTGGGACGGGGAGGTCCAGGAAGAGTAGCGTGCTCCTCAGTTCCGCGGCAGCGCCGAAGGCGGGAGGCGACCAGCGACGCGGAACTGGCCGCCGCCCTGCGGCGTGACCACCACCATCTCGCCGGACACCGGATAGACGCCGGTGAGGGCCCCGGCGTTGATCTGATGCGTGACGAGGATCAGGTTGCCGCCGGCGGGGTGCGCGCCCGCCAGCGTGCGCGCGGCCTGCGTCTGCTCGGGCTCGCGGCTGCGGTCCTCGAAGAAGGAGTCGAGCGGTGGCCACGGCTCGACGCGGCCGAACGCCAGCCGCGCGGTCTCCAGGCACCGGCACCAGCGGCTCGAGAGCACCCGGCCGACCGGAACGCCGCGCGCGCGGAAGGCGGCGTCGATCCGCCGCGCCTCCTCGCGCCCGGCCCCGCTCAAGTTCCGCTGGGTCGCGCAATCGTCCAGCTTGAAGCCCGGCGGATCGCCGACGCCGGGCTCGGTCGAGGCGTGACGCATGATGACCACCTGTCCTCCGCCCTTGAGTAGCTCCCACAGCGCGTCCTCGGCCGGCGCGCCCGTGGGAATGCCCACGAGGAGCGCCGCCAGGAGCCAGCGGATCACTCGATCACGCCCAGCCGGCCGTTGTGGCTGCCCATGTACCAGAGGCGGCCGTCGGCATCCACGATCATCTTCCGGATGCCGACGTTCTTCGACGGCAGGTTAAAGACGCGCATCTGGCCGGTCCCGGGGTCGAGCCGCACCACGGTGTCGGTCTGGATCTCGTTGACCCACACGATGCCGGCGGCGTCCACGGTGACCGCGTAAGGCCCGCCGCCAGCCCCCGCGGGCAGCCCGTACTCCTTGACGATTTTCTGGGCCACCGGGTCGACCCGGATCAGCTTTCCGGTACCGAAGAGCGTGACCCAGAGCGAGCCGTCCGACGCGACGGCCATGCGGCGCGGGTGAGCGCCGGCCTGGAGCGGCAGCTCGGTGATCTTGCCGGTCGCGTGGTCGAGCCGACCGAGGCGGTCGCCGCCGAGCTGGCAGAACCACACGTTGCCCGACTTGTCCAGGGCGATGCCGTAAGGATTTCCACGCGTCTTGAACTCCGTGATCTGACCGCTCTTCGTGTCGAGCCGCCCGATCCGCTGGCCGCCCTGGACCGTGAACCAGATGACGCCCTTGTCGTCGATCACGAGCGTGTGCGGGTCGCCGCCCGACGGCGCCTTGTGTTGCGTCACCCTGCCCGTGGTGGGGTCGAGGTGGCCGATGGTGCCGTTGCCATTGCCCGTGTACCAGACCTGGCCCTCGCGATCGACGAGCAACCCGTGGGGGCGCGCGCCGGGCGGCAGGTCCCACTCCTTGAACGACTTCGCGCGGGTGTCGAAGCGCGCGATCTTGTTGCCGGACATGACGGCGATGTAGATGTTGCCGTCGGGGCCGGGCGCTGGGTCCCGCGCGAACTGGGGCGTCGGCACTGCCCACTCCGAGATCTTTCCTTCGAGGTTGGGGCGGGCGCCGGGCGCGATGGCGTAGTTGGAGCCACCGGCCCAGGCCGGGGCCGCCAGCAGCAGGAGGAGAGCAAACGTAGAACGTGGTGTCATGGCAGGCTCGCGATGTACCGGGCCACGATCTCGATCTCCTCGTCGGAGAGCGGTCGGGCCGCTGAGGTCATGGTTCCTTCGAGCTCGCCGCGGGTCTGGGCCTTGAACCCGCGGAGCTGGTTGAGCAGGTACTCGTAGTGCTGGGCGGCGATGCGGGGAATCTGGTTCTGGCCGTCCAGACGCGGCCGGTGGCATGAGTCGCAGTGGTGGACCCCCACCAGCCGGCGGCCCGCCTCGGCGGTGGCCGGATCCACGGTCCCCCTGGGCGGGGCAGGCGGCCGGGCCGCAAAGTAGGCGGCGAGGTCCTCTATGTCGGCCTCACTCAGGGGCGCCGCCACCGGCGTCATCTGTGGATCCTTGCGGCGCCCGTCGCGGAAGAGGATGAGCTGCCAGTGGGTATAGAGGGTCGGCTGGCCGGCCAGCGACGGGATGGCCGGGTTCGTCGAGCGGCCGTCCGGGCCGTGGCACGCCGCGCACACTTCGGCCTTCCGCCGCCCGGCGTCGATGTCTGCGGCCCGTCCCCCTGTCGGCGTCCCCATCGTGACCAGCACGCCCAGCAGGAGGAGGACGCTAGGGATCGCCCGCATTCGCTCTCGAGCACCGGGGCCCATGCTACCTCCACCGGGGCCGGGCGGCGAGCGCCGGACAGAGAACACCCCCGGCCGTTACCGACGGGGGT
This sequence comes from Candidatus Rokubacteria bacterium 13_1_40CM_69_27, assembly GCA_001917535.1. Classification (GTDB taxonomy): domain Bacteria; phylum Methylomirabilota; class Methylomirabilia; order Rokubacteriales; family CSP1-6; genus MNEF01. Next base: position 8,718 of record MNEF01000121.1, read on the forward strand.
GTTCGGGCCGGAGGCTCTCAGCGCTGGTAGGTGATCCGGAAGATGGCGCCGGCGTAGTCGTCGGAGACCAGCAGCGAGCCGTCCGGCATCACGTACGGGTACACGGGCCGGCCCCAGAACTGATCGCCCTGTAGCCAGCCTTCGGCGAAGAGTTCGTACTGGGGAGGCTGCCCCATGGCCAGGGAGACCATCATCACCCGGAAGCCGCTCTTCTGGGTCCGGTTCCAGGAGCCGCGCTGGGCGATGAAGAGGCGGTTCTTGTACTCAGCCGGGAACATGTTGCCGTTGTAGAAGGCGACGCCGATGGGGGCCACGTGGGGCCCGAGCTTGAGCAGTGGGTTGTTGAACTCGCTGCAGGAGTGGCCGCGCCCGAAGTCCGGGTCGAGGATGTCGCCCTGGTGGCAGAACGGATAGCCGAAGTGCGGGACAAAGCCGGGACGCCCACCGACGTGGTGCAGGGTGTCGTTCGGCACGTCGTCGCCCAGCCAGTCGCGCCCGTGGTTGGCGAAGTAGAGCTCCTTGGTCACCGGGTGCCAGTCGAACCCCACGCTGTTGCGCACGCCGCGGGCGACGTACTCGAACCCGGTGCCGTCGGGGTTGATCCGCGAGATGTTGGCGTGGGTCTCGGGCGGCAGGACGATGTTGCCGGGCGCGCCGATGTTGAAGTAGAGCTTGCCGTCGGGCCCGAAGGCCAGGTACTTCCAGCCGTGGGGCAGGTCCTTGGGGAGGGTGTCGATGACGACCTTGGGCTCGCCGGGGTCGTCGAGCTTGTCCTCGATCCCCTCGTACTTGAGGATGCGAGAGATCGCGGCGACGTAGAGCGTGCCGTCCTTGAAAGCCACGCCGTTGGGCTGGGTGAGGCCCTTGGCGATGACCTTGACCTCATGCTTGCCCGCCCGGTCCACCACCGCGTAGACGTTGCCGGCCACCCGGCTCGACACGAAGAGCGTGCCCTTGCTCCCCAGGGTCATGGCGCGCGCGTTGGAGATCCCAGACGCCCACAGCTGGGCCTTGAAGCCCGGCGGCAGCTTGATCTTGTCGACGGGAATCCTCTCAGCCGGCAAGGGCGCCGGCGGCTGGGCGTGCGGGGCCAGCGGCGAGTCGCCCAGCGCTGGCGGCCGACCCTGTTGCCACGAAGGCGGTGGCGGCGGCGCCTGCTGCGCTTGAGACGTTGCGTAGAATCCGAGGGCTGACGCGACGAGCAACAGGATGGAGCAACGATGCCAGAACCGCATGGTGAACCTCCGGCGTTCGAGGTACGGCGCGGACCGCCCACTCCGGTAGCGGCGAGACCGTAATACGCACCCCCCGGCTTGTCAATGCCCTGGTTTGACACGTCCGATACCGCTGTGTAGCATCTGGGCCCTGCGAGCCAGCGCTCATGATCCGCCGGGCCCTTGCGGTCCTGTGCCTCACCGCGCTCGTCGCGCCCTGTGCCGCCCAGGACGAGGTGATCCGGCTTCCGCCCATCGAGGTTCGCGCGCCCTACCCGCTAGTCCCCGCGCAGTACCGCGACACGCCGCTGCCGCCCTACCCGTCGGCGGCGCGCGAGCAGCGCGTCGAGGGGTTGGTGCTCCTCGACGTCGACGTGCGCGCCGACGGGAGCGTGGGTGACGTACGGCTGAAGCGCACGTCGGGCTCCCCCGAACTCGACGACGCCGCCCTCCAGACCGTCAAGCGCTGGACCTTCCTGCCCGCCAAGCGCGGCCCCCGCGCCGTCGAGAGCTGGGTGGAGGTCCCCGTGAAGTTCTCGCTGAGCGCGCGATGAAGGCGCTCGGGCTTCTGGCCGCGCTGCTCCTCGGCGCCGGCGCCGCCGCCGCCGAGGAAGCAGAGCCGCCCACGCGCCTCGATCCGGTGGTGGTGACCCCCGGCCGGATGGAGCAGCGCGCCAGCGACTCGCCGGCCAGCGTGACCGTGATCACACGCGAGGACATCGAGCAGTCGGCCAGCCGGACCATCGACGACCTGCTGCGCCAGGTGCCGGGCTTCAGCCTCTTCCGCCGCACCTCCAGCGTCGTCGGCCATCCCACGACCCAGGGCGTGTCCCTGCGCGGCATCGGACCGAGCGGCACCAGCCGGGCGCTCGTGCTGCTGGACGGCGTGCCGATCAACGATCCCTTCGGCGGCTGGGTGTACTGGAACCGGGTGCCGCTGCTCGGCCTGGAGCAGATCGAGGTGGTGCGGGGCGGGGGCTCCAGCGTGTGGGGCAACTACGCGCTCGGCGGGGTGATCCACCTCCTCTCGCGCCCGGTGACCGAGCGGGGCGGCGCTTTCGAGGCCAGCTACGGCAGCCGCGACACCGCCAACCTCGACCTGCTCCTCAACGAGGTCCACGGGCCCTTTCGCCTGAGCGTGGAGGGCAACCACTTCACCACCGACGGCTACAAGGTGGTGCTGCCGTCGCGGCGGGGCACCATCGACGTCAACGCGGACTCCGAGCACGAGACGTTCAACGGCCGCCTGGAGTGGGTCGTCTCGCCGGACGTTTCCTTCTTTCTCCGCGGCAACTACTACGACGAGGACCGGGGCAACGGCACGCCGCTCCAGGTCAACGACACCTCCGCCGGCGATCTGGTGGCGGGCGGCCGCGTGCGCACCTCGGACGGGAGCACGTGGACCTTCAACATCTACGGGCAGGACCAGGCGTTCCGCAGCACCTTCTCCCGCCAGGCCGACGATCGTAACTCTGAGATCCTGGTCCTCGATCAGACGGTGCCGGCGGCCGCCGCCGGCGGCGGCGCCCTCCAGTGGAGCCGGCTCTTCGGGTCCCACCTGGTGCTCGCCGGCGCCGATGTCCGCTGGGTGGAGGGCGAGACTGACGAGAACGTGTTCTCGGGCGTCACTGGCATCTTCCAACGCCGGCGCGTCGCTGGCGGCGAGCAGCTCATCACCGGCGCCTTCCTGCAGGACGTCTTCACGCCTGTCCCCCAGTGGGAGCTCATCGGCGGCTTGCGCGCCGACTACTGGCTCACCTACAACGCCTCACGCCGCGACACGCTCGCGAGCGGCGTGCTTCTCCGCAAGGACTTCGACGACAGCGACCAACTGGCGGTCAGCCCCCGCCTGGCCGCCCTCTGGCGTGCCACGCCCGCGACCGATCTCCGCGCGTCGGTGTACCAGGGATTCCGGGCCCCCACGCTCAACGAGCTGTACCGGGTCTTTCGCGTTCGCAACGACGTCACCGCCGCCAACGAGAAGCTCCGCCCCGAGCGCCTGACCGGCGGCGAGCTCAGCGTCCACCAGCGCTGGGGTCCGCTGGACGCCCGCGTCACCGGCTTCTGGAACGACGTCGAGCACCTCATCGCCAACGTCACGCTCAGCACGCCTCATCCCGACTGCGGTGCCGGTGTCACCACATGCCGCCAGCGCCAGAACCTCGACCTCGGGCGCATCCGGGGGGTGGAGACCGAGCTGGAGCTGCGGCCGGCCAGGGCATGGCGTCTGGTCGCCAGCCACCTCTACACCGACGCGCGGGTCGTCGAGGCGTCCCAGCAGCGCAGCCTCGAGGGCAAGCGCTTGGCGCAGGTGCCCGAGCACACCTATACCCTGGGCGGGCGCTACCAGAATCCGGCATGGGTCAACGCCTCCGCCACCGCGCGCTTCGTCGGCCGTCAGTTCGAGGACGACCTCAACACGCTGCCCCTCGGCAGCTTCGTCGTCGTGGATCTCACACTCTCCCGGCCGTTCGCGAAGTGGGGCGAGGCCTTCGTCGGGGTGGAGAACCTCCTCGACGAGACGTACGCCACCGGCCGCACGAGCGAGGGCGTCGTCTCGATCGGCGCCCCGCGACTGATCCACGGCGGGATCCGCCTCAGTTTCTGACACCGATGCGGCCGCTGCACTGGTCCCTGGCCATCTCGTGGGCGCTGCACGGCAGCCTGATCCTGCTCCTGTGGCTGCAGCTCGTCGGCGACCGCTCGCCCTCGGTCACCGTACTCGAGCTGATCGGCCCCGCGGACTCGGGCCACGTGACGCCACCGGCCCCGGCGTCGGCGCCGGCGCCGGAATCGCCCCGCCCGGTGCCGCGCCGCGAGGCGCCTGCGGCGGTGCCCGTCGCACGTGAGGCGCCGACGCCGGCGCCCGGCGCGATGCCCGCGCGTGAGCCTGTCGCGACGGAATCCCGGAGTCCGGCTCCTCCGGCGGACGGCGACGCCGCGGCGGCGGATGGCCCGCAGACACCCGGGATCGCCAGCAGCGGTGACGCGGCCACGGCGATGTCGAGCGCGCCACGGATCGCGTCCCAGACGCCGCTGCGCTATCCCGAAGGGGCGCGACGCGCGGGCGCGCAGGGGACCACGCTCCTGCGGGTGCGGGTGAGTGCCGACGGCACCGTAGCCGAGATCGTGATCGAGCGCTCGTCGGGCCATCCCGAGCTCGACGCCGCGGCAGCGGAGGCGGTCGGGCGCTGGCGGTTCGAGCCGGCCTGGCGGCGCGGCCAGCCGGTCGAGGTCTGGATCGTCCTTCCCGTTCGCTTCACGCTGAGCTAGCCCGGCGGCCCCCTCGCTCGGGAAGGCGCCGGGGGCTCGGCGAGACCCGTTCCCGCCTACCGCCAAACGGCTCGCGCCAGGATTGGGAACGACGATGACAGGATCTGGACGCCAGGCTCGTGGTCGAGCGTCCGGCCCCGCGGAGGTCGGCCCGGGGCCTCGCGAGACCCGTTCCCGCCGGCCGACCAACAGCCCGCGCCCAGGTTGGGAACGGCGAGGACGGTCCCCGAGCGCCAGGCTCGTGGTCGAGCGAGGCCCCGGGCCGACCTCCGCGGGGGGCGTACGGCTGACCGCCGCTTACGGACGGTGGAGCCGAGCTTCCGCTTTCTGGGCGAAGCGCGTCAGTGGGAAGCAGATCGCGAAGTAGATCGCGGCCGTGACCAGGTAGATCTCGAAGGAGCGCAGCGTCCGCTCGATCGTCTCCTGAGCGGCCCGGGTCAGCTCGAACACCCCGATGATCGCGGCCAGCGACGTGTCCTTCACGAGGATCGTGCAGAGACCGACGAAGGGCGGGATCATCCGGCGCACGGCCTGCGGGAAGATGACGTAGCGCATCGTCTGCAGCCCCGTGAGCCCGGTCGATCGCGCCGCCTCGAACTGTCCACGCGGAATCGACTTGATGCCGCCCCGTACCACCTCGGAGGTGTTGACCGCCATCCAGAGGCTCATCGCCAGCACGGCCGCCGGGAACGTCGGGATCCTGATGTTGAGCGCCGGTAGACCGAAGAAGATGAAGAAGATCAGCAGGAGCAACGGCACCGCGCGGACGAGCTCGACCACCCAGGCCACGACCGTCTCCAGCCACGTCCACGGCACGAAGCGCAGCAGCCCGAGGACGACGCCAGCGGCGGTGCCGAGGACGACGACGGCGGCGGCGATGGCGACGGTGCTCACGGTGCCGCGAAGCAGGTAGGGCAGCGTCTCCACGACCACCGTGAGGTTCACGGGGCCGGCAGCAGGCGCTCTTCGGCCAGGCGCAGGAGCCGGGTGAGCGCCAGGACGAGGACGATGTAGAGGACGGCGGCGGCCCCGTAGATCTCGAACGTGCGGAAGTTGTTGAAGGAGATGTCGTTGGCCACGAACATCAGTTCGACCATGCCGATGGTCGACACCAGCGACGAGTTCTTGACCAGCGAGACCAGGTTGTTGCCGAGCGCGGGGAACGAGATGCGGACCGCCTGGGGAACGATCACGTAGCGCAGCGCCTGGAGCTCGGTGAGGCCCGTGGAGCGCGCCGCCTCGAACTGCCCCTTGGGCACCGCCTCCAGGCCGGCCCGGAAGATTTCGGCGTTGTAGGCGGCCGCGTAGAGCACCAGCGCGGAGAGCCCGCTGAGGAAGGGCGAGAGCTTGAGCCCGAGCTGGGGCAGCCCGAAGTAGACGATGAAGATCTGGATGAGCAGCGGCGTGTTCCGGAAGACCTCGACGTAGGCGGCGACCATGCGGGGCGGGAGGCGGCCGGGGACCTGGGAGAGCGCCGCCAGCCCCAGCCCCACCCCGAGCGCCAGGACCATGGCGACGGCGGAGATGAGGACGGTGAGTGCCGCCCCCTCCAGCAGGTAGGGCAGCCCCCGCGCGACCGCGGACCAGTCGAAGCTGTAGGCGGTCGGGCCGCCCGTCACGGCTTGACGAGCTGAGCCTCGACGTCGGCGAAGTATTTGCGCCAGAGCCGATCGTACGTCCCGTCCTGGCGCATCCGCCCCAGCTGCGCGTTCACCCACTGGATGAACTCGGTGTCGCCCTTGCGCACCGCGATCCCGTAGGGCCGGGGCACGAACGGCTTGCCGACCGCCTTGAGGTCCGAATTCTCCTTGGCCAGGCTGAGGATGACGATGTCGTCGTGCACATAGGCGTCGGCGCGCCCACCCTTCACCGCCAGGACGGCCTCCGACACCTTGCCGAACTTGATCCGGTTGGCTCGCGGCTGGAGCTGCTCCACGTCCTTGTCCTGGATGGCGCCCTGGACCACCGCCACGGTCTTGCCGGCCAGATCGTCCAGGCCGCGCACCGGGCTCGACCTGGGAACAAGGAGCAGCGAGCCCGACATGAAGTACGGCTCGGAGAACTCGACCACCTGCCGCCGCTCGTCGGTGATGGTGACGGTGGCGATGATGATGTCGATCTTGCCCGACTGGAGGAAAGGAATGCGGTTGCCCGAGGTCACCGCCACCAGCTCGACCTGGTGCTCGTCGTTGAAGAGCGCCCGGGCGAAGAGGTGGGCCACGTCCACGTCGAAGCCGACGTTCTGGCCGCCGCTGTCGATGGTGCCGAAGGGCGGGAAGTCGGTTTTCACACCGGCGATCAGCTTGCCGCGCTTCTTCACCGTCTCCAGCGCCGACTGCGCCTCGGCCCAGCCCGCCGCGCCCAGCGCCGCCACCAGCGCCGCGATGACGATCCCTAGCATTCGCCGTCGACTCGAAGTCATGAGCCCTCCTCCGATGACTCCTCGTATCGGTGGAACACGAGGCCGTCCAGAAGCTTCGGATAGAAGTGCGTCGATTTTTGCGGCAGCCGCTCGCCTCCGTCCACCACCGCCCGCAGCTCCTCGGCGGTGGTCGGCGCGATGAGGAAAGCCGCCTGGCAGCGTCCGGCCCGGACCAGCCCGACCGCCTCGGCCTGGTCGGCGGTATAGTCGACGTGCGTCTTGGCGTCGAGCTTCTCGTCGGTGACGTCGAGGAACGGCTTGAGCAGCCCCTCATGGAGGATCGACACCGCCAGCCGGCGCCAGGCGCGCGAGGTCCCGCGCGGCCAGGGCAGGCGCTCGAACGCGTCCTCGCGCAGGCCGAACACCATCGCCTGCCGGCCGGCGACGACGCCGACGGTGCGATTCGTCGGGCGGAAGCGGAGGGGATCGTCGAGCGGGCCCACGTCGAACCAGGCGCCTGCCGCCTTCGCCAGCCCCTCGAGGGTGAACCCGTCCACGTGGTTCACGAGGCGGTGGTTCGGAAAGATCGTGAGCCCGGGCGCCTCCAGGGTGCAGAAGGCCATGAGCTTGTGGCGCGCGCCCGGGCGGCGGCGCGCGTACTCGACGGCCGTCTCGTAGCGATGGTGGCCGTCGGCGATGATCACCGACTTCGGCGCCATGAGCGCCTGCACCCCCGCGATGGTGGCCCCGTCGGTGATGCGCCATACCCGGTGCAGCTGGCCCTGGAGGTCGCGCGCCTCGGCGATCGGTTCGCCCGTGGGCGTCAGCGCCTCCAGGAGCACCCTCTGGGGATCGCTGACCAGCATGAAGAGCAGACCGACGTCGGCGCCCGTCGTCTCCAGCAGCCGCATCCGATCCTGCTTGGGGCCCGCGTGCGTCCGCTCGTGGGGGCGCACGATGCCCTCCCCGTAGTCGCTGACCTCACCCAGGGCGACGAAGCCGGCGCGGGTCACCGAGGCCCCGCCCACCGCATAGGTCTGGTGGTAGGGATAGATCGCGGGCCGTTCCTCCCTCGCCCAGACGCCCTCGGCCAGCCAGGCCTCGAGCACCTGACGCGCCCCCTGATACTTGTCGGCTCCGGGCTGGTCCCTGGGAAGCGTGACGCGGACGATGTTGTGCGGGCTCAGGGCGAGGAGCTGCTCCTGCGTCTGGGGGCTGATCTGGTCGTAAGGGGGCGCCACCACCTTGGAGAGATCGCGTGGCTGCCCGAGGCCGTAGCGGTAGCCGCGGAACGCCCCGATCTTCACGGCTCAGGAGGCGGCGTCCCGCACGCCCCGGTGCAGCCGCCGCATGTCCACGATGTGGCCCTGCATCGCGGCGCGGGCGCGCTCGCCCTCGCGCGCGGCGATCGCGTCCAGGATCTCGCGGTGAGCGGCACCCACCTCGGCCTGGTCCTCCGCGGTCAGCTCGATCCGTGGCCCCAGCACCTCCGCCTCCAGATCCATGAGGGCGTCCGTCAGCACGGCGTGCACCGGATTCCGCGCCGCCACCGCCAGCAGCCGGTGGAAGCCGATGTCGAGTGGGCGCGGATGGCCGCCCCCCGCCGCCAGCGCGACGCGCTCGTCCAGAGCGGTGCCGAGCGCCTTGAGATCGGCGTCGGTGGCCCGATGGGCGGCCAGCCGCGCGATCTCCGGCTCGATCAGCAGACGCGCCTCGAGGAGGTGAGCCACCGACACCCGCGCCAGCCGGAGCAGCGTGGTGAAGTCGCGGCGGAGGAGCCCGGCATCGACGTGACGCACGAAGTGGCCGCCGCTGGAGCCGTGGCGCACCTCGATGAGACCGCGGTGCTCGAGCGTGCGCAGCGCCTCCCGCACGGCGACGCGGCTGGCGCGGAACTGGCGGACCAGCTCGCGCTCCGGCGGCAGCCGGTCGCCCGTGCCCAGGCGTCCCTCGAAGATGGCGCGCTCGACCTGCCGGACGATGTGCTCGTAGACGCGTGGCGTGCGGACGGAACTGAACATCGGTGCGCGCCACTCTCTGACCAAAGTCCGACGAAGTCAAGGGGGGCCGCAAATCGGGTACACTAGGGCCGCCGCGGGGCCCCCGCGGTTCCCAGGAGGTCCGCATGGGTAACGTCGAACGCTGCGACAAGACGCTGCCGGTCAACGAGATGATCTTCTACGTCCGTCGCGACGCCCGGCTGCGCGAGCGCTGGACGACCGACCTCGAGGGGCTGTGCCGGGAGTTCGGGCTGAGCCGCCCGGAGTACGAGGCGCTCCGGGACAAGGACGTGCGGCGCCTCAACGAGATGGGCGTCCACCAGTACCTCATTCCGCAAATCCTCAGACTGTTCTACGGCGCGGCGCTGAACGCCAACACTCACCCCGCGCTCGAGGCCTACCAGCGCGCCTTCCCCGAGGAGACGGCGAAGGCGTTCGCGCTGGCCGAGCGGCTCGAGCGGCGGACGCGGAGCTAGCGCATGGCGCGAATCGTCGCCGCCATGGCCCTGACCCACTCGCCCGGCCTCACCGGGTGGTTCGACCGGGCGCCGGAGGAGCAGCAGAAGACGGCGTTGCGCGCGCTGGCCGAGATGCGCCAGCGGCTGGAGGCGGCGCGGCCGGACGTCGTCATCGCCTTCAGCAACGATCACCTGCTCAACTGGCCCATCAACAACACGCCCGAGTTCACCGTGGGCATCGGCGAGGAGCACGTCGGTCCCGCCGACTGGTACGACGAGTGGCTGGCGCTCGGCAAGTACCGCATCCCCGGCCACGCCGCGCTGGCGCGCTACCTCGTCAACGAGGGCGCGCGCCGGCGGATCGCGTTCGCCCATCTGCGGCAGATGCAGTTCGACGACGGGATCTCGGTGCCCATGCACTACCTGAACCCCGAGGGGCGGCTCCCGCTGGTCCCGGTGACGATGAACTGCACGGTGCCGCCCATCCCCACGCCCGAGCGTGCGTATCAGGTCGGCACCGTCGTGCGCGACATGCTGCACGCCTATCCTGGCCCCGAGCGCATCGCCGTCATCGGCACCGGGGGCCTCTCCCACGAGCCCGGCGGCCCACGTTATTTCTGGGTGGACGAGGAATTCGACCGGTGGTTCCTCGACATGCTCAAGAAGGGCGACCACCGTGCGCTCCTGCGCGAGTGCACGCTCGAGCGTATGGAGGACGCGGGCTCGGGGGGCACCGCCGAGCTCAACGCGTGGATCGTGGCCATGGCCTTCACGCAGGGCCCGGCCGACGTGCTCGCCTACATGCCGGCCATCGCCTGGCGCACCGGCACCGGCATGGTCGTGTGGAACGACCTGGCGTGATATGAACGACCGGCAGGCGTGGGGCCTGGCACTCCTACGCATCACGCTGGGCATCATCTTCGTCATGCACGGGTATTACGCCACGGCCGTCCTGGGGCTCGAACGCACGAGGGAGCTGATGACCCGCATCGGCAACCCCGAGGAGCTCTCGGGCCTGCTGACCTGGTACCTGCTCGGCGCCCACTTCCTCGGCGGGCTCGCTCTCATCATTGGATTTTGGACGACCGTGGCGGCGCTGGCCCAGGTGCCGATCATGGCGGCGGCGCTCTTCCTGCTGCACTGGCCCCAGGGCTTCTTCATGCACGCCGTCGTGGACGGCGCGTCGGGACCAGCGGCGGTCGGGGGTTACGAGTTCCCGCTCCTGGTGCTGGTGGCGACGGTGGCGATCGTATTCACGGGACCGGGCGCCTGGTCGGTGGACGGCCCGCGTCGCCTCCACGATCTGCCCTGAGAGCGATGGCCTGCACGCACCATCTCGAGGCGAGCCGGGTCCACGACGAGTGGAACAACGCGCTGCCGCCGCGGCTCGAGATCGATCCGGGCGACACGGTCGTCTTCGACACACGCGACGCCGCCGATGGTTACGACACGCCCGCCTCCACGCACGCCGACGTCGCCGCCCGAGGCCCGTTCCGCGGCCACCCGCTGACGGGCCCGGTGCGCGTGCGCGGCGCGCGCCCGGGAGACGCGCTGGCCTTCCTACCCGAGAGCGTCTTCGTCTGAAGATCGACCGGCTCGACCACTTCGTCCTCACCGTGCGCGACATCGCCGCCACCACTGAGTTTTACCAACGCGTGCTGGGCATGGAGGTCGTCATCTTCGGCCAGGGGCGCACGGCGCTGCGATTCGGCGCCCAGAAGATCAACCTGCACCAGGCCGGGGGGGAGCTCGACCCCAAGGCCGCGCGGCCGACGCCGGGGTCCGCCGACGTGTGCCTGCTCACGCGCGAGCCGCTGGCGCGGTGGATCGAGCACCTGCGAACCCGGGGCGTCGCCGTCGAGCAAGGACCGGTCAAGCGCACGGGCGCCCGCCGCCCCCTCGAGTCGATCTACCTCCGCGACCCCGACGGCAATCTGATCGAGATCTCCAACGAGCGGCTCGACGCGGGCGCCGACGATCTGGCGCCGCTCCGCGCGTGGCTGCGCGACTGGCAGGCGCGCGTCCGCGCGCGGGACTTCGCCGGGGGCCGGGCGCTCTGCGCCCCCGAGCTGCTGGCGTTCGGCACCCGGGCTGAGATGGTCGAGGGCGTGGACAAGGTCGCCGAGGATCAGTGGCGACCGGTGTGGCCGAGGATCCGCGACTTCACCGTTCGCGTGGACGAGGCGCGCGGCGCCATCGTCGGCGACCACGCCTGGATCGCCGCGCGCTGGGACTCGCAGGGGGTCAGGCCCGACGGCTCCACGTTTCCACGCCCCGGCCGGCTGACCATCATCTTCGAGCAGCGTGGCGGTCGCTGGCTGGCCACCCACACCCACTTCTCGCTCTCACCCGAGCCCTAGGAGGGACGCATGCACATCGGACTCTGCATCTTCCCCACCGAGTACGCCATCCGCATCGACGAGCTGGCCCGAGCCGCCGAGGAGCGCGGCTTCGAGTCGCTCTTCGTGCCCGAGCACACCCACATCCCCACCAGCCGCCGCAGCCCGTTCGCCGGCGGCGCCCAGCTGCCGGAGGAATACAAGTACACGCTCGATCCGTTCGTCACGCTGATGGCCGCGGCGGCAGCCACCAAGCGGCTTCGCGTCGGCACCGGCATCTGCCTCCTCATCGAGCGCGACACGATCACCACCGCCAAGTCCGTGGCCAGCCTCGACCTCCTGTCGGGCGGCCGCGTCCTCTTCGGCATCGGCGGCGGCTGGAACGCCGAGGAGATGGAGCACCACGGCACCGTCTTCAAGACGCGCTTCAAGCGGCTGCGCGAGCAGGTGCTGGCGATGAAGGAGATCTGGACGAAGGACGTGGCGGAGTTCCACGGCGACCTCGTCAACTTCGATCCGATCTGGTGCTGGCCCAAGCCCGTGCAGAAGCCGCATCCCCCGGTCCTGCTGGGCGGCGAGAGCGGCCATACCCTCCAGCGCGTCGTCGAGTTCTGCGACGGCTGGTTCCCCCGCGGTCGCAACGAGCAGGCGATCCTGCCCGGGCTGGCCGACCTCACGGCGCGCGCGGCCAAGGCCGGGCGCGACATGAAGACGATCTCGGTCTCGGTCTTCGGGGCCAAGCCGGACGACAAGACGCTCGACACATACCGGTCGGCCGGCATCACGCGCGCCCTTTTCCGCCTCCCTCCCGAGGGGCGCGACAAGATCCTGCCACTCCTCGACCAGTACGCGAAGCTGATCCGGTGAGCGACGCCCCCCCCGGCTGGGCCCTCGAGCTGCTGCATCAGGCGCGGGTGGCCCGGCTGGGGACGGCGGACCGCACGGCGCGGCCGCTGGTGGTGCCGGTCTGCTATGCGTTCGATGGGCAGCACGTCTACTCGGCGATCGACGCCAAGCCCAAGCGCACCCGCGCGCTGCGGCGCCTCCGCAACATCGCCGAGAACCCCGCGGTCGCACTCGTCGTGGACCACTACGACGAGGAGTGGACCCGGCTGTGCTACGTGATCGCCGAGGGGCGCGCTGAGATCCTGACCGCTGGCGCCGACTACGCGCGCGGGATCGATCTGCTCCTCGCCAAGTATCCCCAGTATCGCGCGATGGGGCTCAGCCGGGAGGCCGGCACCCTGATCCGCATCGCGCCCGAACGCTACCTCTGCTGGCGATACGCGTGATCGCGCGGGGGCGGCGATGACGGAGCCGGCGAAGCACTACGTCTCCTGGAGCGACGTCGAGCGTCTGGTCGGTAGGCTGCTCAAGGCGCTGCCCCGCGGCTATGACAACCTCCTCGTCGTCACCCGGGGCGGGATGGTGCCGGCCTGCCTCATCAGCGAGCGCGCCAACATCCGCAATATCCTCTACGCGGCAGTGGTGCTCTACGACGGCGAGGAGCGCGCGCTGCCCGAGCCGGTCTTCGTCCAGTTTCCCGAGGCGCATCAGGTGGCCGGGCGCCGCATCCTCGTCGTCGACGACGTGTGGGACAGCGGCAGCACGATCGTGACTCTGCGCGACCGCCTGCGTAAGGCTGGCGCCCACGTGGACGTGTGCGTGCTCCACTACAAGCCGCGCCGCAACCGCTTCCCCGGCGACGGCCCCGACTACTACGCCGAGGAAACGGACGCCTGGATCGTGTACCCCTGGGAGCCGGAGCACCCCCTGGCCGACTGACGCCGCCGGGCGGCCGTCCGGTTCCCAGCGCCGCCTACTTCATCGTGCTGGGCAAGATGAGGGCCAGCGGGGGCCAGAGCGCGAGAGCTTGAGCTTGACCTCCTGGGCGGAGGCCGGGCCCGCCAGTCCCAGAGCAGCGACGAGGACGACGGCCATCACCGATCGGACCCCGTGTCTCACGGCTGGATCCTTGAGCATGGTAGCCGGATCATACCTTATGATGTGCGCATGTGGCAGGGCACCGTCGTCTCCATTCACATCGGCAAGGAGGCCGGCGCTCCGCTGGAGGTCGTCGCGGAGACGCGAGCCGTGCCGGGGCGGGGGCTCGAGGGCGATCGATACTTCCGGGGGCGCGGATATTACTCCGACCGGCCCAGCGTGGGCGGGCGCGAGGTCACGCTGATCGAGATGGAGACGATCGAGGCGCTGGAGCACGGCCTCCTCAACGCCGCCGGCGAGCGCCTGGGGATCAAGGTCACCGCGGCGGAGACGCGGCGCAACATCGCGACGGCCGGCGTGCCCCTCAATCACTTGGTCGGCCAGACGTTCTGGGTCGGGCCGGTCCAGATGCGCGGCACCCGGCTCTGCGAGCCCTGCAAGCACCTCGAGGAGCTGGCCGGGCGCCCCCACCTCATGAGCGGTCTGATCCACCGCGGTGGGCTGCGCGCCCAGATCCTCAATGAAGGGATCATCCGCATCGGCGACGTCGTCCGCCCTGCCTGACATGCCGACCGAAGGGGGCCACGCCATGGCTGACCACAGCGAGTTTCGCCGGCAGCTCGAGGCCGCCGTCAACGCCAAGCACAGCCGCCTGAACCCGTTCACCGAGAAGTGGGTCAAGGGCGAGCTGACGCGCGCCCAGCTCGGGGCCTGGGCGGCGCAGCACCACCAGTACGTCTCGCAGTTTCCCCGCTGGTGCGCCGCGGTGTACGCCGAGTGTCCCTACGGCGACGCCCGGGATTTCCTGCTGGAGAACATCATCGAAGAGGAGTCGGGCACGAAGCACGTGGACTTGCTCATCCGCTTCGCCGAGGCGTGCGGCGTGAGCCGCGCCGAGGTCGAGCGCACGGTCGAGCTTCCCACCACCCGAGCCCTGACCGCGTGGTGCTACGAGATGGCGCACAAGCCCTTCTACGAGGCGGCGGCCGGGCTCCTGGTCGGCCTGGAGTCGCAGGTTCCCGGCATCTACCGCCGCAACCTGCCGCCGCTCAAGCCCCTCTATGGCTTCACGGATCACGAGATCGAGTTCTTCGCCGTCCACATCGAGGCCGACGAGGTGCATGGCGAGCGCGGCTACGAGATCGTCGAGACGTACTCGACCACGCCCGAGATGCGGCAGCGGGCGATCGAGGCGGTCCGCCAGGCCACGGAGATGCGCTGGCAGTACATGACCGGGCTCTACCGCGCCTATGTCCTCAAGGAGGACACGTGATCGATCCTCGACGAGGACGCCTGAGTGGGTGAAGTCCGCGTGGCCCGCCTGGACGAGCTCCCGGCCGGCCAGCTCACCCGCGTCGACGTGAACGACGTGCGCGTCGTCCTCGCCCGCGTCGGCGACACCGTCTACGCGTGCGGCGATACCTGCGCTCATCAGGGCGGGCCGCTCAGCCAGGGCCGGCTCAGCGGCACGCGGCTGGCGTGCCCGTGGCACGGATGGATGTACGACGTCAGAACGGGCCAGTGCCTGATGCCGGCCCGCAACGCCCGCGTGCCCAGCTATCCCGTCCGCGTCGACGCGGGGGAGGTCTGGATCACCGTGGGGGGCTGAGGTCTATATGGCTCTCACGCTGAAGCAGGCGCACGAGTGCCTCGAGCGGGGTCAGGCCAAGTCCCGCGAGCTGGGCTTCAAGGTCGCCATCGTCGTCGTCGACGACGCCGGCCACCTCGTCGCCTGCAACCGCATGGATGGGGCGCTGTGGGTGACGCCCGAGATCGCCCGCGCCAAGGCCAACGCGGCGGCCGCCTTCCAGGCGAGCACGCTCGAGCTGGAGGAGCGGTTCACCAAGCGCATGCTCTTCGCCGACAACGTGGCCACGCTCGGCGCCTGGCAGTTCGTCTTCGGCCAGGGCGGGGTGCCGATCGTCGACAACGGCCGCATCGTGGGCGCCGTCGGTGTCAGCGGCGCCGTCCCCGCGGAGAACGATCACACGATCGCCGACGCCGCCGCCGGCCACCCACAGGTGCCCAGAAGCCACTAGGCCACGCGCGGGACATCGACGCTCGAGGCCTGGACATCGAAATGCTCGGCATGGAGTCCGCAGAGGGTGGTGGCGTCGGCTTCGAGGCTGTGGAAAGGCCCGTCTCCCCTTGACGCACGAGTGCGCCCTGACCTCACGCACCTCCGCGCGGAAAGACAAGGCGAAACTGGCGGACACAAACAGCCCGCGAGCGTGCTGAAGAAAATGTTTGCTGGAATTACGATCGATCGTGACGGCGCGATGCCCCGGCCGGCTCGCCCGGCCCCGCGGCAGCGCGCCCCGTTCTGATGTAATCTGGCGGGCGTGCAGTTCGAGGTCGAGGTCTACCAGAGCGAGACCGGCGAGTGGGTGGCAACCGCCGTCGCCTACCACGTGAGCGTCAGGGGCCGGACGGAAAAGGAAGCGCTGGCCAGGATCATGGACGCCCTCGCGCTCCACTTCAAGAAGACGCCGAAATGATGGCTGACCCGCGCTCGCCGCTGCCGCGCGTGCTCCAGGGACTGCGCGTCATCGACTGCTCCCGCCTGATCGCCGGGGGTGTGCTCTCGACGGTCCTGGCCGACCACGGCGCCGATGTGATCAAGGTGGAGAATCCGCGCGGGGGCGATCCGCTCCGCACCTGGCTCAAGGAGCGGGGCCAGCTCTGGTGGAAGGTCTACGCGCGCGGCAAGCGGTCGATCACGCTCAATCTCGCCGTCCCCCACGGTCAGCAGTTGCTGAAGACCCTGGTCACCGGCGCCGACGTGTTGATCGAGAACTTCCGGCCCGGCACCTTCGAGAAGTGGGGGCTGGGCTGGGACGCCCTCGCGGCGGCGAATCCCCGCCTGATCTTCGCGCGCGTCTCCGGCTGGGGTCAGGACGGCCCCTACCGCGACCGGCCGGGCTTCGGCACGATGGTCGAGGCGATGAGCGGCTTCGCCGCCACCACCGGGCCGGCCGACGGCCCGCCCACGCTCCCGTCGTTCCCGATGGCCGACATGGTGGCGGCGCTGGCGGGCGTCTCCGCCGTGCTCGCTGCCCTCCGCCACCGCGATCAGATCTCCGGCCGCGGCCAGGTCATCGACATCTCGCTCTACGAGCCGTTGCTGGCGGTGCTGGGGCCGGCCGCCGCCGAGTACGCGCAGGATCGCACCGTGCACACGCGCCACGGCAACCAGTCGGGAAACGCGAGCCCCCGCGGCACCTACCGCACGGGGGACGGCAAGTGGGTGGCGCTCTCGGCGTCGACGCCGGCCTCCGCCGACGCGCTCTTCAAGGGGCTCGGCCTGGGCCACCTCCTCGGCGACCCCCGCTTCGCGACCAACGACGCGCGCGTCCGGCACAACGATCTGGTGGACGCCGCGCTCAGCGAGGCGATCGGCCGGCGGACGCTCGACGAGATGCTGCATCTCTTCGAGACGATCGACCTCACGGCCAGCCCCGTGTACGACATCGCCGACATCACCAAGGACCCGCACGTCATCGCCCGCGGGATCCTCGTCGACGTGCCCGACCCGGAGCTGGGCTCGGTGCGCATGGTCGCCCCCACCCCGCGCCTGGGCGACACGCCGGCGGCGATCACCTGGGCCGGACCCCCGCTCGGCGCCCACAACCGCGAGGTGTACGGAGGGCTGGGGCTCTCGGATGCCGACCTCGACGCTCTGCAGCGCGAGGGCGTGATCTGAAATGGGACTCAAGATCTCTGAGCGCCTGCTCACCTGGTGCCTCGTCGCCGTGGCGACCCTGGCGCCGGCCACCCCCGCCGCGGCCGCCGACTATGCCGGCCCGCTCATCGACGCCCATTCCCACGTGCCCAACGCGACCGCCGTCGACGCCTACGTGGCCGCCATGAATCGGCACAACGTGGCCAAGGTCGTGCTGCTCGGCGTGGGCGGCGTGCAGAAGGATGATCCGGCCTGGATCGCCGCGGCGGCCCGCAAGTATCCCGATCGCGTGATTCCCGGCCTGCCTCTGCCCGACCCCACCAGCGCGGCCGCGGCCGCGCGCCTCGAGGACGAGCTCGGCAAGACGCAAGCGCGGGTGGTGGGCGAAGTCCACGTGCGCCAGCTCGCGCGCAAGATCGACCGCAATCCCGGCGAGCCGGCGTTCGTGAAGACGCTGGAGGTTGCCGCGCGTCACAAGGTGCCCGTCGTCATCCACGACGAGCTGGACGCCCGGGCGGCGAGCGCGCTCGCGGCCGCGCTGAAGGCCCAGCCCGGAGCCACCATCATCCTGGCCCACGGCGGGAGCGCCTCCCCGGCGCTGATGGAGGCGTTGCTCCAGCGCCATTCGAACCTCATGGTGGATCTCTCGGGCATGCACTTTCAGCGCACACCCCACCTCGCCACCGAGGAGGGTCCGCTCGATCCCGCGTGGAAGGCGCTCATCGAGAAGCGGCCCGACCGGTTCCTGATGGGCATCGACGTGTGGGCGGCGCGCCTGTTCGAGCCGGCCATGCTCGACCGCCTGATGAAGTGGACGCGCCGGGTCCTCGGCGAGCTGCGGCCCGAGGTCGCCCAGCGCGTCGCCTACACGAACGCCGCGACCCTCTTCGGCGTCAAGTAGGGCCATGGCCGCCAACCCGTTCGCGGAGTCCACCGTCGGCGGCCTGCTCGACGCGGTCGCCGCGCGCCCTCTCGATGGCGAGGCGATCGTCTTCGGCGACGAGCGCACCTGCTTCGCCGAGCTGGGGGACCGCTCGCTGACGCTGGCCCGCGGGTGCCGCGGGGCAAGCTGCGCGAGCAGGCCCTCGAGGAGCTGACGCGATGACCTTCCGCACGGCGCTCTGCGATCTCATCGGCATCGACCATCCGATCGTGCAGTCGGGCATGGGCGGCGTCGCCGGGCCCGACCTCGTCGCCGAGGTCTCGGGCGCCGGCGGTCTCGGCGTCCTCGCCGGCCTCAACGTGCCGCCGGACGACCTCCGCCGAATGATCCGCCGCGTGCGCGAGCTCACTGCTCGCCCCTTCGGCGTCAATCTCTGGCTTCACACGGCGCTTCGCCCTCCGGTGGACGTGGCCACCATCGCCGAGGCGACCGTGCGCGCCGTCCAGGGGACGCTCAACGGATTCCGCGAGCGCCTGGGGCTGGCCCCGACGGTCGGCCGCCCGCCCGCCGCGCCCGATCTGATCGACGCCGCCTTCCGCGTGATTCTCGAGGAGCGCGTCCCGGTCTGGTCGATCGGCCTGGGCGACCCCGGCCCCGCGATGGTGCGCGAGTGCCGGTCCCGGGGCATCAAGGTCATGGCGATGGTGGCCACGGTGGAGGACGCGCGGACGCTCGCCGCCTCCGGCGTGGACATCGTCGTCGCCCAGGGGAGCGAGGCGGGCGGCCACCGCTCGACGTGGGTCAAACGGGCGTCCGCCGAGGCGGCCAGCGTCGGGACCATGGCCCTGGTGCCGCAGATCGTGGACGCCGTGCGCGTGCCGGTGGTCGCCGCCGGCGGCATCGCCGACGGCCGAGGCCTGGTGGCGGCGCTGGCCCTCGGCGCCAGCGGCATCCTCCTGGGCACCCGGTTCGTGGCCACGCGGGAGTCGGCGGCCGCCGAGTTCTGGAAGAAGAGCCTGCTCGAACGCGACAGCGACGAGACCACGGTGACCGACGCCTTCACGGGACTCTACGCCCGCGCGCTGCAGAACACGTTCAGCCGCGACTACACGGCCTCGGGCGCGCCCGTGTTGCCACCCCTCGTCCAGCGCAGCGCGGCCAACGACGTGTACCTGGCCGCGCTCAAGCGGGCCGACGGCGAATACTATCCGATGTGGTCGGGGCAGAGCGTGGGGCTCATCCACGACCTGCCTGGCGCCGCCGAGGTGGTCGCGGCGATCATGCGGGAGGCGCGCGCCGTGCTGGCCGCGTTGTCCGACCGCGGAGGACGTCCCTCGTGAAGCTCGACATCGGCATGCTGACTCACGATCTCACGTCCATCTCGGACTATGCGCGAAGGGTCGAGGCGCTGGGGTTCGACTGCCTCTGGTCCTCCGAAACCCAGCACGATCCTTTCCTGCCCCTGGCCGTGGCGGCCACCGTGACGTCGCGGGTGAGGCTCGGCACCGCCATCGCCGTGGCCTTCCCGCGCAGCCCCATGATCACCGCACACATCGCCTGGGACCTTCAGAAGGCCTCCGCGGGCCGGTTCATCCTGGGCCTCGGCTCCCAGGTCAAGGGGCACAACGAGCGCCGGTTCTCCGTGAAGTTCGAATCGCCCGGGCCCCGGATGCGCGAGATCGTGTCGGCCCTCCGCGCGATCTGGAGCTGCTGGCAGCACGGAACCCGGCTCAACTTCAAGGGCGAGTTCTACCGCTTCGACCTGATGACGCCCTTCTTCAACCCGGGGCCGATCGCCCACCCCGAGATTCCCATCTACATCGCCGGGGTAAACGCGTACATGTGCCGCATCGCCGGCGAGGTGTGCGATGGCCTGCACGTCCACCCGTTCAACAGCCCGACCTACCTGCGCGAGTACGTCCATCCCGCCGTCGAGGAAGGGCTGCGCGCGGCCGGCCGCTCGCGCAAGGACTTCACCTACGCCACGTCGACGTTCGTGATCCTCGGCGATACCGAGGAGGAGCGAGGGCGGGAGCGCGAGGCGGTCCGCCAGCAGATCGCCTTCTATGCGTCCACTCGGACGTACGAGCCCGTGCTGGCCGCCCACGACTGGCAGGACCTCGCGGCCAAGCTGCACCGCAAGTCCGTCGAGGGCGACTGGACCGGCATGGCCGCCCTGATCACCGACGAGATGGTCGACACCTACGCCGTCACCGGCACCTACGCGAACATCGCAGCCCGCATCAAGGAGCGCTACGGGGGGCTGCTGGACCGCACGGCCTTCTATCGACCGCGGCCGCCCGGGCTCGACGACGCTCGGCTGCCCCGCGTGGTCGGAGAGTTCAACCAGACCTGAAGGGAGATCCATGAAAGCGCTGGCCTTCAACGAGTTCGGCGGTCCCGAGAAGCTCAGGCTCCAGGACGTTCCCGACCCCAAGATCGGGCCCGACGAGGTGCTGATTCGGGTCCGGGCCTGCGCGCTGAATCACCTCGACATCTTCGTCCGCGAAGGCATCCCGGCCCTGAAGACGCCCCTGCCCTTCTGGACGGGCTGCGACATCGCCGGTGACATCGCCGAGGTCGGGGCCGCGGGGCCGGGCCTGAAGGTCGGCGACCGCGTGGTGGTCAATCCGAACGTCATCTGTAATCGCTGCGAGTTCTGCATCCAGGGCGAGGACAGCCTCTGCGTGCGCTACGGCATCGTCGGCGAGCACGTCCCCGGCGGCATGGCCGAGCTGGTGAAGGTGCGGGGCGACAACGTGGTCAAGCTCCCCGACCGCATCAGCTACGAGGACGCGGCGTCCGTCGTCCTCACCAGCATGACCGCCTGGCGCATGGTGGTCACCCAGGGCCAGCTGCGGGCCGGGCAGGACGTCCTCATCCTCGGCGTCGGCGGCGGCGTGTCGTCGACCGCCGTGCAGATCGCCAAGCTCTGCGGGGCGCGCGTCTTCGTCACCTCGTCGAGCGACGCCAAGCTCGAGCGCGCCCGCCAGCTCGGCGCCGACGTGGGCATCAACTACGCGAAGGAGGACTGGGCCAAGGCGGTCTCCGACAAAACGGGCCGGCGCGGCGTAGACCTCGTCATCGAGAACGTCGGGGCGTCGACGTGGAAGCAGTCCCTCCGCTCGGTGCGCAAGGGGGGCCGGCTCGTCACCTGCGGCGCGACCACCGGCCCCCTCGCCGAGACCGACGTCCGCATCGTCTTCTGGAACCAGATCCACATCATCGGCTCGACCATGGCCAACCGCAGGGAGTTCAACGACGTCATACGTCTGTTCTTCGACGGCAAGCTCAGGGCCATCGTGGACGAGGTCGTGCCCCTCAAGGACGGCGCCGCCGCCCAGCAGCGCCTGGCCGAGGGCAGGCAGTTCGGAAAGATCGTACTGAAGGTCTGAGCGGGTCCCCGAGCTACCGGCCGCGGCGCTCGGGCTTCTCGATGCGCTCCGGTCTCTCGACCCTCTGGATCCGCTCCGGCCTCTGCGGCCGCTCCACACGTTCGACCCGCTCGGGCTTCTGCGGGCGCTCCACCCGCTCGGGCTTGTCCAGCGGCTCCAGCCTCTCCGGTTTGTCCACGCGCTCAGGTTTGCGCGGGCGCTCCAGTCTCTCGACACGCTCGGGTCGGCCCGCCGGCGCATTCACGTTCACGGGCTCCGCGCGCTCGACCGGCGCCGGTCCCTCGATCCGAGAGAGACGACGAGCGGACTTCTGGCGCCGCGCCGGGGGGTTCGCTACGCCCTCTCGCCCTTCATTGAGCGTCCTCGGGGGGCCAGAAGCCATATTTGACGATCAACCCACAGAGCACCAGGCCCCCCAGGGCGCTCGCCACGACACTCCCGGTCAGCGGGTAATGGGCAAGCGGGTTCATACGGTGCACTCTCTGAGTGCGCAGCGCAATAATCGAGCCAGCGGGCGAGGCGGGGCGGAGCCGGGTCGCGAGCGCTAGGGGTCGACCCTCAGCTTCGGGTGGCGGAGCCAGAAGTAGGCGGCCATCGTCGCGGCGGCGAGCAGGTTGGCCACGAGGACGGACGGCCACGTGAGCACTTTCAGAATGGGGGCCGCGAAGAGCATGGCCGCGATCGTGAACCCGAACTCGAAGACGACGAAGAGCAAGAGGATGCCGAAGCCGATGTTGGGGTTGCGCTCGGCCATCCCCAGGAGGCGTGAAACGACGCCACCGATGGCCGCGAAGGCGAGGCCGTGGACCCACGTGAACATGAGGACCATCTCCATCGAGACGGGCAGCGTCTCCAGCGAGCCCAGTCCGGCGCCGCGTCGGAAGAGGGCCGTGCCCAACACCGTGGGCGTGTAGAGCGGCCGTCCGTTGATCACGTCGATGACCAGGAACCAGAGAGCGACGGTCGCGGCCCCGATGATGCCCGCGATGATGCCCTCCTGGTAGAGCCTGGCCGTATCGGGGGCGGCGCTGGTGGTGGCAACGGTGGTGGTCGCGCCGGGCTGAGTGGTCATCGCCCTCTCCCTCTCCTTTCGGGGGTCGGAGCCCACTTCATCGACGGATGCCGCAGTATATTCCCGGCGCAGGCGACGGCGCAACGACCGGAAGCGGCGCCTCGTGCGCCTCCAACCAGTTCCGCCGATGCCCCAACCGGTGCCCGACCGCTGCCGGCCCAAGTCACGAGCGAGACGAGGCCCCCCAGGAGGAGCCGAGCAGCGGTGGCCGCTGCGAGGCGACGCTTCAGCGGCGCGGAGGGAGGCGCCGGGCGGAGGGGTACGCGGTTGTACGTCGAGGACCGGCGTGGCAATGCGAAGCCGCAGCGCCGTGGCGCGAGGCGAGCCTGCGAACAGCCGTGCGAGCCGCAGGACGTCGGCGGGCTGGCCCCGCCCGTCCGAGGCGAGCCTGCGAACAGTCGTGCGAAGCCGCAGGGCGGCCGCTGCCCGAGGCGATGCGGCACTAGTAGTAGCCCGGCTCCCCCGGGAGGATCGCGCGCTGGGTGCCGCGCTCGGTGATCAGCCGCGGGCGGACCATCGGCACGCTGCGTCCTTCGAGGCGGCGGAGCGCCTCCGCGCTGGAGGCGGCGCCGTCGAAGAGCGCGAGATTCGTGAGCGTCGGCAGCCGGAGCGAGATCTCGCCGCGCCGGCACGCCTCCAGGGCCGCCGCGGGCGCCAGCCACTGCACCGCCACGATCTCGCGCTCGTCCGCCACCGCGGGCTGGCCCGGGAACATCTCCGCCGCGAAGAAGCGCGTGTCGAAACGGAGCGGTCGCTCCTCGGGCGTGATCCAGTGCGCGAAATACGTGAGGCGATCCGTGGCCAGCGTGAGGCCCTCACCCCGCACCATCTTCCAGAACGCGCGATGGTCCCCCTGGCAGGCGCGCCGGTAGTCGGCGAAGCGGGGCCCGTCCGCGCGCGCCGGGCGTCCGCCTGGCTCGTAGGCGAGCAGCACCCCGACCTCCTCGAAGGCCTCGCGGATCGCGCCGACCCAGTAGCCGAGGGCCGTGGGCGGCGCCGCGTCGAGGCCCAGCCGGTGGGCCGCATCGTGCGCGCCGAGCCCGGCACACCACCGCCCCGGGTCGTCGGGCGTGTCATCGACTTCGACCTTGCCTCCCGGGAACACGAAGTCGCCGGCGGCGAACCGGCTCTTGAGATGGCGCTGGATCAGGAGCGTCTCGACGCCGCCGCCCGGACGGTCGCGCAGGAGCACCAGCGTGGCGGCCGGCACGGGCGCGGCGGGCGATGGTTTGACGGACACCCCGGCAGTGTGACACGATGACCGCGCTCTGTCATTCCCTCGAAGGAGGATGACGTCCGATGGGCGCCGAGGCTCGCCTGAAGGAGAAGAACATCACGCTGCCCACGCCGCCGACACCGTTGGCGAACTACGTGGGCTCGGTCCGGGTCGGCAATCTGCTCTTCCTCTCCGGCCACGGTCCGCTCCGCGAGGGCAAGGCCACCGCCCGCGGCAAGCTGGGCAAAGACCTGTCGGTGGAGCAGGGTTATCAGGTAGCCCGCCAGGTCGGCCTGAATCTGTTGGCCACCACGCGCGCGACCCTGGGCAGCCTCGACAAGGTCAAGCGGGTCGTCAAGGTCCTGGGCATGGTCAACTCGGCGGAGGGGTTCGGCGACCAGCCGAAGGTCATCAACGGCTTCTCCGATCTCATGGTGGAAGTCTTTGGCGAGGCCACCGGCCGGCACGCGCGCTCCGCCGTCGGCATGGCCGAGCTGCCGATGGGCATCCCCGTCGAGATCGAGATGATCCTCGAGGTGGAGTGAGAGGGACCTCAGATCGACCTGCACCACGCCCTCGAAGCCTCCGGCGTCGTCGTCCTCGGCCTCCTCTTTTACTCGTACACGTATCAGTGGTTCCAGCCGGGCCGCCGGGGCACCCGGCGCTGGCGCCTCGTGCTCAACGGGCTCGTCTTCGGCGGGCTCTCCGTGGTCCTGATGATCGCCCGCATCCAGCTCGCCGAGGGCGTCTACATCGACGCGCGCAGCGTCCCGGTGGCGCTCATCGGCCTGTTCGAGGGCTGGCCGGCGGGGCTGCTGGCCAGCGCCCTGCCCGGGCTCTATCGCCTGGCCAAGCTCGGCGGCGCCGGGGCGCCCGCGGGCGCCGCCAGCGTGATCGTGGCCGGCCTGCTGGGGGGACTGGTCCACGCGTGGGCGCGGCGCGAGGGCCGCGTGCGCGCCCACCACGCGCTCGCGCTCAGTGGCGCCGTCTTTCTCGCCACATTCGCCAGCTTCGTGGCCGTGGGGCCCTACGCCATCAGGCTCTTCGGCCTCGTGTGGCTACCCCTGCTGGTGACGTACGTCGTCGGGATCGGCCTGGTGGCGCAGCTCTTCCAGGACGTGGTCGAGCAGGCGCGTCTGTCCGTCGAGCAGCAGCGTTTCCGCGCCATCATCGACGAGGCGTCCGAGGCCATCCGCATCGTGGACCCCGACACCTTCAAGATCATCGACGTCAACCGCCGGGAGTGCGAGCTGTCGGGCTATCGGCGCGAGGAGATGATCGGCCGCGACGTGCGCGAGTTCTGGCCGACCGAGCCCGAGCTGCGCGCTCGGCGGGAGGTGTCCGTCGCCGAGGCCCGGGCCCAGGGCTACACGCGCGCCTTCGGCATGCCCTATCGCACCCGGGCCGGGCGGATCGTGTCGGTGGATTCCACCCATCGCATCGTCGAGCACCGGGGGCGCCGCTACGAGATCATCGTCTTTCGCGAGGCGGCCGAGCGCGAAGCTGCGGAGGCCAGCCGCCGCGAGGCGGCCGAGCTCCGGGCGGTCACCCTGCTGGCGGGCGCGGCCGCCCACGAGATCAATAACCCGCTGGCGGTCATCATGGGCTCCCTCGATCTGCTGTCGCGGCGGCTGCCCGGCGGCGGCCAGGACGCCCGCTGGGTGGGGCAGGCGCTCGACGGCGTCCGCCGCATCCGCGACATCGTGGCGCGCATGGCGAACATCACCAAGGTCGAGAGCACGCCGGCCGGCGCGAACCTGCCGCCGATCCTGGACCTCGAGAAATCCAGCGACGACCCCAAGGAGGCGTCATGAACTTCGTGCTGGACATCGCCGTCATCCTCATCTCCCTCGTCTTCCTCTCGATCGTCGGGCTCGTCGCGGGCGCCGCGATCCCCGGGCTCTTCCTGGCTGCGGCGGCGCCCTGGCTCGACCGGATCCGGCCCGTGCGCAAGAAGCGGGACTGAGCGGCCCCCGGCAGCGCCCATGGGCGCGAAGTACTTCGGCGCAGCGGTCCGACGCCGCGAAGACCCCCGCTTCCTGCGCGGCGAGGCGCGCTTCGTCGACGACGTGAAGCTGCCCGGGTTGCTCCACGCCGCCTTCCTCCGGTCACCCCACGCGCACGCGCGCATCGGGAGGATTCGGACGGACGCTGCCGCCCGGATGCCCGGCGTCGTTCGCGTCTTCACGTTCGCCGACCTGGAGCGCTGGATGAAGCCGCTGCCCCTCTTCGGGGCGCCGCCACCGGGGCTCGCCGCGGCGATTCGCTTCGACGTGCGCCAGGCGCCGCAGTACCCGCTCTGCCGGGATCGCGCGCGCCACGTCGGCGAGGCCGTGGCCATGGTCGTGGCCGAGAGCCGCGCTCAGGCCGAGGACGCCGTCGAGCGGATCGAGGCGGACTGGGAGCCCCTGCCCGCCGTCGGCGACATGCGGGGGGCGGCCGAGCCCGCCGCCCCGCTGGTCCATCCCGAGTGGGGGACCAACGTCGCCGTGGGCTTCACCCACGCGATCGGCGACCCCGACGGCGCGTTCGCGGGCGCCGAGGTGGTCGTCCGCGAGACGTTCCATATCCAGCGATATGTCGGCATGCCGATCGAAACGCGCGGGGTGGTGGCGCAGTGGGACCGGCGGGACGGGACGCTCACCACCTGGAACAGCACCCAGGTCGCTCACTTCGTGCAGCAGGGGCTGGCGGCCACCCTCGATCTGCCGCACGGAAAGATCCGGGTGATCGCGCCGGACCTCGGCGGCGGCTTCGGCACCAAGGCTTCGGGCTATGCCGAGGATGCGCTCGTCCCCATCGCGGCGATGGTCCTCCACCGTCCCGTCAAGTGGATCGAGGACCGACGCGAGCACATGATGGCCGCCGCCCACGCGCGGCATCAGGTCCACGAGATCGCGCTGGCGGCGAAGCGGGACGGGACGATGCTCGGCGTCCGCGACCGGATCTGGCTCGACCTCGGCGCCTACAACGTGTGGGGCATCGTGCTGCCCTACAACACCGTCGCGCACCTGATCGGCCCTCACCGGATCCGGAACATGCGCGTCGACGTCCGCGGCGTCGTGACCCACAAGACGCCCAACGCCCCCTACCGGGGCGCCGGCCGGCCCGAGACGGTCTTCGCCATGGACCGCATCGTCGATCGTCTGGCCCGCGAGTTGGGTCTCGACCCCGCCGACATCCGCCGGCGCAACTACATCGCTGCCGACCAGCTGCCCTGGGACTTCGGCATGCCCTACCGCGACGGCAATCCTCTCGTCTACGACAGCGGCGACTTCCCCGCGGCGCTGGAGGCCGCGCTGAAGGCCGCGGGGTACGACGACTTCCGTCGCCAGCAAGTGCAGCTGCTCGCCCGCGGCGTCTGGCGCGGCATCGGCATCTCCGGGTACGTGGAGGGTACGGCCATCGGCCCCTTCGAGGGCGCCAGCGTGAAGCTGGACCTCTCGGGACGGGTGACCGTGGCCACCGGCGCCGTCAACTCCGGTCAGGGCCACGAGACCGCCTTCGCCCAGATCTGCGCCGACGTCCTGGGCGTACCGATCGAGCATGTGACGGTCATCGGCGGCGACACCGCGGCCGTGCCCTTCGGCGTCGGCACCTTCGCCAGCCGCAGCGCCGTCACCGCCGGGAACTCCATCGCCGACGCGGCGCGGGAGGTGCGGGACAAGCTCGTGCAGGCCGCCGCCGCCCTGCTGGAGGCGGCGCCGGCCGACGTGGAGATCGAGGAGGGGCGCGTCTTCGTCCGCGGGGCGCCCACCTCGGCGGTTCCCCTGGCGCGCGTCATCCAGGCCTCCATCCCGACGTTCGCCAAGCCGGGCGTGGCGACGCCCGATTTCGAAGCGAGTGCCTACCATCACGTCCCCACCGTGACCTACGCCAGCGCCGTCCACGTCGCCCAGGTGGAGGTGGACATCGGCACCGGCCACGTGCGCCTGCTGAAGTACGTCGTCGCCCACGACTGCGGGAAGGTCATCAACCCGCTCATCGTCGAAGGTCAGGTGCACGGCGGCGTGGCCCAGGGGGTGGGCGGAGCGCTCTTCGAGGAGATGGTCTACGACGAGCAGGGCCAGCTCCTGACCGGCAGCCTCATGGACTACCTCATTCCCACCGCGGTGGAGCTGCCGCCGATCGAGACCGTCCACCTGGAGTGCCCGTCGCCCCGCAACCCGCTGGGCGCCAAGGGCCTGGGCGAGGGTGGCGCGATCTCGCCGCCGGCGGCCATCGCCAACGCAATCGAGGACGCGCTCCAGCCCTTTGACGTCCGCATCACGTCGACGCCGGTGAGTCCGGCCCGGCTGCTGGCGCTGATCGAGGCGCGCCGCGCGATCGGGGCTGCCGGCGAAGAGGGGTAGAACGCCCCCCTTCAGGCATACTATCTTCTGTTCATGGCCGCGCCACGGTCCAAGGACACCCAGGAAGCCCGACTCCGCGCCCTGGCCCGGCTGAACCGGCTCGTCTCGTCGTCCCTCCACATCGACGAGGTCCTGTCCGCCATCGCCCGCGCCGCCGCCGAGCTGATGCAGGTGCCCGCCGTCTCCTTCTGGATCGTCGACGAGACCGCCCGACGGCTGGAGCTCGGCGGCTTCTCGGATCCGGACCTGTACGCGGACTTCCCGATGAAGAGCGTGGGCTTGGATCAGGGCGGCATCGGCTTTGTAGCGACCCACCGCCAGTCGATCAACGTTCCCGACGTCTTCGCCGACCCGCGATTCTTCGCGCTCGAATGGTGGCGCGCCCACGGGTTCAAGAGCTACTTCGCCACCCCCGTGATGCTGGGCGACGCGATCCTCGCCGTGCTGGCGATGACGGGCCGCGAGCCCTTCCACTTCGACCAGAATGAAACAGAGCTCCTGGACGGCCTGGTCGCCCACGCCGCCGTGGCTATCCGCAACGCCCGGCTCTTCACCGCCAGCGAAGCCCGCCGCCGGGAGGCGGAAGCGCTGGCCGAGGTCGGTCGCTTGCTCTCGCAGACGCTCGATCTCGCCGTCGTCGCCGAGCGGATCGCCGAAAGCGTGCGGGCCCTGCTCGACGTGCGATCGGCCGGCGTCTACCGGCTCGAGCCGGAGTCCGGCGATCTGGTGGTGATGGCCACCTCGGCGGCGCCGACGGCGACGTTCGAATATCCCCTCGTGCTGCCCCGCGGTACCGGCGTGCCCGGCCTGGCGGTCAGGCAAAAGGCGCCGGTGGTGACGCCCGACGCCCTGGCGGATCCCCGGATCACCT
The DNA here is from genome assembly GCA_001917535.1 of Candidatus Rokubacteria bacterium 13_1_40CM_69_27. Lineage (GTDB taxonomy): Bacteria > Methylomirabilota > Methylomirabilia > Rokubacteriales > CSP1-6 > MNEF01. Next base: position 37,779 of record MNEF01000121.1, read on the forward strand.
TCTGGGAGGGATCGCGCGTCTACGTGGAACGGTCGGACTACCGCGCGGTCCTGGCCGTGCCGTTCCTCGTCCAGGACCGGGTGATCGGCGCCCTCGCCGTCGGTGACCGTCTGGGCCGGGTCTTCGACGACACGGCGATCGGTCTCGCCCAGGCCTTCGCCGATCAGGCGGCGCTGGCGCTGGAGAATGCCCGCCTCTTCCACGAGGCCGACGAGCGACGCCTGCTGGCCGAGGACGCCGAAGAGCGCTATCGGAGCCTCTTCGATCGCGTGCCGGTCGGGCTCTACCGTGAGACGCCCGAGGGCAAGCTCCTCGACGCCAACACGGCCCTCGCCCAGATGCTGGGCTACCCCAACCGGGAGGTGCTGCTGGGCGTCAGCGTGGCCGACCATTACGCGAATCCCCACGACCTCCAGCGCTGGCTGGCCCTGCTCGAGCGGGACGGCATCGCCCGCGACTTCGAGGTCCGCCTCCGCCGGCGCGACGGGCGCCTCATCTGGGCGCGCAAGAGCGCCCGCGTGGTCCGGTACCTGGCCGGCCGCGTGCTCTATTACGAGGGCGTCCAGGAGGACGTCACCGAACGCAAGCGCGGCGAGGAAGCCGAACGCCAGGCCGAAGCCCTGCGGTCGGTCGCGCGCCTGGCCAACGCCGCGGCGCACGAGATCAACAACCCGCTGGCCGTCGTCATCGGCCGCCTCGAGCTCCTGGCCCGGCACCTCCGCGACGACGATGCCGGGCGCGGACACATCGAGCAGGCCATCATCGCCGGCCGGCGAATCAGCGAGATGATCTCGCACATGCGAGGAATCACGCGCCTGGAGGTCTCCGATCAGCCACCGGGGCTCGAGCCGATCCTCGATCTCAAGAAGTCCAGCGAGGCGCGCCCGGAGGGCCCGGCCTAGGAGTCTGTGGGCGAATGGCGGGCGATCACTGCGACCGCTGCGCTTCGGTTCGAGCGCCGGCTCCGCCGGCGCAATCGTTTCTGGGGGGAGGCTTCGGAGGGGGCCGTAACGTCCGCCCCCTCCGACTGAGCTAGCGGGCGAAGAGCGCGGGCAGCGTGCGCAGGGCCTCGGCGATGCGGGGCCCGTGCCAGGAGAAGGGCTTGCCGTCCACCAGGTGAATCCGCCCCTCCCGCACGGCCGGGACGTCCGGGTACGGCGCGAAGTCCCGGAGGTGGACGGGGCGGAAACGGAAGGGCTCGTCAGGCAGCAGGATCACCTCGGGCCGGCGGGCGGCGACCTCATCGAGGCTGACCGTCGGATAGCGCTCGGGATGGTCGACGAAGACATTGGTGGCGCCGCACACGCGGAGCACGTCGTGGATATACGTGTCCCGGTTGATCGTCATGTACGGGTCGCGCCAGATCGCGTAGAAGGCGCGGGCGGGGGGAGACCGCCGCGCCGCCGCGCTGACCTCCGCGTACAGCGCCTGCAGCTCCCCGGTGATCTGCGCCGCCCGCGCCTGCGTGCCGGTCACCTCGCCCAGCTCCGAGACCATGCGGATGGCGTCGGCCACCGTTCTTGGATACGTGACCCACACGGGAATCCCCCAGCCCCGCAGCGTGTCGATGTGCTCCCGGACGTTCTCTTCGATGTTGGCGATGACGAGATCGGGCCGGAGCGCGCGGATCTTCTCGAGGTCGGGATTCTTCTCGCCGCCGATCTTCGTCTTGGCGCGGACGACGTCGGCGGGCTCGCGGCAGTAGACGGTGACCCCCACCAGGGCATCGGCCAGGCCCAGGGCGCAGAGCGTCTCGGTGGTGCTGGGGATCAGCGAGACGAGGCGTTGCGGCGGCCGGCCCGGCGGGAGCGCGACGCCGGACGCGTCGACCAGCAGGCTCACGCGATGCGGCGGCTCCGGAGGCGCTCGACCAGCGCGATGATTTCGCGCGTCCGCTCGGCGACTTCCTGATCGAGCTTCATGATCTCCTCGCGCGGCGCCTTCCGATCGATGGCCTCTTCGAGATTGGTCACCGCCACGCCGAACAGCTTCAATAGCTTTCGCGTGTCGTCACTGCCCATGAAGCCGCCTCCTGGGTTGGTACTGCCCGCCGGGCGCGCCGGCTCCGCCGACCCGTTCGCGCCGCGGCTGGCGACCCGCACCGCGGTGTGTGAGCCACCGCCACGGAGCCAACGGCACCGACCTCGTGGTCGCCGGACCCGCCTCGTCATGAAGAAGCCGCCTGAGTTGGTGCGGCCCCGGGGGACGAGCCGGCTCCGCCGACCCGTTCACGCCGTGGACGGCGAGGCGCATCGTGGTGTATGAGCCATCGCCACGCAGCCAGCGGCGCCGGGCTCGTGGTCGCCGGACCCGGCTCGTCCCCCGGGCCGCAGCGGCATCAGTCGAGCACCAGCTCGGGAGCGTGCCTCCAGAGCGGGTCCCCGTCGGGCTTGAAGTTCTTGGTGGTGACGAAGTGCATTCCCTGGTGGAGATTCATCTTGAACTTGCCGCCGCCGTAGCGGGCGCGGATCCAGCCCGTGGGGTCCTCGAGAAACGGCTCCATCTCCCGCGACGGGAGGCGTACCAGCCACTTGAAGCGGATGGTGCCGGCAAAGGGCTCCTGCACGCCGATCGTCGCCGTGAGCTCGGGCCACACCCGGGCGAACTCCTCCAGCATCTGTCGACGCGCGGGGCGCTCCACGCCCCGGTTGAGGAGATTGCGCCTGAGATACGGCTCGATCAGCTCCCAGCACCACGCGGCGATCACAGCGGAGGCGAGTGTATCATGGAGCTGTGAAAAACTTCGAGATCGCGCGGCTCTTCTACGAGATGGCCACGCTTCTCGAGGTGAAGAACGAGAGCGTCTTCCGCGTCCGGGCCTACCAGCGCGCCGCCCAGGCCCTCGAGACGCTGCCCGAGGACGTCGCGGCGGTGGCCGCGCGTAAAGAGCTGACCAGGCTGCCCGGCATCGGCCGCGATCTCGCCGCCCGCATCGAGGAGTACCTGGCCACGGGCAAGATCGCCCAGCTGGAGGCCATGCGCGCCGAGCTGCCCGCCCGCTTCCTCACCTTGCTCGAGGTCCGCGGCCTCGGGCCCCGGACGGCCAGGCTCCTCTACGACCGGCTGAGGGTGGACTCCATCGAGCGCCTGGAGGAGATCTGCCGGTCCGGGGAGATCCTCAACGTGCCCGGCGTCCGCCAGAAGACCTGCGAGAACATCCTCAAGGGCATCGCCATCTGGAAGGCGGGCCGGTCGCGCACGCTGCTCGGCGAGGCGCGACAGGTCGCGGCGCGGCTGGTGGAGACGCTCCGCGCCCACGGGGGCGTGGAGCGCATCGAGGTGGCCGGCTCGCTCCGCCGCATGCGCGAGACGGTCAAGGACATCGACCTCCTCGTCACCTCCACCGACCCCGGCCAGGTCATCAAGACCTTCGTCACCCTGCCCTCCGTCATCGAGGTCATCGCCCAGGGGGAGACCAAGGCCTCGGTGCGCCACCAGGAGGGCCTCCAGGTGGACCTCCGGGTCGTCGAGCCCGAGACCTTCGGCGCGGCCCTGCAGTACTTCACCGGCTCCAAGGACCACAACGTGCGGGTGCGCGAGCTGGCACGGCGCCAGGGGCTGAGCATCAGCGAGTACGGCGTCTTCCAGGAGAAGACGGGCGCGCGGATCGCCGGCGCCACCGAGGAGGAGGTCTACGCGGCTATCGGACTCGGCTGGATCCCGCCCGAGCTGCGCGAGAATACGGGCGAGATCGAGGCGGCCCGGGCCGGCCGCCTGCCCCCGACAGTCACCGCCGCCGCGATTCGCGGTGATCTCCACGCCCACACCGACTGGTCGGACGGCCATCACCCGCTGGAGCGGCTGGTCGAGGCGGCCCAGGCCCGCGGCTACGAGTACATCATCGTCTCCGACCACTCCAGGTCGGCGACGGTGGCCGGTGGGCTGACCGGGGACGAGCTGCGCGCCCAGGTCCAGAAGATCCGCGAGCTGCAGCCCCGCTTCAAGATCCGCATCCTGACGGGCAGCGAATGCGATATCCTCGCGGACGGAACGATGGACTTCCCCGACGAGGTGCTGCGCGAGCTGGACATCGTGCTCGCCGCCGTGCACTCCCGCTTCAAACAGACCCGCCAGGAGATGACCGCGCGCATCGTGCGCGCGCTCGAGAACCCGCACGTCGACATCCTGGCGCACCCTACCGGCCGGCTCATCGGAACGCGCGATCCCTACGACGTGGATCTGGAGGCGGTCTTTGCCGCGGCGAGGCAGCACGGCAAGGCCATCGAGATCAACTCGTCGCCCGACCGGATGGACCTGGCCGACGTCCACGCCCGCCGGGCGGGCGAGCTGGGCATCCCCATCGCCGTGAACACCGACACCCACTATCTCTCCAACCTCGACAATCTCGAGCTGGGCCTCGGGATCGCCGGGCGCGCGTGGATCGGCCCCGCCCAGGTCCTCAACGCGCGGCCGCTGGCCGAGCTGCTGGCCTGGGCCAACCGCGGGCGCTGATCGCCGTGAAAGGAGCCTCGACATGTCCGTGAAGCTGTTCGTCGGAGGCCTCTCGTTCACCACCTCGAACGAGAGCCTGCGCGAGGCGTTCGCACGCTTCGGCACCGTCGCCTCCGCCCTGGTGATGACCGATCGCGAGACCGGTCGCTCGCGTGGCTTCGGGTTCGTGGAGATGTCGACGACCGAGGAGGCGGAGCGCGCCATCAGCGGGCTCAACGGCTCGATGCTCGACGGCCGGGCGATCCGCGTCGACAAGGCAACGCCGCGGGGCGCTCGAGGAACGGCCCCGGCCCGTCGTCCGGGCGGTCCCCCGCCCAGCCGGGGAGGCTTCGGCGGCGGCGGGGGCGGCGGCTTTCCGCCGCGCGGGGGCGGACCCGGAGGCGGCGGGGGTGCCGATCGCCCCTGGGGCGACGCGCGGGGGCCCGGGCGGAGCGGACAGGGTCGCGGCGAGCGTCGCCGCGGGAGCGGTGAGGGGGATCCGCGCCGGCCCGGCGGCCCGCGCCGGGGACGACCGACCAACGAGCGTCGGAGCGACGACAAAGGGCGCCGCGGGGAGGACAGCGGCTACCGCTGGTGAGGCTGGGCGGCACATTGTCGCCCAAGTAGGCTCGACTTGAAAGCGCGCGGGGGAACGCATCAGACCGGGATGAAACTCAGAACGAGCCAGCCGAGCAGAAGGGTGACCAGCGTGAGGGGCACGCCGACCCGGCAGTACTCCGCGAATCCGATACGGATGCCGGCCTCGCGGGCCGACTCCACGACGATGAGATTCGCCACCGACCCCAGAATTGTGAGATTGCCCGCCAACGTCGAGGCCATGGCCAGGACGAGCCAGGCCCGTTCGGGCTCGGCGAACTTGGGGATCAGCGGGGTGAACAGGAGCACGGCCGGCACGTTCGAGACCAGATTCGAGAGAAGCGCGGTCGCGGCCGTCAACACCAGCGGTCGATCCAGATGCGCCGCCACCGGCGAGCGGAGAAACTCCTCGGTCAGGCCGGCCCGCTCCAGGCCGCCGGTGAGCACGAAGAGTCCGGTGAAGAGCACCAGCAACTCCCAGTCGATCTCGCGATAGACCTTCTGGGGCTTGACCCGCCGCGTGAGCAACGTGTAGGCGGCGCCGCCGATCGCCACCAGGGCGATGGGCACCCCGGCCAGAAAAGCGACGAGCATGACGCTGACGGCCAGCACGGTCTTGATCATGAGCGGGTAGTGCACGTGGAGCGGGTCCGGGAGGGGCGCCGGGGCGAGCGCCGGGGGAAGGCGCTTGCGGTAGACCAGCCAGACGACGGCGACTACGCAGGCGAGCCCGAGGAGGGCGACCGGCGCCTCCCGGGCGAGGAACCCGCGATAGCTGATGCCGGAGAAGCTGCCCACCAGCATGTTCTGGGGATTGCCGGTCAGCGTGGCCACGCTGCCGACGTTGGCGGCCGTCGCCAGCGCGATGAGGTACGGCGCGGGCGGCAGGCCGAGCCGACGGGTCATCTCCACGACGAGCGGCGCCAGGACGAGGCACACCACGTCGTTGACGAACAGCGCCGACAGCACGCCGGACGCCGCCGCCACCGCCACCAGCACCGCGACTGGCGTGCGGGCCCGGCGGATGGCCCATGTGGTCACCAGGCGGAAGAAGCCCGACAGGCGCAGGTAGGCGGCGACGATCATCATGCCGAACAGCAGCACCAGCGTATGGGCATCCACGGCGGCGACGGCCTCGTCCCAGGGCACCACCCCGGTGATGACCATCGCGGTGGCCCCGATGATGGCCACCCCGGTGCGATCCACACGGAAAGGCGGAAGGCCGCCGAGGCTCAGTCCGAGATAGGCCGCGCAGAACACGACGAGCGCGACCAGCCGGACGAACTCATGATCGTGCACTCCGACAGCATACCCCGGGGCGGCCGCCTCACCCGCGCTCCCAGACGCGGGCCGGGGGCCGCGGCCAGGGAGTAGAATGACGGCGCATGGCCACCCGGATCGAGGTCGCCGTCGCCCACGCTCCCGCCGCCGATCTGCGGCTGGTGCGGCAGGCGGCGCTGTGGGGGTTGCTGGGCGCCAAGATGCTCGGCGGCCTGGGCGTGCAGTGGGACATCCGCTGGCACCTGCTGATCGGGCGCGATTCCTTCTGGATCGCGCCGCATCTCATGACCTACGCCGGGGTCACGATCGCCGCCGCCCTCGCCTTCGGCGTGCTCGGACTCGAGACGCTCCGCGCGCGGCGCGGCGAGCCCCGGCGAGACGGCGTGCGGGCGCTGGGGCTCGTCGGAACGCCCGGCTTCCACCTCGCGTGGTGGGGGATGGCGCTGACGATTGTCGCCGCGCCCGTGGACGATCTCTGGCACCGGCTGTTCGGCGTCGACGTGACGCTCTGGAGCCCGCCCCACCTGCTGGGCCTGGCCGGCGCCCAGGTCAACACGCTCGGCTGCCTGCTCATTGCCCTGGAGCTGTGGCCGCGGGAGAGCCGGGTGCGCCGCGCCGCGTTCCTGGCCGGCGGCACACTCCTGCTCGCCGCCTTCTACATCACCGTCGATCCGGCGATCCAGACGGCGTTCCGCCGGGGCGGCCTGTTCTTCTTCGCCTGGCCGATGCTCGGGACACTGGCCTTCGGGTTCACCCTGGCGCTGACGTCGCGGCTGGCCCCCCTGCGCGCCACCCCGCTGGTCCTCGCCCTCGGCGCGCTGGCCCTGCACTACGTGGGCATCGCGGTCGCCGACGCGGGCTTCGCGCTCACGCAGCCGACGCCGGCCATCGAGGAGACGATCGCGAACCATCCGGATTCGCCCATCGCCATCGCCCACGAGATGGCGCGGCGCAACGCGGCCAGGCCGGGCCGCTCCGTCTCCCTGCGGGTCTTTCCGCTCCTGCCGGCGGCGCTCATGGCCCTGGTGGACGCCCGGCGGCGGCCGCACGCCGCCGCGCTCGCCTTCGGCCTGGGGCTCCTGGTGGTGTCGGGCATGATGTTCGCCGGCACGCCGGCGCTGAATCACGCGCTGCCCACCACGACCGACCTCGTCGCGGCCGCGGCGCTGACGGCGCTGGCGGCGCTGACCGCCGCCGCCGCGGCGCGTATACTCGTCGATCGATTCGGCCAGGCCCGCTCCCCGGTGCGGGCCCGGCCCGGCGCCTGAGGAGATCCGCGATGGAATTCGCGTACTCGGCCCGCACCAGGATGTACATGGAGCAGCTGACCGACTTCATGCAGAAGTACGTCCTGCCCAACGAGCAGACCTACGTCGATCAGCTCAACGTGGCGCCGACCCGGTGGCAGGTGCCGCCGATCCTCGAGGAGCTGAAGGCCACGGCGCGGGAGCGGGGCCTGTGGAACCTCTTCCTGCCCGACAGCGAGCACGGCGCCGGCCTCGCCAACCTCGAGTACGCGCCCCTCTGCGAGATCATGGGACGCTCGCCCATCGCCCCCGAGGTCTTCAACTGCGCGGCGCCCGACACCGGCAACATGGAGGTGCTGGTTCGCTACGGCACGGCTGAGCAGAAGAAGCAGTGGCTCGTCCCGCTGCTGGAGGGGAAGATCCGCTCGGCCTTCGCCATGACCGAGCCCAAGGTGGCCTCCTCCGACGCCACCAACATCCAGTCCTCCATCGTCCGCGACGGCGACCACTACGTGATCAACGGCCACAAGTGGTGGACCTCGGGCATCGGCGACCCGCGCTGCCGGATCCTCATCTTCATGGGCCAGACCGATTCCCGGAACCCCGACGCCTACAAGCGGCAATCGATGATCCTCGTCCCCCGCGAGACGCCGGGGATCAAGATCGTGCGCATGCTGACCGTGTTCGGCTACGACGACGCGCCCCACGGCCACGGCGAGGTCCTCTTCGAGAACGTGCGCGTGCCCGCCGCCAACATGCTGCTGGGCGAGGGCCGCGGCTTCGAGATCGCCCAGGGCCGGCTGGGCCCGGGCCGCATCCATCACTGCATGCGCCAGATCGGGGTGGCGGAGCGGGCGCTCGGGCTCATGTGCCAGCGCGCCCACGAGCGGGTGGCGTTCGGCAAGCGGCTGAGCGAGAACGACATCACGCTCGAGCGCATCGCCCAGTCGCGCATCGAGATCGACCAGGCCCGCCTGCTCGTGCTCCACGCCGCCTGGCTCATGGACACCGTCGGCAACAAAGCGGCCCGCCAGGCCATCGCCGAGATCAAGGTGGCGGTGCCGAACACGACGCTGCGGGTGATCGACCGCGCCATGCAGCTCCACGGCGGCGGCGGCGTGAGCCAGGCCTTCCCGCTGGCGTTCATGTGGGCGCACTCGCGCACGCTGCGCTTCGCCGACGGGCCCGACGAGGTCCACCGCCGCCAGATCGGGCGGCTGGAGCTGCGGAAACACATGTAAAGTCGGAGGGGGCCTCGACGGCCCCCTCCGAAACCTCCCCCAGAACAGGGATTGCGCGGGCGAAGCCCGCGCTCGACGAGATACGACCGGGCGGGATCGAAACTCAGTATCAGTCGGGAACGTCAGTCGGAAGAAGATGGACCTGCATGAACTCCTGGAGCGCGACGTGCCCCTTGCGGTGATTCAGAGCGGCTTGAAAAAGAGTGGGTAAGTCCGCGTTGTCGTAGACCCCTGAATAGCCGAGATAATTCCAGAGAAGTTCCGCGAGGCGACGGGCGTCCGGGAGGTGTTCGCCGGCTCTGTTTCGGGCATCAGTCGAAAAGCCAGCACCCAGGAAAAGCGCGACATGGGCGTACGAGAGGTGCTCTTTCAACCACTCGCTGATTTCTCTCGGTAGCACCGTGGGTTCCCCGCCCTCCCCGATAAGGCTTAGAGATCTTACCGCAAATACTCGGTGGCGCGGAGACACGGAGTACAGAAAACACTCGCCACCTGTACCTTTGCGCCTACAGCCCCCGAAGGTCTTCTCCATCAGTGCCCACGCGGCCTCGGCTAGAGCGCGCCCGGCGGCCGCGGTCGCGCGCAAATCGGAAGGGGGCCTCGGGCCTTAGACGTGGTGGCGCAGGAAGCCCTCGATCATCGAGTTCACTTGGTCGGGCACCTCCAGCTGATTGAAATGGCCAGCGCCAACGGTCCAGCCATGGACCACGGTCGGCAGCCACTGCGACATCAGGTGTGGCGGGTTGAGTCGCGCCGTGGCGGCTAAGTGGAGGACAGGGACCTTGCACCGCGCCGCCACCGCGGGGCCCTCGAAGGCAAGGATGCCCCTCATCGCGTCGGCGGCCACGTGGCTGGGTGCCGCCATCATCACCGCCAGCACATCCTCCACGAGCTTGCGATCGGAAGCCGGCAGGAACAGGTTCTTCTCGACAAATTGCCGGCGCGGCTCCTGGTTGCCGGCCTCGATGGCGGCAATCATCGCCTCAATGGCCGTTCGCAGTTCGGGAGGGAAGACGAATGGCGCCGGGTCGACCATCACGATAGCCGATACGCGGTCGGGATGCGTAGCGGCCAGCTGCAATACCGTGATGCCGCCCATGCTGTGACCCACGGCGACGGGCTGGCCGAGGCCCAGCTGGTCGACCACGTAGGCGATGTCCTCGGCGTAGGCAGCGATGGGATACTTTCCCTGGGGCTTGTCGCTGTCGCCGTGTCCACGGAGGTCGAGGGATACCACACGGTGCCGGCGCGAGAAGTACTCGGCCTGCGGAGCGAAGAACGACCGGTTGCACGTCCAACCGTGTACGAACACGAATGCCGGTTTCCCTGCACCCCGGTCCTCGTAGGCCAGCTTGATCCCCCGGTAGGTGATGGTCGGCATAGTGCTCTCCTCCTCTCACGGGCGGACTTGCCCGGCGTCAGCTCGTGCCGGAGTCACGGACTTCGGCCGAGAGCAAAACCCAGGACTCAGGAATAGTCAAGGGCCCTGGCCTTGCATCAG
>MNEF01000067.1 GCA_001917535.1 Candidatus Rokubacteria bacterium 13_1_40CM_69_27
GCGACCTTGTTGACGTTCTGGCCGCCGGGACCGGAGGAGCGCACCGCGCGCACGGTGATCGCGCCCGCGGGAACTCTGACGTCATCGGTGACGATGATGGGCTGGCCCACACGACCATTCTAACGTTGCGTCTATAATTCCCGCGTATGACCCCGGCCCAGCGGCGGCGGCTCACGGCGGTGGCGCGGGGACAGGCGCCTGCCGATCTCTATCTGCGCGGCGGCACCCTGTTGAACGTCTACACCGGCGAGCTCTACCCGGCGAACGTCGCCATCGTCGGCGAGCGGATCGCCTATGTCGGCCTCCGCGATACTATGGTCGGCCCGCGCACCCTGGTCCTTGACGTCGTCGCCGACCGCATTCTGGTTCCGGGCTACATCGATCCCCACGTGCACCCCGCGCATCTCATAACTCCCTCGGCGCTCGCGCGACATCTGCTGCCGCTCGGCACCACCACGGTGTTCGCCGACACGCTCCAGTTCTGGGAGCTCGGTGGCCTGCGCGCCTTCCGTACGGCGGCCGACGCGCTGGCCCGCTCGCCGCTCAAGTTCTACTGGATGATCCGCCCCCACGCGCAGTCGCGCTCGACGGACGAGCGGCGGCGCTTCCAGATCGCGGATCTGGCCCGGGCGCTCGAGCACCCGTGGGCGGTGGCGATCGGCGAGGTGACGCGGTGGCCCGACGCCTGGAGCGGGGATCCCGACCTGCTGGCGCGGCTCGACCTCGCGCATCGGCGCGGGCGCCGCGTGGAGGGCCACACGGCCGGCGCCAAGGGTGAGAAAGTGGGCGCCATCGCCGCGGCCGGATTCACCTCCGATCACGAGCCGATCACCGCCCGGGAGGTGCTGGAGCGCGCGCGGCAGGGCATCGCGGTCATGCTGCGCGAGTCGTCGCTCCGGCCGGATCTGGCCGGGCTGCTGGACGCGCTCAAGGAGGCGCCGGCGCTCGCCTCCCGCGTCATGCTCACCTGTGACGGTTCCATGCCCGCGTTCATCCGTGATCACGGCTTCGTCGACCACCTGATTCGTGTGGCGCTGGAGCGCGGCGTGCCGCCGCTCGACGCTTACCGGATGGCGACGCTGAATCCGGCGACCTACTACGGCCTCGACGCCCACCTGGGCGGCCTGGCCCCGGGTCGGTACGCCGACGTCTGCGTGCTCCGCGATCTCAGCGAGCCGCGGCCCGAAACCGTGGTGGCCCGCGGCCGCGTCGTCGCCGAGGGCGGGCGACTGCTCGTCAGCGTGCCCGAGCCGCCGTGGCGCCGCGTGTTCACCTCCGCCGAGGCGCGCCTGGCCGTGCCCTGGCGATCGCGCCCGGCCGATTTCCGGTTGCCGCCCCGGGCCCGGTACCCGGTGGTGAGGCTCGTCAGCGCCGTGATCACGCGTCTCGAGGACCGGGCGCTCCAGCCGGGCGATCTCCACGCCGCCCTCGTCGATCGTGGCGGCCGCTGGGTCGCGCCGGGCGTCGTCGCGGGCTTCGCCGATCGGCTGGATGGCCTGGCGGCCACGATCTCCACCGACTTCAACATCCTGGTACTCGGACGGAGCCCCGAGGCGATGGCGCGCGCGGTGAATCGGCTGCTCGATCGGCGGGGCGGGGTGGTTCTCGTCGACGGCGGCGAGATCGCGTACGAGCTGCCGCTCCCGCTGGGCGGCGTGATGACCCGGGGCTCGGTGGCCGACGCCGCGAGGTGGGAGGACGGGCTGCGGGCGGCGCTCGTCGCCCGCGGCTACCCCTATCACGAGCCGCTCTTCACCCTCTTCTTCCTCTCCGCCGACTTCCTGCCCGCGGCCCGGCTCACGCCGCGGGGCGTGTGGGACGTCAAGCGAAGCCGCGTCCTCCTGCCGGCGCGCCGGCGCGTACGTGCGTAGTGAAGCGGCCTGCGTGGCCGGCGCGCTGGTGCTCGCCGTCCTCGCGCTCCTCGGCGCCGCCGCGCGACCCAGCGCCGGTCTCTTCCAGCGCGGCAGCCACGAGGGACGCGCCTATCGCCTCTATCTACCGCGCGTGGTGGTGGAGGCTCCCACGGAGGCGCCCGCCTTGCCGCTCGTGGTGGCGCTGCACGGCTGCTGGCAGACGCCTGAGGACTTCGCGGCGGGGACGCGGCTGAACGAGGCCGCCGAGCGGCGCGGTCTGCTCGTGGTGTATCCCGCGCAGAGCCACCGCGACAATCCGAGCCGGTGCTGGAACTGGTTCGAGCCGGCCGCCGCCGACCGCGGCGAGGTTGCCGAGATCCTCGCTCTCGTGCGGTCCGTCCAGCGAGAGCAGCGCGTCGCCCGCGACCGCGTGGTGGTCCTCGGCTTCTCGGCGGGCGGGTTCATGGCGGTCAACCTGGCCTGTGCCGCGCCCGACGTGGTCGGGGGCGTCGGCGTGATGGGCGGCGGGCCCTATCGGTGCGGGGTCGGCCTCGTCGCCGGCGTCCAGTGCATGCGCGGCCAGCACCTGGACGGCGAGGCGGCGGCCCGGGCCTGCCTCGGCTCGAGGGGACCAGGCGCGCGACCCGTCCGGGCCTCGCTCTGGCACGGAGCCGACGACACCGTCGTGAGCCCCGCCAACCTCGAGGCGCTCGGGCGGATGTTCGTCCTGGTCGACAGCGGCGTCGCCGGGCCGGCCGAGCGCGCGGACGACACACTCCACACCGTCTACCGCGACGCGGGCGGACGGCGCGTCGTCGAGACGTGGCTCGTGAGCGACATGGGTCATGCGTGGAGTGGCGGCGATCGACGCAGCTCGCACACGTACCCGGCCGGCCCGCCTGCGACCGAGCGCATGCTCGACTTCCTCCTGGCGCCCCCGTGAGGACGAAGCGGCGCCTGGCCCTGAGCGTGCTCCTGGCTGCGGTGGCGCTGGCGGCCGGGGCGTTCCCGTTTCGCGCGACGTGGTGGGGCGGCTTCATCCTGGCGATCGCCGAGGCCGGCATCGTCGGCGGTCTCGCCGACTGGTTCGCCGTCACCGCGCTCTTCCGGCGCCCGCTGGGGCTTCCCATCCCGCACACTGCGCTGATCCCGGCGAACTGGCAGCTCCTGGCCCAGCGGGTCGGCACGATGGTGGGCGACCGCGTGCTCACGCGGGAGTACCTCGTCCTCGAGATCGACCGCATGGATCTCGCGGAGTGGGTCGCGCGGGGGGCCGAGCGCGTGACCCGGGCCGATCTCGAGGCCGCCACGCGCACGCTGCTCGGCTGGGCGGCCCGCGAGGCGCCGGTCGCGTCGGCCGGAGAGCTGGTCGGCCGGCTGCAGCGGCTGCTCGTCGCTCAGCCCGTGGCCCGCACGCTGGCGACCGCGCTCGAGCTGGGCCGGCAGCACGGCTGGGACCGGCGCGTGATCGGCGCGCTGGCGCGGGCGCTCGCCGACGCGCTCGAGCGTCCGGAGCTCAGGCGGACCGTGGGCGAGCTCGTCGACGAGGTGCTGGTCCGTTACCGCGAGCGGGTGAGCTTCTATCCGCGGCTGGCGCTGGGGCTCGCTGGTCTGCTCGGGCTGATCGACCGGGAGCGGATCGTTGCCGCGCTGCACTCCGGGCTCACGGAAGTGGCGAACGACGCCGCGCATCCGCTTCGCGAGCGGCTGAGCGACGCGGTCGCCGAGTTCGCGGGACGCCTCCGCCGCGACGTCGTGCTGGCGGGGCGGGTGGAGGCGGTGAAGGAGGAGCTGCTGGGCAGCCCGGTCGTGGCCCGGCTCGTCGACGACGGGGCTCGCGCGCTGCGCCGGGCCCTGCTCGTGGATCTCCAGCGCCCCGCGTCGGAGGCGGTGGCCTGGGTGGCCGATCGCCTCGAGCGGTGGCATCGCGTCGTCGTCACCGATGCGGCGCTGCGCGGCCAGGTGGAGCGCTGGATCAAGACGCGGGCGACCGAGCTGGTGGAGCGCCACCACGGCCGCATCGCCGCGTTCATCGAAAAGGGCGTGCACGCGCTGGGGCCGGAAGGCGCCGTGCGACTCATCGAGGAGCACGCCGGCGACGATCTCCAATATATCCGCGTCAACGGCACCGTGGTCGGGGGGCTCGCCGGCGGTCTCCTCTATGCGATCCACCTGCTGGTGCGTCTGCTCTGACCGGCTAGGGCTGGTATTGAGAACGGTTCGGACGTGGCCGTGGCTTGACAACCGCGCACAGCGGCAGTAGAAGGGGCGCACCCAATCCTACCGTCGCAACGGCGACCTCCAACCCAAGGGAGGGTGACCATGAGTGCTCGGGTCAACCGTCGTCAATTCCTCAAGACCACTGCGGGAGCCGCCGCCGGCCTGTCCGGGTTGGCGGCGGTCCGGGCCCCCGCGTTCGCCCAGAAGCGGGAGCTCACGTTCCTCAGCTGGAACCATTTCGTCCCGGCCTCGGACGACGAGCTGCGCCAGCAGGCGGAGGAGTTCGGCAAACAGGCGGGCGTCACCGTGCGCGTCGACACGATCGCGCACCTGCAGCTTCCAGCCAAGCGGGCAGCCGAGGTCCAGGCCCGCTCGGGTCACGACCTCGTCCACATGACGGCCGACGACCCGTTCCTCTACGAGAAGGCTCTGGTGGACGTCGGGGACGTCGTCGACGAGCTCGGCAAGAAGTACGGCGGCTGGTACCCCTTCTCCAAGGAGGTGGCCCTCACGCCCTCCGGCTGGCGGGCCGTGCCCTGGTTCTGGATCTCGTTCCCGGCGACGTACAACATGACGCACTTCAGGAAGGCCAGGCTGGAGACGCCCAAGACCTGGGACGAGCTGCTCAAGCACGGCACGGTGCTCAAGAAGCAGGGCAACCCCGTCGGCATCCCGATCAGTCATTGCGCCGATGCCAACACCACGTTCTGGTCTGTGCTCTGGTGCTACGGCGGGAAGGTGCTGGAAGCCGACGGCAAGACGCCGGCGATCAACTCCGACAAGACCGCCCAGGTGGTCGAGTGGTACAAGGAGCTGTTCAAGGACGCCATGGAGCCCGAGGTCCTCTCGTGGGACGACGCGTCCAACAACCGGTTCATCCTCTCGGGCAAGGGCTCCTGGATCCACAACCCGATCAGCCCCTACAACACCGCTCTGGCCAAGAAGATGCCGATCGCCGACGACATCAACCATCACAACAGCCCCGCGGGGCCGGCCGGGACCCACTCGGCGCCCCCCATCCAGACCGTCGGCATCTGGAACTTCTCCAAGAACGTCGACCTGGCGAAGGAGTTCCTGCGCTTCCACTTCGGGAAGGAGAACTTCGACAAGTGGATCGTCGCCTCCAACGCCTTCAACCACCCGCCGCTCAGGAATCTGGCGGACCACCCCGTCTGGGCCAACAACCCGAAGTTCGTCATGCTGCCCAAGGAGGCTGAGTTCGCCCACCCGCGGGGCTGGCCGGCCAAGCCCAACGCGGCCGTGCGGCTCATCGACGTCAACTACGTGCTGCCCGACATGGTGGCCAAGGCCATCGCCGGCATGCCCATCAAACGCGCGATCGCATGGGCTGAGGACCAGATCAAGCTCGCCGTCCAGGGGAGGCTGGAGACCAAGGGCAAGGTCTAGCATGGCCGTCGGCCCGCGGGCCATCGAGGCGGCCGGGTTCCCGGGACTTGGCCGCTTCGCGCGGGTGCGCGAGTGGTGGGAGCAGGAGCACGTCTTCGGCTACGGCCTGATCCTGCCCGCCCTGCTCCTGATCGTGTGCCTCGTCGCGTACCCGTTCTCGATGGCGATCTACTTCAGCCTGTCCGACTACTGGGTCGGCTCTCCCGGCACGTTCATCGGTCTGCAGAACTTTCGCGACATCCTGGGCAACGAGATCTTCCACCAGACGGTCTACAACTCGTTCGTCTTCACCTCGATCGCGGTCGTCTTCAAGACCGTCCTGGGCCTGTGGCTCGCGATGCTTCTGTTCCGGACGCTAAGATTCAAGCGCCTGATCCGGGGCGCCGTGCTGCTGCCCTGGGTCATCCCCACCGCGCTCAGCACGCTCGCCTGGTGGTGGATGTTCGACTCGCTCTACAGCGTCGTGAACTGGACGGCCATCCGGCTGGGCATCGTCGCCCCGCCCGGCCCCAACTGGCTCGGCGTCACCGGCTACGCGATGAGCGCGGTCATCGCCGTCAACGTCTGGCGGGGGTTGCCGTTCTTCGCCGTCATCGTTCTGGCCGGCCTCGTCTCGATCCCCCGCGAGTACTACGAGGCGGCGGAGGTCGATGGGGCAAGCTCGTGGGGCCGGTTCCGTCACGTCACGCTGCCCCTCTTGAAGCCCGTCCTCGCGGTGGTCATCCTCTTCTCGACCATCTTCACCTTCGCCGACTTCAACATCGTGCAGGTCCTCACACGCGGCGGGCCGGTCAACACGACGCATCTGTTCGCCACGCTGGCCTATCAGCAGGGGCTGGTTGGCGGCAACCTCGGCCAGGGGGCGGCGATCTCACTGTTCCTGTTCCCGATGCTTGCCGCCGTCGTGTTCATCCAGCTCCGCTATATCCGGAAGGACTGACCGTGCAGGTCGGCGCCCGCACCCGCGGCGCCCGCATCCGGTCGGCAATCTTCGGCTACGCGAACATCGTCCCCTTCGTCTTCTTCGCCCTGTTCCCCTTCTACTACATGGTGATCACCTCGCTGAAAAACGACACCGAGCTGTACAATCTCAAGGCCGTTCCCTTCCTGATCCAGACGGGGGTCATCACCGACCACTACCACTACCTCTTTTTCAAGACCGATTTCTGGACCTGGATGAAGAACAGCCTGATCATCAGTGTGACGGCGACCGCGATCTCGCTGGTGATCGCCATTCTGGCCGGCTACAGCCTGGCTCGGCTGCGCTTCGCGGGCGTGAACTCGTTCGGCACCGCCGTCTTCATCACCTACCTGGTGCCGCCGACCCTGCTCTTCCTCCCGCTCTCCCAGGTGGTCGTCTGGCTCGGGATCTCCGACACGATCTGGGCGCTGATCGTGACCTACCCGACGTTCCTGGTCCCGTTCTCCACGTGGCTCCTGATGGGCTACTTCCGGACGATTCCGCGGGAGGTGGAGGAGTGCGCCCTGGTGGACGGAGCCAGCCGCATGCAGACGCTCCGCAAGATCGTGCTCCCCATGGCCGTGCCCGGGATCGTGTGCGTGACCCTCTTCGGGTTCACGCTGACCTGGAACGAGTTCACCTACGCGCTGACCTTCGTCTCCCAGACCGCCAACAAGACCGCGGTGGTCGGAGTGACGGCCGACCTCATCCGGGGCGACATCTACTACTGGGGCTCGCTGATGGCGGGCGCGGTCGTGGCCAGCGTGCCCATCGTCGTGGTGTACGTGCTCTTCCTCGACTACTACGTGTCCGGCCTGACGGCGGGCGCGGTCAAAGGCTAAACCTCAGCGCTCCCACCGGCTCCGAAGCCGAGCTCGAACCCAATTGTCGGCCTGGGGGTTTTCACGTACACTCAGCCATCCATTCTCCTGTTCGGGAGCCTTCGGGGGGTCAAGGCATGTCACGTTTGCGCGTTGCAGCATCCCTGATCGTCGTCGGGCTCGTCATCCTCGCCACCGGAGCTCCCGCGGTCAGCCAGGCGCCGAAGTACGGAGGCGTCCTCAACTCGATGCAGCGCGAGGACCTGCCGCAAGGGTTCTCGATCCACGAGACGGGAACGATCTCGACCGTCTGGCCGTCCATGCCGTGCTTCAACAACCTCGTGCTGTTCGATCCGCTCAAGAAGCTCGAGAGCATGGACACGATCGTCCCCGAGCTGGCCGAGAAGTGGTCGTGGCAGGACAACTACCGGAACCTGGTCTTCTTCCTCCGCAAGAACGTGAAGTGGCACGACGGCCAGCCTTTCACCTCCAAGGACGTCAAGGACACGTTCGACATGGTCCGCGAGGCCAAGGATGCGCCGGCCAAGCTGCGGATCAACCCCCGCAAAGACTGGTTCGTGAACATCGACAACATCGAGGCGCCGGATCCGCACACCGTGATCTTCCACCTCAAGCGGCCGCAGCCCTCGCTGCTGCTGATGCTGGCCTCCGGCTATTCGCCGGTCTATCCCGCCCACGTCCCGGCGGCGGAGTTCCGCACGCGGTGCGTCGGTACGGGACCGTTCAAGCTGAAGGAGTGGCGGCGGGGCGAGTACGTGGAGTACGTGAAGAACCCCGACTACTTCATCAAGGGGCGGCCCTACCTCGAGGGCATCCGCTACGTCGTCATCGTCGAGCGCGGCACCAAGTACGCGGCGCTCCAGGCCGGGCGGCTCGACATCGCCTTCCCGGGCGAGAGCACCAAGACGGTGGTGGAGCAGGTGAAGGCCGCCCAGCCGAAGATGGTGGTCAGCGTCGTCGGCCAGAACGTCAACGACAACCTCCTGCTGAACGTGACCAAGCCGCCATTCAACGACGCGAAGCTGCGGCGGGCGATCAGCATTGCGATCGATCGGCGCGCCTACGTGCGGGCGGTGCACCAGGGCGGCGCCGTGATCGGTGCCTCCATGGCGCCGAAGCCGTTCGGGGTGTGGGGGCTCCTCGACAAGGACCTCACCGCGCTGCCGGGCTACGGCAAGCCGGCCGACGAGAAGGCCAAGGCCAAGAAGCTTCTGGCCGAGGCGGGGTTCGGGCCGTCGAATCCGTTGAGGGTCGAGATGGCCACGCGGGCCATCCCGATCTACGTCGACTTCGCCTCCTTCGTCATCAACGAGCTGAAGCAGGTCGGCGTCGAGGCGACCCTCAAGCAGGTCGAGACTGCCCAGTGGCACCCGCTGGCCACCCGCAAGGAGTACCAGATGGGTGCGAACCTCACGGGGATCGGAGCCGACGACCCGGACGCCAACTTCTACGAGAACTATGCCTGCGGCTCGCCGCGGAACTACACCGGCTACTGCGACGAGCAGGTCATGAAGATGATCGACCAGCAGTCGCAGGAGCTCGATTCCAAGAAGCGGCTGGAGATAGTCGCGCGCATCCAGAAGCAGCTGGAGGAGGACGCCGCCCGGCCGATGATGGGCTGGCGGCTCGACTACTTCGCCCAGTGGCCGCACGTGAAGAACCTGGTGCCGCATCACAACCTGTACAATTACGGGCGGATGCAGGAAGTCTGGTTGGATAAGTAGGCCAGGCGCCGGTTTTGCCAGCGCCATCCCCCTGGGGGAGGTTTCGGAGGGGGCCGTAACGTCCGCCCCCTCCGACGTAGCCCACGTGCGAACCTACATCACCCACCGCCTCGCGGTCGCCGTGCTGACGCTCGTCGGCATGTCGGTCGTGATCTTCCTGCTCCTGCGCCTGGCTCCCGGCAACATCGTCGACATCCTGTTCTCGACCGGCGGGTATGTGAGCGAGTCCGACAAGGCGGCCATCATGAAGGAGCTGGGCATCGACCGGCCCCTCTGGGTGCAATACGTCGACTGGCTCCGCGACATCCTGACCGGCAACCTGGGAAAGTCCTACCGCTACGATCTGCCGGCCTGGCAGGTGATCAAGCCGCTGATTCCCGTCACCGTCGAGCTGGCCATTCTCTCCACGATCATCGCGGTGCTGCTGGGCGTCCCCACCGGCGTGATCAGCGCGGTCCGGCAGGACACCACGCTCGACTACCTCCTGAGAATCGTCTCGCTGGCCGGCCTCTCCATGCCCTCGTTCTGGCTGGGGATGGTGATCATTCTGGCCCTGGTGGCGTGGCTGGGCTGGATCCCACCCGTCATACTGGTCTCGCCGACGGAGAATTTCAAGATCCACGCCGTCCAGTTCCTGCTCCCGGCGCTGGCGGTCGGCTACCGCTCGTCGGCGCTGATCATGCGCATCACGCGCTCGTCGGTGCTGGAGGTGCTGCGGGAGGATTACATCCGAACGGCGTGGGCCAAGGGCCAGAAGGGGCGGGTGGTCGTCTGGCGGCACGCGCTGCGGAACGCGATCCTCCCCGTCGTCACCGTCATCGGGATCGAGTTCGCGTTTCTGATCGGCGGTCTCGTCGTCACCGAGACCGTCTTCAATCTCCCCGGCGTCGCCCGCTTTCTGGTGCAGGCGATCCTCTGGCGCGACTATCCGATCGTGCAGAACCTCGTGATGTTCATCGCCATCGTCGTCATCCTCTCGAACCTCTTCGTCGACATGCTGTACAGCTGGCTCGATCCCCGGGTGCGGTATGGCGACTGAGCGGGTCGTCGCCGACTCCGGGCTCGAGCTGGTCACCGTCGCCGCGCCCGGTCGGCCGCGGACCGGGTGGTGGACGACGCTCCGGCGCTTCTGCCGCAAGAAGCCCCTGGGCGCCGCCGGCGGCGCCTTGATGCTCGTCATGGTCGGGACCGCGCTCCTGGCCGACTCCCTGGCGACGTACGATCCGATCGCCACCGACGCGGCGAACACCCTGGCCGCGCCCAACAGCGAGCACTGGCTCGGCAGCGATCATCTGGGGCGCGACATCTACAGCCGGATCGTGCATGGCACGCGGGTGTCGCTGATCGTCGGCGTGCTCTCGACCCTGTTCGGCTCGGTCCTGGGCGGCCTCATCGGGCTCCTCAGCGCCTACTTCGGCGGGCGGACCGATCTGATCTCCCAGCGTCTGCTCGACATCCTGCAGGGGCTGCCGCTGCTGGTGCTGGCGCTCGTCATGTCGGCCGCGCTGGGGCCCTCGCTCCAGAACGTCATCATCGCCATCTCCATCCCGATCATCCCGCGCGCGGCCCGCGTGATCCGTGCCAGCGTGCTGTCCATCCGGGAGATGCAGTACGTGGAGGCGGCGCGGGCGCTGGGGCTCCGCCACCTGCGCATCGCCTTCCGTCACGTGCTGCCGAACACGATCGGGCCCTTCATCGTCCTCACCACGGCCCAGCTCGGCAGCGCCATCCTGGTGGAGGCGACGCTGTCGTTCCTGGGGCTGGGCGTCCCCGAGCCCTACCCGTCGTGGGGGCGTATGCTGTCGGTATCGGCCGCGGAGTACGCGCAGAAGGCGCCGTGGCTGGTGCTGTTCCCCGGCATCGCCATCAGCCTGGCGGTGTTCGGATCGAATCTCCTGGGCGACGCCCTGCGCGACACGCTCGATCCGCGCCTGCGCGGCAGCTGAGGGCGCCCCGACTGATGCAGGAGGCCAGATCATGAAGATGTACGTGGCCGGTCAATGGACCGACAAGCCCAACACGATCGAGGTCCGCAACCCCTACGACAACGCCGTGCTCGACACGGTGCCGCGCGCGGACAAGGGCGACGTGGAGCGCGCGCTCCAGTCGGCCGAGCGCGGCGCCAAGGCCATGGCCAAGCTCTCGGGCTACGATCGCTGGAAGATCCTCCGGAAGGCGGCGGAGCTGATGGCCGCCCGCCAGGAGGATCTCGCCCAGACGATCTCGAAGGAAGAAGGGAAGATCATCGCCGAGGGCCGGCTCGAGGCCAACCGCGCCGTCGAGACCATCATGGGCTCGGCCGAGGAGGCCAAGCGCCTGCACGGCGAGACGGTGCCGCTCGATGGCGCGCCCGGCGGGGCCGGCAAGTTCGGGGTGACGATTCGCGTGCCCTGCGGCGTCGTGGTGGCCATCAGCCCCTTCAACTTCCCCCTGAACCTGGTCTGCCACAAGGTGGGCCCGGCGCTGGCCGGCGGGAACGCGGCGGTGCTCAAGCCCGCCACCGACACGCCGCTCTCGGCGCTGAAGCTCACCGAGATCCTGCTGGAGGCGGGCGTGCCGCCCGAGGGCATCAACACGCTCACCGGGTCGGGCGGCGAGATCGGCGACCTGCTGGTCACCGACCGGCGGGTGCGCAAGATCACCTTCACCGGGAGCCGCGACGTCGGCGAGCGCATCTGCAAGCAGGCGGGCCTCAAGCGCGTCACCATGGAGCTCGGCAGCAACGCGCCCGTCATCGTGATGCCGGACGCCGCCCTGGACAAGGTGGCGGCGGCGGTGGCGGCCACCGGCTACGCCAACGCCGGCCAGGTCTGCATCTCCACCCAGCGCGTGCTCGCCGCCGGCAAGGTCTACGGGGACTTCCTCGACGCCCTCCGCCCCAAGGTCCAGGCGCTCAAGATCGGCAATCAGCTCGACGAGACGGTGAAGGTGGGGCCCATGGTCCGCGAGCGGGAGGCCGTCCGCGTCGACGAGTGGGTGAAGGAGGCGGTCGCCAGCGGCGCCCGGCTCGTCACGGGCGGCAAGCGGCAGGGGGCCTTCTACGAGCCCACCATCGTCGCTGACGTGAAGCCCGAGATGCGGATCTCCTGCGACGAGCTGTTCGGCCCCGCGGTCGCCGTCACGCCGTTCAGCGACATCGACGAGGCGATCGCGCTGGCCAACGACTCGAACTACGGGCTGGCGGCCGGCATCTTCACCGAGAATCTGGAGTGGGCCTGGAAGTTCGCCCGCGAGGTGCAGTCGGGCAACCTGCACATCAACTGGGGCCCGCAGTGGCGCGCGGATCTCATGCCGTACGGCGGGCTCAAGGAGTCCGGCTTCGGCAAGGAGGGTCCCCGCTACGCCATCGAGGAGATGACCGAGCTGAAGATGGTCGTGTTTCACCTGTCCTCCTGAGAGGAGCGTCC
Source organism: Candidatus Rokubacteria bacterium 13_1_40CM_69_27 (assembly GCA_001917535.1). Lineage (GTDB taxonomy): Bacteria > Methylomirabilota > Methylomirabilia > Rokubacteriales > CSP1-6 > MNEF01. The sequence continues at coordinate 12,415 of MNEF01000067.1, forward strand.
ATGTCCAGGGAAGAGCTCTGCTGGCTGTCGGCGACCGAGCTGGCGGCCCTGATCCGGAAGAAGAAGGTCTCGCCGGTGGAGGTCGTCGACGCCGTGCTGGACCGGATCGACAAAATCAATCCCAAGCTGAACGCGTTCGTCACCCTGACCGCCGACGACGCCCGCCAGGCGGCCAAGCTGGCCGAGCGTCAGCTCATGGGGAAAGGGGCGAAGCTCGGCCCGCTGCATGGCGTGCCGTTCTCGGTCAAGGATCTCGTCATCACCAGGGGCGTGCGGACGACCTTCGGCACGCCGCTCTACCGCGACAACGTCCCCACCGAGGACGCGCCGATGGTCGAGCGCATGAAGGCCGCCGGCGGCATCATGATCGGCAAGACCAACACGCCGACCTTCGGCTGGATCGGCGCCACGCACAATCGGCTCTTCGGCGTCACCCGCAACCCGTGGAACCTCGACCGCACGCCGGGCGGCTCGAGCGGCGGCGCCTCGGCGGCGGCCGCCGCCGGGCTGGGGCCGCTGCACATCGGCACCGACGGCGGCGGCTCCATCCGGATTCCGGCCTCCTGCGCCGGCGTCTTCGGCTTCAAGCCTTCCTACGGGCGCATCCCGACCTACCCGGTCAGCGGCGCCTGGAGCCTCTCGCACATCGGGCCCCTGACGCGGACGGTGGCCGACGCCGCGCTGATGACGCAGGTCGGCGCCGGCCCCGACGAGCGCGATCAGTACTCGCTGCCGGCGGCGCGGGTGGACTACGTCAAGGCGCTGCGCGGCAGCCTGAAGGGATGGCGCGTGGCCTGGAGCGCGGACCTCGGCTTCGTCGAGGCCCTCGATCCCGAGGTCCGGGCGGTGTGCGCCACGGCCGCGAAGGCCTTTCGCGAGCTGGGATGTCGCGTCGAGGAGGTGACGCCCGCCTGGCCGTCGCCGCGCGACTGCTGGGAGCAGATCTTCTGCGGCGGCATCGCCACCCGCCTGGCGCCCTACCTGAACCGGCGCGACGAGATCGAGCCGGGGTTGGTGCGCATCATCGAAGTGACGCTGAAGAACCGGCCGACGCGCTACGTGCAGGCGTGGTTCGATCGTCTGGCCTGGTGGCAGCACCCCCGAGCCTTCTTCGAGAAGTACGATCTGCTGCTGACGCCAACGATCGCCTGCCCGCCGTTCAAGGTGGGGCTCGACAACCCGACCGAGATCGCCGGCAAGCCGGTGGCCGCGTACGCCTGGATCCCCTTCACGTTCCCGTTCAACTGCACGGGCCAGCCGGCGGCGTCGGTGCCGTGCGGGTTCACCCGGGACGGCCTGCCCATCGGGCTTCAGATCGTGGGGCGTCGCTACGACGACGCGTCGGTCCTGCGCGCGTCCGCGGCGTTCGAGCGCGTCCGCCCCTGGGCGGCCCGGCGGCCCCCCATCGGCGAGGTGTGACGCGGCCAGCCGGCATTCCCGGCCCGGACCCCTGACAACGGACGTCGCGGCGGTTATAGCGCCACTCACGGCATTGTCAAGCCGCGGCCCCGGCGGTGTCAGCATCGGGACTCACCACAACATTGGACATTGACGCGCCCGCGCGGTGACCCCACGCTGCGCGCGTGTCGCTCGCCGACCTGCTCGCGTCCCTCGCACTGCTGGGCCTCGTCATGGGAGCCACGCTCACGCTGCTCCAGCACGGGCTGCGGACGTACGCGGCCGGCGCGGCCCGCGTCGAGTCGCAGCAGAGCGCCCGCATCGCGCTGGAGCGGATGGCCAGAGAGATCCGCC
>MNEF01000078.1 GCA_001917535.1 Candidatus Rokubacteria bacterium 13_1_40CM_69_27
CCACTCGAGACCGACGACATACCGCCCCCCGGGCAGGGCCGACTCCAGAAGCGAGAGGCGCAGAACGTCCTTTCCTGGATCATGAAGGAACATCGCGATTCGGTCGAAGGGGACGACATGGCGGAGGGCCTGGGCGATGGCGCGGAAGAGGGCGTCACGCGTCAGATTCGAGATGACGGCGTTGGTGATCTCGAGAAGCGTGCGAGAGCGCTCCCCGTGCGCTGTCCTCTCCGTTTCAGGCAGACGATCTTCCATGGCGCCCGGTCGGCCGGGCGCTCATTATACGCCGGTCGCCCCGGGTCGAGATCCTTCCCAGTCGAGCCTAGAGTGCCGGCGCCTCCGCTGGGGGCCGCGCGGCGTTCACACGAGCCAGCGGACGAGCCGCGCGAGGCGGCTGCCACGAGCGCGCGCACGCTCGAGCGGGGGGGCGAGGAAGCCGTCGAGGCCGAAGCTCCGGCCCGCGTCGGTGAGCAGGAACAGCACGGGCAGCATGATCAGCATCGTGTACGTCCATCCCCATTCGTTCGGCACGTTCAGGATCCCGATGGTGATGTTGATCGCCATGCCGATGGCCACCAGCGAGCCGAGACGAGTGCCGAGGCCGAGGATCAGGCTGACACCGATGAAGGTCTCGGTCAGCAGCGTCATCCAGCCGAAGAACGTCCAGTTGGGAATCATGACGTTGACGAGGAACTCCTTGTAGGCGTTCACGGTCGGATGCTCGATCTCCTGGTGCACCCAGTACCAGAGCCCGCCGCCCGACTTCCGGCCGAAGTCGTCGGAGGGGACCTTCCACTTGGACTGCTGCCACCACAGCAGGCCGTAGACGATCCGAGCCAGCCCCAAGGGCCACAGCGGTGCCAGAGCGCCGAGCCAGCCGGCCCAACGGGCCCGGCCGATCGTCGCGTGCGCCGTGTCGACGTCCACTCGCCGGTTGGGGTCTCGTTCGCGCTCAGTGACAGTGGCCATGCCTGGTCCCCCTCGGGTCAGAGTCTACCCCTCTGCTTGGACACGGCGGAGGCTGCCGGCGATTCGGCGTTCCCCTCGGCCCACGGGGTTCGCGTCGAGGGGGTCGAATCCCCAACGCGCCGACGGGGGTCAAACGAACGGGCATTCATGTAGCATCGAGAGCCTGGTGGGGCCAGCGCCCACCTTGGGGGATACCTGATGAAGGCCATCGCCGTCTTTCCTGGAAAGCCCGATAGCGTGCATCTGGCTGATCTGCCGAAGCCCTCCGTGGACGACGTCCCCGGGGGTCGAGGCGTCCTGGTCCGGATTTTGCGCGTCGGCGTGGACGGGACGGACAAGGAGATCAACGCGGCGGAGTACGGCGCCGCGCCCGACGGCTACGACTTCCTGGTCCTCGGCCACGAAGGCTTCGGCCAGGTCGAAGCGGTAGGGCCCGGGGTGACGGAGGTGCAGGTCGGCGATTACGTGGTGGCCACCGTCCGCCGGCCCGGCGGGAGCATCTACGACCTGATCGGCACGAACGACATGACCACGGACGACAGCTACTTCGAGCGCGGCATCAACCTGCGCCACGGGTTTCTGACCGAGTACTACGTCGACGACGCCGAGTTCATCGTGAAGGTCCCGCGAGGTCTCCGGGAGGTCGGCGTGCTGCTCGAGCCCCTCACTGTGGTCGAGAAGGGCATCGGCCAGGCGTACGAGATCCAGCGCCGCCTGCGGGTGTGGCGGCCGCGCCGGGCCGCCGTCATGGGGGCCGGGACCATCGGCCTGCTGGCGACGCTCGCGCTGCGGCTGCGGGGCCTGGCGGTGACGACCTTCGGCCTCAATCGCAAGCCCTACCTCAACTCGGATCTGATCGAGGCCATCGGTGCCCGCTACCAGTCGACGGCGGAGCAGCCGATCCTCGATGCCGGAAAGACGTACGGGCCGTTCGATCTGATCTTCGAGGCGACCGGCTACTCGCCCGTGGTGTTCGAGAGCATGCAGGCGCTGGGCAAGAACGGCGTGCTCGTGCTCTCCAGCGTCACCGGCGGGGACCGCAAGGTGGAGGTGCCCGCCGACCGGATCAACCTCGAGTTCGTGCTGGGGAACAAGGTCATGGTCGGCACGGTCAACGCCAACCGCGAGTACTTCGAGATGGGCGTCCGCGACATCGCGCAGGCCGAGGCGGAGTATGCGGGGTGGCTGGGGCGGCTCCTCACCCATCCCGTGAAGGGGCTGGAGAACTACCGCGAGCTGTTCGACAAGCTCACCACGGCCAAGGGGGCCATCAAGGTGTTCTGCGAAGTTGCGGAGCTCTCCCGCGGGGCATAGGGGGCCGGAATGCGGATCGTGATCCTGGGAGGCGGATTCGGGGGCGTCTACGCCGCCCTCGAGCTCGAGAAGGCGCTGGCCCGTGACGGGAGCCTGGAGGTGACCCTGGTCGCCCGCGAGAACTTCTTCCTGTTCACGCCCATGCTCCACGAGGTGGCTGCCAGCGACCTCGACATGACCCACATCGTGAACCCGATCCGCAAGCTCCTCCGGCGCGTGAAGTTCGTGCAGGGCGAGGTGGAGTCGGTCGACGTCGGGAGGCGTCGCGTCCTCGTCGCTCACGGTGGCGAGCACCACGACCACGAGCTGGAATACGACCACCTGGTGATCGCTCTGGGCGCCGTGACCAACTTCTACGACCTTCCCGGCGTCGAGGAGCACGCGTTCACGATGAAGTCGCTGGGCGACGCCATCGCGCTCCGGAATCGTCTGATCGAGTGTCTGGAGGAGGCGGACCCCGAGTGCTGCCTCGTGAAGCAGCCGCTGCTGACGTTCGTCGTGGCCGGAGGCGGATTTGCCGGGGTGGAGACCGTCGCCGGCGTGAACGACTTCGTGCGGGAGGCGCTCGAGTTCTACCCGAACCTGGACGCGGCGGACGTCCGCGTCGTGCTGGTCCACGACGGGCCGGTCATCCTGCCGGAGCTGGGCGAGCGGCTCGGCGTGTACGCTCAGACGAAGCTGACCGGTCGCAAGGTGGAGATCCGGGTGAACACCAAGATCGCCGGAGTGTCGGACGCCGGCGTCAGGCTGAGCGACGGGACCGTGATCCCGGCCAAGACGCTGGTGTGGACGGCCGGAACCGCCTCCCACCCGCTCCTGGCGACGCTGCCGTGCCAGAAAGAGCGGGGGCGCGTGGCCGCCAACGAGTACATGGAAGTCCAGGGCTGGCCCGGAGTGTGGGCGCTCGGCGACTGCGCGGTCATCCCCGATCCTCACACCGGACAACCGTATCCCCCGACGGCCCAGCACGCGCTCCGCCAGGGCCGGGTCGTGGCCCGGAACATTCTGGCGGCCATCCGGGGCGGTCAGAAGACACGCTTCGTGTTCAAGACGATCGGGCTCCTGGCCTCGATCGGCAACCGGACCGGGGTCGCCCAGATCATGGGGATCAACTTCTCGGGGTTCGCGGCCTGGTGGCTCTGGCGGACGATCTACTTGAGCAAGCTGCCCCGTTTCGAGAAGAAGGTGCGGGTAGCGCTCGACTGGTTCCTGGACATCCTCTTTTCCAAGGATCTGGTCCAGTTCCGCACGCTGCGCGCGCCGACCATCTCGCACGCGGAGTCCGGGACGCCCCCGGCGCAGCGGGGCGGGGAGGTCACGCCGGCAACCACAAGGTGAATCGACTGCCCTCACCGGGACGGCTCTCCACGGTGACGCGGCCGCCGTGGGCCTCGGCGACGTGGCGGACGAGGGCCAGGCCCACACCGCTGCCGCGGCGGCCCTGGGTCTCGCTCCGGCCGAGGCGATAAAACTTGTCGAAGATCCGCGCGTGCTCCTCGCGTGGGATGCCCACGCCCGCGTCGGCGACGGTGATGGCCAGCTGGCCGTCCGCCAGGCGGGCGTCGATGGCCAGCGACTTCCGCTCGGCCGAGTACTTGATCGCGTTGTCGATCAGGTTGGCGAGAGCCTGCCCGACGGCGTCGGCGTCGAGCGCGACCTCCGGCAGATCGGGCGCGACCCGGAGGTCGACCTTGAAGCCCTGCTGGGCCAGCGGATAGCTGAACGCTTCCAGCGTGTCCCGGACGAGCGGCTCCACGGCGGTGGGCACCCGGTCATAGGTGCGCCGGCCGCCCTCGATGCGCGAGAAGTCGAGCACGTTGTCGATCAGGCGCGACAGCCGCTCGCTTTCCCGCGTGATCACCCGGTAGTACTCATGCCGCGCGGCTTCGTCCGGCAGGCGCCCCATCTCCAGGGTCTCGCCGAACATCCGGATCACCGACAGTGGCGTCTTGAGGTCGTGGGAGACGTTGGCAACGAAGTCGGACTTGAGCCGTGCCATCTCCGTCTCCCGCCGGACCAGACGGTACGTGGCCACGATGCCGGCGACGATGACCAGGAGCAGCACGCCGAAGGCGGCCGTGAAGATCGTGACCTGGCGGCGGACGGCTTCGCGGGGCGACGCGCCGCGCGGCTGGTAGAGGGCCAGGCGCCAGTCGGGAAACCCCTCGCGGAACGGGACCGTGACGAGCAGGTCGGCCTGCTCGAGGGGTCCCTGGCTGAACACGGGCCGGCCCTCGGCGTCGAGCACGGCGCAGATGATCGACGTCTCCAGGGGCTTGATGATGGCCTCGAGCACGTGGCGCTGGAGATTCTGCAGGCGCGGCGTGAGAGCGGCCAGCCGCGGGGCGCCGCCGCGGGACTTGACGAGGCCAGCGAGCACCGGGCGCTCACCGGCAAGGAACTCGCGACGGCCGCCGCGTTGCCACAGGCTCTGGGAGATCCCCGCGACGGCTGTGGCGATGGCGCGGGCGTCGGCGTCGGGGGAGCGGGGATAGAGCAGCCGACCGCCGCGGTCGAACAGGTACAGGCGCTCGACCAGCGGCGTCCGGGCGCGGAAGCGGTCGAGCGCGGCGGCGCTGTCGCCCGCCTCCCCGAGCGCCTCCTGTAGCCCGGTCAGGATCTCGTCCTCCAGCTGGCGGATCACCATCTGGATCTTGTCCACCGTCATGACCGCCATGTCCCGCGCCTGCTCCCGGAAGAGCAGCTCGGCGGAAGTCTGCCACTGGCGGAGCGAGACGTACCCGAGCACGGCGACGGTCACCGCCGGCACGATGATCGCGGCCAGCGCGAAGGCGGCCAGACGCGGCACCGGCGCGGCCACGCGGCGTCAGCCGCGCTCGGCGAGGAGACGGCGGATCATCTCCTCCGTCTCATCGTAGGCGCCTTCTCCGATGTGCCGGTACCGCACGATGCCCTGCCGATCGACGAGGAGCGTGGTCGGCCAGGCCCACACGCCGAAGCGCTTCCAGATGGCGAAATCGTTGTCCTGCACGACGGGATAAAGGATCGCGAGCTTCTTCGTCGCGGCGGCGACGCGGTCGTACGATCGCTCCCAGAAGAACTCGGGCGAGTGGACGCCGACGACGGTCAACCCTGCCTTGCCGTACGTGTCGTGCCAGGCCCGCAACTGCGGGATCACGCGCTGGCAGTTGATTCAGCCGTAAGTCCAGAACTCGACGAGCACGACGCGCCCGCGGAGCCCGGCGATCGCGAGCGGCGAGCTGTTGATCCAGGGGCCACCCGCGATCTCCGGCACGGGCGCCCCCAGTTTGAGGGCTTGCGCGTCCGCGCCCGGCGCACCCCACCCCACGAGGCCGATCACCACCACGGCGACGGCCGCGATCCGCCAGATCATGATCTCCTCATGGCCACCAACGTGCCTTCCCGCGCATCGGAGTTTGTCACGGGCGTGTCAAATAGTCGAGGTGGTGGGGGCGGTGCCGTTGACTTGCTCCAGCCCCCTGGCGTATGCCTGAAACCCCAGCGCCAGCCAGGCGGCTGCGCTGATTTGACACGCCTGTGACAACTGCGTCCCGGGCTTCGACGCACACTCACCGGCACCCGCGACAGCGAGGGGAACCGCGGCCATGACAGCGCGACGACCAGACAACCCGCGAATCAGCGTGGTCATTCCCGCCTTGAACGAGGAGGCGGCCATCGGCGGCGTCGTCCGCGAGGTGCCCCGCGATCTCGTGCAAGAGGTCATCGTGGTGGACAACGGCAGCACTGACCGCACCGCGGAGCTCGCGGCGGCGGCGGGAGCGCGCGTTATCCGCGAGGCGACGCGAGGATACGGCGCCGCGTGTCTGGCCGGCGCACTGGCCGCCGGGGACGCCGACATCATCGTTTTCCTCGACGGCGACCGGAACGAGGACCCGAGGGAACTGTCGCGGGTGCTCGGCCCCCTGCTCGCCGGCGAGGCCGATCTGGTGATGGGCTCGCGCGTCCGGGGCGGTGCCGTGCCGGGCGCGCTCACGCCCCCGCAGCGCTTCGGCAACCGCCTGGTCACCGCGCTGCTGCGGCTGCTCTATGGCCTGCGGCTCACCGACATCGGCCCGTTCCGCGCCATCCCAGCGCGCGTGCTCCGCGATCTCCGGATGGAGCACAAGACCTACGGCTGGCCGGTGGAGATGGTGGTGAAAGCGGCGCGGCGCGGCTACCGGATCGCCGAAGTCCCCGTGACCTGCCGCGCGCGTCTGGGGCGATCGAAGGTCGCGGGAACGCTCAGGGGCAGCCTGCTGGCCGGCTATCATCTGCTCTTCACGACCGTGCGATACGCCTGGAGGCGCTGACAGCTATGGCGTTCTCGGTCGGCATCGGGCTCACCAACGAGTGCAATCTCAAGTGCCCGCACTGCTACCGTCCGGACATGGTCGTGGAGCGGCTCACGCTGCGGGACGTTCAGCGGGTCTGCGAGAGTATCCCAACGCGCTCGATGAATCTGGGCGTGGGCGAGAACGGCCTGCACGCCGAGTACGAGGCCATCCTCGACTACCTTTGGGACCGGGCGATCAAGACCAGCATCACCTCCAACGGCCTCAGCATCCAGGCACTCGGCGACGACGCCGTGAAGCGCTTCCACAGCGTGGAGCTCTCGCTCGACTTTCCCACCGAGCGCGAACACGACGGCTTCCGGGGAAGCGGCAACTGGCGGACGGTCATGGGCGCGCTCGACCGCTGCGTGGGCCTCGGGCTGCCGGTCACGGTCACGTCGGTGATGATGAGCATCAACTACGACCGGTTGGCCGACCTGGCCAGGCTCGCCGCAACGTTTGGCGCGAACCTGCGCGTGAACGTTTATCAACCGTCCAAGACCGACCGCTTCACGCTGACGTACGAGCAGTTCTGGACGGGCCTGAGGGTGCTCACCAACACCACGCGCCTCGTCGCCACCACCGAGCCGGTCCTGGCCGCCGTGCTGGAGCTGCCGGAGTTCGCCGGACCGGGCTGCGGCCGCTCGACGGTGCGAGTCGCGCCCGACGGTCGGGTGCTCCCCTGCACGTACTGGCCCACCAGTCGCCTCACCCTCGCCGACCTCGGCCGCCTCGGTGAGGCGATCATCGAAGCGCCGGAGTTCGTCGACGCCCGCCGGCCGCCGGCGGCCTGCGAGGGCTGCGCGTGCCGTGGCGGCTGCGCAGGACGGCGGGCCCTGGTCGGGCGCCTCGACGAGCCCGACCCCTACTGCCCGTTCGCGCGGGGCGAGCGGATCACGCTGGACTGGGAACGGGCCAAGAGCCAGGACCTCCCCAAGATGGCGAGCGCCTGCACCACGGTCGTGTCGGCGCGCTGACCCGATCGGCATGAGCACCGCCACCCGCCCCGCCTTCGTCCCCACGCTTCCACGCTCGCTCTATCTCGAGACGACCAACCGGTGCGATTCGGAATGCCAGACGTGCATCCGCACCTTCTTGACGCTCGAGCCGCCCGCTGACCTGACGCTGGAGAAGGTCAAGGCCATCGTCGAGCAGTTCCCCGCCCTCGACCGCGTCGTGCTCCACGGGATCGGCGAGCCGCTACTCAACCGGGAGATCTTCGACATCGTCGCGTACCTGAAGACCCGCGTGCCGGTGGTGCTCTTCAACTCGGACGCCGTCAGCCTCACGCCGAAACGGGCCCGCCGGCTGATCGAGAGCGGTCTCGACGAGTATCGGGTGTCGATGGATGCGGCAACGCCAGACACTTACATGAAGCTCCGCGGCGTTGACCAGTTCGATCGCGTCGTGGCCAACGTGCGCTGTCTGATCGCACTTCAGCGCGAGATGGCTCGCCCGACACCCCGCGTCTCCCTCTGGCTCACCGCCTCGCGCGTCAACCTGGACGAGCTACCTGCGTTCGTGCGGCTGGCCGGCGACCTCGGCGTCGGCGAGGTCTACGTGCAACGGCTCGTCTTCAACGGTTTCGGGCTCGCCACTGAAGAGAACGCTCTCCACGGTAGGCTGCGCGAGCGGGAGGAACGCGTGCTCGACGAGGCGGCGAGGCTCGCCCCGAGCTTGGACATCGCGCTCCGCGCCTCGGGGCTGACGACGCCGCTGGAAAGCCTGAAGGGCGAGGCCACGGGCGCGCGGTACTGGGCCGGCTGCCAGCGGCCGTGGACCCTCAGTTACGTCACCGCCAACGGCAACGTGCTGCCCTGCTGCATCTCCCCGTGGGTCGCCCGTGACTACGGCCGGCTCATCCTCGGCAACGCGTTCGCCCAGCCCTTCGCGGAGATCTGGAACGGCGAGCGCTATCGGCAGTTCCGAACGGACTTCGAAAGCGCCGCGCCTCCCGACCCGTGCCGTGGTTGCGGGCTGCGCTGGAGCCTCTGACGCCATGGCGCTCAACGCCTTCGGTGTCGCGACGCTCGTGCCCGGTTGGCCGCTCGCGCTTTTCCGGATCGCCTATGGCCTGCTCTATCTCGACATGGCCCTCCAGAAGGCCCCCTGGATCAACTACGGCTGGCTCAAGGGCTTCATCGAGCAGGAGATCGCCCATCCCGCCTTCGGCTGGTACGCGGCGTTCCTCAAGAACGTCGTGGTGCCGAACTTTCCTCTCTTCGGCCTGCAGACGTTCGTCGTCGAGCTGACGCTCGGCCTGGCGCTGCTCTTCGGGATTCTGACGCGACTGGCGGGCATCGCCGGCTTCCTCTGGCAGGTGAACATCGCGCTCGGCGCCTTCAACGTCCCCAGCGAGTGGTACTGGATCTGGCCGCTCCTGACGCTGCCCCTGTTCTGCTTCGCCTTCACCGGTGCGGGGCGCATCCTCGGCCTGGACCGCTGGATCGAGCCCGCGCTCGGACGGCGGGCCGCGGCCGGTGCGGGCTGGGCGCGCCTGCTCCAGCGCGCAGCTTGACCGGCCTCCGTGGCCTCGCGCTCGGTGACCCGTCTCGGCGTCGCAGTTCTCGGCCTTCTGAGCCTGCTGGGTTACGCCGTGGATCGACACGCGCTCTTCGGTCGAGCGCTCAGCGTCCACGGGGCGTACGTCGTCGTGTTCGCTGTCCTCTTTGCCCTCTACTTGGCGGCGATGGGAATCGTCTGGCGGCGGCCCTCGGAGGATCGCGCGCTGTTCGGCCTCATCCTCGGGTTCGCGCTGTTGTTCCGACTCGTCGTGCTGCCGAGCCCGATCGTCCTCTCCTCGGATCTCTACCGCTACCTCTGGGACGGACGCGTCCAGTGGGCGGGCATCAACCCCTACCGCTATGCGCCCGCCGCGCCCGAGTTGGCCTCGCTGCGCGACGACGCCATCTACCCCAACATCAACCGGCCGACGAGGCGGACGGTCTATCCGCCGGGCGCCGAGGCGGTCTTCGCCCTCGTGGCCGGGATCGCCCCGAACAGCGTCGTCGCCTGGCGCCTCTTCCTGCTCGTGTGCGAGGTGGTCACCGGCGCGCTGCTCCTCCGTCTCTTGCGCCGCATGCGGGCGCCGTTCGGTGCGGTGATCGTGTACGCGTGGGCGCCGCTGGTCGTCTTCGAAGGCGTGCAGGCCGGTCACCTCGAGGTCGCGTTGCTCCCCGCGCTGCTGCTGGCGCTGCTCTGGCGGCAGGACGGGCGCATGGCGCGGGCCGGCGCCGCGCTGGGCGTCGCGGTGCTGATGAAGCTCTACCCGGCCGTTCTGCTACTCGCCTGGTGGCGTCGCGGTGAACGACGCTTTCCGGCCACGTGCCTCAGCGTGATCGCGGCGGGCTATCTGCCGTACGCGGCGACCGCGGGTGACGGCGTGCTCGGGTTCCTTCCCCGCTACTTCGGCAGCGGCGAGGACTTCAACATCGGCCTGCGCTTCTTTCTGACCGAGGGCATCGGCTTCGGCGGCGAGGTGGCCCGCGGCATGGTGATGCTGATCCTCTTCGGTGTGCTGCTGGCTCTCCTGCTCCGGATCCGGCGCCGGCTCAGGGAAGGCGCGGCGGGCGTTTTTAGCGCGGCGATGGCGGGGGTCGCGGCGTACCTGGTCCTGGTGCCGACGGCCCTTCACGCGTGGTACGCGATCTGGATCCTGCCCTTCCTCACCGTATCGTTGTCTCTGGCCTGGCTCTGGTTCACGGGCGCGGTGGTGCTCTCCTATCTCAAGTACGCGTGGCACCCGGAGCCGTTCCCCTTCTGGGCGCGTGCCCTCGAATTCTTCCCGCTCTATGCGTTGCTTGCTTGGGAGTGGCGCACGCGTCGTATCAGCGTTGGCGCGGGGGCGGCTCCGAGGGAAGTGGAGTTCCTGCCGGCGGAAGCCACGCCCCTCCCGGCACCGGAGCAGCGCTCAGCGAGACATCGTCCATGGGCTTAGCCATCCAGGTCGCGGTGGCCGCGCTCTACTCCCTGGCGATCCTCGGGCTCTTCCTTTATGGGATGAACGCCTGGGTGATGGTCGCGATCCACGTTTGGCGGCGCCGGCACGCGCGGCCGTCACCACCGGCGCCGGATGTCTGGCCGGCCGTCACCGTCCAGCTTCCGATCTACAACGAGCGCTACGTCGCGCGTCGCTTGCTCGAAGCGGTCGGCGCCCTGGATTACCCGGCGGACCGGTTCGAGATCCAGATCCTCGACGACTCCACCGACGAGACGACCGCGATCCTCACCGACGCGGCGCGGGTCCTGACAGAGCGCGGCCTGAACGTCGTCCACATCCACCGGCGGGAGCGGACGGGCTTCAAAGCCGGTGCGCTCGCGGCGGGGCTGAAGGAAGCCCACGGCGAGTTCACCGCGATCTTCGACGCCGACTTCGTCCCCCCGCGCGACTTCCTCCGCGCCACGATCTCCCACTTCGCCGATCCCCGCGTCGCCGTTGTCCAGACCCGCTGGGGCCATCTCAATCGCGACTTCTCGCTTCTGACGATCGCCCAGGCGCTGGGCATGGACGGCCACTTCGGCGTGGAGCAGCCCGCTCGTTGCTGGGGCGACCTCCTGCTCAACTTCAACGGCACCGCCGGCATCTGGCGCAAGGAGGCGATCGAGGACGCGGGGGGCTGGACTCACGACACGCTCACCGAGGATCTGGACCTGAGCTACCGCGCGCAGCTGCGGGGCTGGCGCATAGAATACCGGCCCGAGCTCGTCTGTCCCGCGGAGCTGCCCGTGCTCATCACTGGCTTCAAGTCGCAGCAGCGCCGGTGGGCGACGGGGTCCATCCAGACCGCGCTGAAGCTCCTGCCCGAGATCCTTCGTGCGCCGCGCTCGGCCTGGGTCAAATATCAGGCCGCCGTCCACCTGACGTACTACATGATTCACCCGCTGATGCTGGCTGTCGTGCTGCTCTCAGTGCCGCTGCTCGCCGCGCGCGAGTTGATCCCCTCCGCGCCGCTGCTGGTCGCCTCGAGCCTCATCTTCGCGCTCTCCACGTTCGGCCCGGCCTGCATGCTGATCTATGCCCAGCGCGCGATCGAACCGGAGTGGCGCCGGCGGATCTGGCGGCTGCCCACGATCATGGTGATCGGCGTCGGCGTGGCGTGGAGCACGAGCCTGGCCGTGCTCGGAGCGTTCTGGAAGCCCGATCTCACCTTCGTGCGCACGCCCAAGTTCGGCATCGGGCCCGCCGGCGGTCACTGGCGGGGCAAGGCCTACACGGACCACCGGCGGGGCGGGATCGCGGAGATCGCGCTTGGCCTCTACTGCGCCGTGAGCGCCCAGCTCTTCTGGGCTCACGGGGAATACGGCGTCGTCCCCTTCCTGTTTCTCTATACGTGCGGGTTTCTGACCGTGGGCGCGCTGACGCTGCTCCATACCGCCGCGTGGCGCTCGCGCGCGCGGACCGCGATCTTCTCCATCGCTCTCGCTGTCGCCTGTGTGCTCTTTCCGAGCGCGGGCCTCACCGATGCCGGTCCCGAGGCGATCGTCGCCGAGGGCGAGCGGTGGTGGACGGCGTCGCCCGACCCACGCAATCCGGTGGCATGCGCCACGTGCCACCACGATCCCGCCGAGACGCGCGGCTGGGCGGCGAGCTTCCCCAAGTTCAAGCCGCTGCCGCCGCCGCACGGACGGGTCATGACGTTGCTGCAGGCGAACGCCGAGGCCGTGAGGCGCCACTACAGGCTGGCCGACCCGCGGCCGGCGGCGACGGCGATCACGGCGTATCTCGCGGCCCGTGGCGCGGGCGCGCCGCCAACGCCGGGAATCGCCGTCGGTCAGCCGGTCTTCGCAACGCGACTCCAGGCGCTTTCTCGGAGCGTGGCCCGCGGCGCCGCGCTCTATGCGGATCGGTGCGCGTGGTGCCACACGCGGGCAGTGATCGCGCCGGCGATCGCCGCTTTTCCGCGCACGCGTGACGGAGGCGCCGAGTCGCTCGAAGGTTTTCTCGAAGAACACGCGCCGGCGGGGCGGCCGCTCCGGTGGGACAGCCAGGCGATCGCCGACGTCGTCGCCTATCTCGCGGCGTCGCGGGCCGGCCCCGCGTGGAAGGAGCAGCCATGATCCGGACTGTCCTCGTCGCTCTGCTCGCAGGTTGCGCCATCGTGCTCGAGGTCCCGCTCAATGCCGCGGCCGAGACCGTCATCACCGGCACCGTCACGAACAAGGCGGGCCGGCTGCTGGCGGGCCTGGCGCTCCTCGAGAAGGGGGAGATCCACAACAACGTCTGGGATCGGGGCGCCCTCGTCGATGCCAGGGGCCGGTTCAGGATGGAGCTGTCGGCCGGCGGCCAGTACGGGCTGCACGTCTACTCGAGCGGCTACATCTACAAGCCCGAGGCGGTGAAGGTGGAGACAGGCAAGACGCTCGAGGTCAGCGTGGTCCTCGTTCCTGAGCCGACCCGCGCGAACGATCCGATGATCAAGCGCGTGGGATTCTTTCCCTGGGAGCAACGGCAGGGCAAGGTAACCTTCGTGAAGCTCGACGTCGCCGATCCGAACGACGACCTCGGCCCCCAGGTGATGGCTCTCAACGCTGCCACCGGACGCACCTACGCCCTGCAACCGCCGAAGCGCGTTCGCGACCTCAAGGCGAACTTCCCCCAGGGCGTCTACCAGCTCGAGGTCGACACCTCCTCCGGCGCGATCAATCCCCGCGACTGGCACTTCGTCGTCGCCGATCACCAGTGCAACACCACGGACATCCTCAGTTATCCGCACGAGCCGAAACCGCCGCGGGTGATCCATCAGTGATTCCCGTCGCCGTCGCCATCATGGCCAAGGCGCCCCGCGTGGGCGAGGTGAAGACGCGGCTCTGCCCGCCGTTGAGCCCCGCCGAGGCGGCCGCGCTCTACCGCTGCTTCCTCCTCGACAAGATCGATCAGGTGCGGGCCCTCAAGGAGGCGCACCCCGCAGTCGCGTACACGCCGGCCGAGGGCCGGGCCGTCTTCGAGGCGCTGGCCCCAGGCTTCACGCTCGTGCTCCAGCGCGGCGCCGACCTGGGCGCGCGGCTCGCCAGCATTCTGGCGCAGCTGCTCGACCACGGCCACGCGGCCGCCCTGGCGATCGACAGCGACACGCCGACGCTGCCGAGCGCGTTCCTGCAGCAGGCGGCGGACCTGATCATGCGGCCTGGCCCCGACGTGGTGCTGGGGCCGAGCGACG
>MNEF01000027.1 GCA_001917535.1 Candidatus Rokubacteria bacterium 13_1_40CM_69_27
TTATTTGCGGGTCATCGCTGCTGACGATCGAAAAAACACGTTGACGGGGCGATCGCCAACAAGTGATAGTTCTCCCGCCCCAGAGTTCGCGGAGGGTTCACGTTCGACGACAACCTGTCGGAGCTCCGAAAGGAGTACCTGGCGATGGGCGGGGAGCAAAGCAATCTCCGCTACGGCTGGATCCGCACGAAAGTCTAGCGCGTACCTTCGCTCGCCGAATCTTTTCGGGTTGAGGTCCCAGATGAGGTGGAGGGTAATCGGCAGCGGCGCCTTCTGCCCGGTCGCAGTCTCCCGTCGGCCGGGCCAGATCACCTTGTTCGCGCGTGGAGCGACCGGGGAGCTCCTCTACAGAGAGTGGGAGAGTGGAAGCTGGAGCGACCTCCATTCCTTGGGCGTTCCCGTCGCCCGCATCGAGGGGTCAGCGCTCGCCGTGCCTGCGGACTGGCAGTTCGCCGCGTGCAGTGGCGATCCGAAGCGGATCGAAGTGTTCGCCCGGAGTCCCGACGGCGACCTGCTGCACATGACCGCGAGTGAAGGAGAGTGGGGGACGTTCGAGTGCCTCGGAGCGCCGGCGACGACGAGCGGTGGCATCGCGGTCCCGCTCGGGCTGGTCGGGCCGCCCGCCGTCTGTGGCGTGGGACCGGACCGGATCGACGTCCTTGCCGTCGGGCAAACGGGCGAACTACTCCATACCTGGTGGGATGGCAAGACCTGGAGCGGCTTCGATTCGCTCGGCGTTCCCGTGATGCAGTCCGGCGGAACGCAGCGGTCGGTGCCGCTGTCGGGACCGCTCGCGGCATGTCGCTGCGGAGCCGACCGCATGGGGGTATTCGTCCGGGGCAGCCGCGGTGACCTCATGATGAAGTGGTGGGACGGTACGCGCTGGAGTGAGTTCGTCTCCCTCGGGTGGCCTGAAGTGCCGGACGAGATTTACCCCGCCGTCACCGTCGCCGCGCCCCTGACGGGGCCCCCGGCCGCGTGCAGCTGGGGGCCCAACCGCATGGACGTCTTCGCCCGCGGCTCGAGCGGTGAGGTCATCCATAAATGGTGGGACGGTCGGGACTGGAGCGCGTTCGTTTCCTTGGGGATGCCCGTGACCGCGGACGCCGAGCCGACGCCTCTCTCGTCCACCGGCGCGATCGCCGCCTGTACGTGGGGCGTGAACCGTCTGGACGTCTTCACGCGGGCCGTCGATGGAAACCTCTATCACGCATGGTGGGATGGAAGCTGGGACCATGACTGAGCGCCGCGCCGCAGTCCCCGCACCACCGCGTGCGAAATGCAGCGCGTTTCTGCCCGCGCAACTCAGTGAGCGAACGAATCTTCAGTTACCGCCGGAAACCCGAAAAAATGTGCTTGCAGAAAAAATGTGCTTGACTTGACGGCTGTCGACGCCCGATAGTGCCGTCGCCCCTCCCGGATCCCATCGATCACGAGTACGCGCGTGCGCTTCGCGCCGCCGGAGAGCAAGCGCGAGAAAGGAGGAAGAGGGAACGGAGCGATAGCGAGAGCAGACGGTACCGCACCCCCGTCACAGGAGGCGAGAATGTCGCAGAGAAGGCCAGGTTCCCGGGAAGAAGATTCGTGGTTCAGTGACGCGCAGCTGGCCAGGGTCGCGCCGGCGGAGACCGAGCCCTTCCAATCCCCGGTCCCGACCCGGATGGTCTCCAACGGTGAGTACATGCCCCACCCCCAGACGGAGAAGCAGCAGCGGGTGGAGGCCCGGATCAAGGAGCTGGCGGACTCGGCGTCGAAGAAGCTGGGGATCAGCCGGCGGAAGTTCCTGGCGGGAACGGGGGGGATGGCGGCGGCGTTTCTGGCGATGAACGAGGTGTTCGGGCGCATCTTCAACGTGAGCCCGATCGAGATGTTCGAGTCCGCCGCCTACGCCGCGAGCGGGGTGCCTCTCAACCTGTTTGTCTTCGACGACCAGACGCACATCATCAGGTCCAGGAAACGGAATGACACGCCTAATGGGCTGAGAGCGACCGCGCAGGGGCCGGGCGCGGCGTCCTTCAACGCGGGGTTCATGGCCAACCCCAACAACCCCCTGGGGCAGCTCGACGAGTTCCGCAGCCCGTGGACGCCGTGGAACCCGACGCACCTCCTCAACGAACCCGACAGCGTTCTCCTCCACGCCGACTCGCCCCCGAACATCGGAGACCAGTTCCACGTGGTGAAATACATTCAGCGGATGTTCCTCGAAGCCCAGACGACCGTGTCAGTCCTGAGCAACGTGACCCCGGGCACCGTCCTGCTCCCCGGGGAGACGGTACCGGCGCCGCCCAAGAATATCCCCGAGTCTCTGTCCGGCGCGATCCTCACCACCGCGCAGACGGTCGCGATCAGGGACTTCGTCAACCAGATCGCCGGCTCGACCCGGATGCTGGGCCACGGCCTGTTCTTCCCTGGCATCGGCAATCTCGACTACATGCAGTTCCAGATCGACACCTATGGCCCCGACTCGTGGAAGGGGTACAACGTCAACCGTGCCGCGAAGATTGACATGGACCCGACGAGCGACATGCGGCGGTGGACGCTGGACGACCACGACGACCTCGGCCACAGCAACGTGGCCTACCCGACGTACGAGCTGATCACCTCCGCTAAGAATAGGAATCAGCTGAAGAAGCACCCCGGCTTCTACAACATCTGCGTCCACAAGGGGCTGCGGACCAATGATCCTCACCTTCCAGAGTTAGGGGCTCCCACCGACGTACCCAATGCGGCGAGGGACTGGCCGCAGCTCAACTTCATCATCTACCACTCCTGCATCCGGCCCGCCTTCTGGTGCTTTAACGCTCTCCAGGACGTTCTGTCAGGGCGGTTGCGGGAGGGGGTGCCGGATATCCTCTGGACCACCGAGTTCGCCCAGCTGGCGGCGCCGTTCCGGAACGTGTACGCCGAGCTGGGGACGACCTTTGCGTCCACGGTGGTGACGTTCCCGACCGTGTGGACGCATATCATCGGCCAGCTCCTGAAGTTCATGGGCGACGACAACATCGTGTTCGGCTCGGACTCGATGTGGTATGGCGGCCCCCAGTGGCAGATCGAGGCCTTCTGGCGGTTCCAGATCCCCGAGGACATCCAGCAGAAATGGGGCTACCCGGCGCTGACGGAGGCCAGCCGGCGGAAGATCCTCGGCCTGAACTCTGCGCGGCTGTACGGGATCCCGGGCGCCGCCGAGGCGGCGCCACGGGGCGTGTACAGGCCCGTCCCCGAGCACTTCGAGTCGATGATCCCCGATAGCCTGAAGACGCTGCTCGAGTTCCCCGGCACGCCGGGCTATGCCACCGACAACTTCTCGAAGATGAGAAAGCAGTACGTCGAGATGGGCGGGGAGCGGAGCAACACCCGCTACGGCTGGATCAGAACGAGAGTCTAGCGAGAGCGAGCTAACGCGAGAGAGGCGCGACCGTCACCGCCCCGCGGGGTGCCGCGGAGACTGGTGGCGGCCGCGCCCGTTTTCCACGAAGGTCAAGAACCTCGCCTCCCCCTACACCAGACAGATCTGTTAGAATCCGGCGCTGTCTCCTGGAACGCGGCCGATCCACTCGCCAATCGAGGAGGACGCCATGGAGTACCGCATCATCTCGGCCGACGATCACATCGACCTCCCGTGGCTGCCGAAAGATCTCTGGGAGAAACGCGTGCCGGCGCAGTGGCGCCAGCGCGGCCCCAAGGTCGTGGACACGCCCGATGGGCAGTTCTGGGTCTGCGGTGACGAGCGCTGGGACTCCTGGGGCGGCCGCAAGGGCGCGGCGGGCGCGATGGGCGGCCGCCGCCTGGCCCTCGAGCGCGGCGGCGTGCTCGAGCCCGGAGTGCTCAGACCGACGACGACCGCGCTGCGGCTGGCCGACATGGACCGCGACGGCGTGGACGCGACCGTGATGTACGGGCCGATCGTGCCGCTGCTGATCCCGGACCCGGAGCTCCGGCGAGTCTGCTACCGCGCCTACAACGACTGGTTGGCCGAGTTCTGCGCGACCGCGCCCGAGCGCCTGATCGGCGCCGGGCTGACCCCGATCGACGACCCCCAGAGCGCGGCCGAAGAGGTGCGCTATCTGAAGAAGATCGGCGTGCGGACCTGCATGTTCCTGGCGGCGCGCGTAGAGACGCCGCTGTGGGACGACGCCTGGGAGCCCCTCTGGGCGGCCGGCGCCGAGACCGGCCTCCCTATCGGCTTCCACCTGAGCGGCGGCCACCGCACGGTCGTCATCAGCGGCCCCCAGGCCCACAACCCCGGCAACATGGGCGTCCGCGTCTCCTGCTCGACCATTCAGATGGACGAGCCGCTGGCGGCGCTGATCTTCTCGGGGGCGCTCGAGCGTCACCCCGGGCTCAAGATCGTCTTGGCCGAAACCGGCATCGGCTGGCTGCCCTACATGCTCGAGCGAATGGACGATACCTACCAGAAGTTCCTTGATGCTCCAGACTACTGGGGCCAGCATGGAGGCCTCGCCATCACCATGCCGCCGAGCGCCTACTTCCGCCGGCAGATCTGGGCCACCTTCCAGACCGACCAGGCCGGGCTGCGCCTGCTCGACGTGCTGGGCGAGGAGCGCGTGATGTGGGCCTCCGACTACCCGCACGCGGACAGCACCTGGCCCGAGTCGCAGAAGGCCATCGAGGAGAACTTCCGGGACGTCCCGCCGCGGGCACGCCGCCGCATCCTCTGCGACAATGCGCGAGACCTCTACGGGCTCTGAGCCATCAATGAGGGTGACGATCATGACACGAAGCGCCTCCGCCCGGACCGTTCTTCTGCTCGTCACGACGCTTCTCCTCGTCCCCACCGCAGCGTCACCCCAGACGCTCGACGATCTGAAGAACGACGGAAAGAACACCGACAACGTTCTCACCTACGGAATGGGCTATCACCAGCAGCGCTACAGCCCCCTCAAAGAGATCAACACGTCGAACGTCAAGCGCCTGGTGCCCGTGTGGAACCTGAGCCTCGACAATCAATGGGGCGAACAGGCCCAGCCGTTCATCTACGACGGCGTCATGTACGTGACCAACGCCAAGTACACGGTCGCGATCGATGTGGCCACCGGCAAGCAGATCTGGAGAACGGCGCTCGACTGGGTGCCGGAGACGCCGCGCGTGGTGTGCTGCGGCGTCTCCAACAAGGGCGCGGCGATTCTCAACGGCAAGCTGTTCCGCACCACCCTCGACGCCTTCGTGGTCGCGCTCGAGATGAAGACCGGCAAGGAGATCTGGAAGCAGAAAGTCGCGGAGTGGAAAGACGGCTACTCGTTGACGGTGGCCCCGCAGATCGCCAACGGCGTGCTGATCACGGGTATCTCCGGCGCCGAGTTCGGCACCCGCGGCTTCCTCGACGGCTGGGACCCGGAAACCGGCAAGCAGTTGTGGCGCCGCTACACCATTCCGGCGCCGGGGGAGCCGGGAGGCGAAACGTGGCCGCCGGGCGACGCCTATCTGCGCGGCGGAGGCTCGACCTGGATCACCGGCTCCTATGACCCGGATCTTGACCTGGCCTACTGGGGCATCGGCAACGCCGGGCCGTGGAATCCGGCACCGCGTCCGGGCGACAACCTGTACACGGCCTCGGTGCTCGCGCTCAAGCCCAAGACCGGAGAGATCGCGTGGCACTACCAGTTCACGCCGAACGACGCCTACGACTACGATGCCAGCTGGGAGCTGATCCTCGGCGATGTGAAGGTGGATGGCGTGGCCCGCAAGGTCGCGATGCAGCTGAACCGCAACGGCTTCCTCTATGTTCTCGACCGCACCAACGGCAAACTGCTCTCCGCCAAGCCCTACGAGAAAGTCAACTGGGCGGAGCGCGTCGACATGGCGACCGGCCGGCCCGTCGAATCCGAGGTCGCGCGGCGGCTGCGCGCCGGCGAACAGATCGAGTTGTGGCCCGGCACTCGGGGCGCCAAGAACTGGCCGCACGCGGCGTTCGACCCGAACACCGGACTGCTCTACGCCAACACGATGCACGCCGCCCGGCTGTATCGCCATATTCCGGTGGAGCCCCATAAGCCCGGCAGCCGCTACCAGTTCGTCGAAAACAAGCCGGCCCCGCATCCGGCCGGCGAACCGATCGCCCATATCGAAGCGATCGACCCCATGACCGCGAAGCCGCGCTGGCGCACGCCGCTCTATGACCAACCGCACTGGTCGGCGGTCCTGGCCACCGGTGGCGGCCTGCTGTTCACCGGCAAGATGACCGGCGAGTTCATCGCGATCGACGCGGACACCGGTCAGACGCTGTGGCAGTTCCAGACCGGCTCGGGAGTCAACGCGCAGCCCATCACCTGGACGCACAAGGGCCGCCAGTACGTGACCGTGCTCTCCGGAGTGGGGGGGCTGTGGTGGAATGTGGCGCGCGAGTCGCTGAAGAACGTGCCCCAGGGCGGATCGGTGTGGACATTTGCTTTGTTCCAGGATTGAGCTGGTGGCCGGGGCCGCCCTCGCACTCTGCCTTCTTGTCGCGTTCAGGGCACCGCGGGCGAGGGCGCAGGACGGAGGCCAGAACAGTTTTCCTCCCGAGCAGATTCAGGCCGGCCTGAAGATGTATTCGCGGCATTGCGCACCCTGCCACGGTTCACGCATGCTGGATCCGCAGGGCGCCTTTGATCTGCGCGCCTTTCCCCGCGATCAGCGCGCGCGCTTTGTGAATGCGGTGACGAAGGGCAAGAACAGCATGCCGCCCTGGGGCGATCTGCTGAAGCCCGAAGACGTCGACGCGTTGTGGGCGTATGTCGTGGCCGGGGAGACACAATGACCAACCGCCGCCTCCTGGCCCTCACCGCCGCCCTCCTGGCCACCGCGCTCGCGGGCGGGCTTTCCCGCGCCGGCGCCGAGCTGCGCGTCTTCGTGACGAACGAGAAGTCCGACGACGTGACGGTGATCGATGGGGCGACCAGGAGCGTCATCAAGACGGTCCCGGTCGGCAAGCGCCCGCGGGGCGTGACGGTCAGCCCCGACGGCAGGCGCGTGTACGTGGCCAATAGCAACTCGGACAGCGTCAGCGTCATCGACGGGAAATCACTCACGGTGCTGACCACCGTGCCCGCGGGGGTCGATCCTGAAGGACTCACGTTGAACAAGGCCGGAACGGCCCTCTACGTCGTCAACGAGAATGAGCTGTCGGTGACCGTCCTCGACGTGGCCTCGATGCACATCGTCAAGAAAATCGAGGTCGGCAAGGAGCCTGAAACGGCGGTCGCCTCGCCCGACGGGCGGTGGATCGCCGTCTCCAACGAGACGTCGGACGACGTTCACGTCATCGAGACGGCCAGCGATACAGTCGTCAAGCGCATCCCGGTCCCGAAGAATCCGCGCGGGATGCGTTTTACATCGGACTCCCGCCGACTCTATGTCGCCAGCGAGCAGGCGCACGTGGTATCCGTGATCGACATGGCCGAGATGACCGTCGTCAAGTCAGTGCCGACCGGTGGCAGTCGTCCGGTCGACATTGCGCTCACCCCGGATGGCTCGCGAGCCTACGTGTCCCACGGCCAGTCCGGCGACGTCCGGGTTCTGAGTACCGCCTCGCTGACCGTCCTGGCCACGATTCCGGTCGGCCCGCGAGCGTGGTGGACCGCACTGACTCCGGACGGCAGATTCCTCTTCGTGACGGTCGGGCGGGCCAACGAGGTCGTGGTGATCGACACCGAGTCCAACGCCGTCACCGGTCGCGTCCGCTGCGGCACTCTCCCGTGGGGGGTGGCGATCGCGAACGTCCCCTGACGGACGCGGGTCAGATCAGCAGCCGGAGCCACCTCCGCCCGAATGGCCGCCCCAGGATCCAGCCGTCGATTCCCCACGCGCGACCGGCCCGAGCGCCGAGGAAGACGACCATGGAGGTCACGAGGAGGACGTGGAAGCCCTGCTGTCCGAAGCTCATCCACTGGCTGGCCAGTCCGTAGTTCAGGCTGAGGAAGAGCCCGACGAGCGCGGTGAGGCCGGTCAGCAAGCCCAGCACCAGCCCGAGGCCGACCGCCGCCTCGGCCAAAGCCTGAAGCGTCGCGAACACGCGGATGTTCGGCAGCACGATCCCTTCGAGAAACTCCCGGTACCAGCCGATGGGGTTGCCGGCCGCGAACTCGGCGATCCGCTTCGGATGAAAGGCGAGGAACCGGGGCGAGACCGCGGGGTAGGGAGCGACACCCCACAGCAGCTCGACCACGAGCTTGGTCCACACCGCCTTGAGGAACCAGGCGCCGACGACGACGCGGAGCACGGCGATCCACGCCTGGGGGGCGATCGTTGTCAATCCTCCGTGTCCTCGCCTGGCGCCTGGTCGCCTATAATGCAGCCCCGTGGCGCCCGACGTCGACCCGACGGGTCGCGCCGATGGAGGATCATCATGACGCTCTCTGAGGCGGGAGACAAGCGTGTCGACGGCGGCCGTGGCCTCACCCGACGCGCCCTGCTCACCGGCGCCGCCGCCGCGGTCATCGCGACGCGCGCGGCCGCGCAGTCCAGTCCGGCGACGGCCAAGGGGCCGAAAGTCTTCCTCGACTACGACCAGGCCGAGCTCGACCGCGCCTACGATCAGCGGTTCTGGGCGCCCAACATCGAGCACGTGATCAAGCGCTACGCGCTCAACAGCGAGGCGGTGCGCGCGCGCCTGGGGCCGCCCCGGACGCTCGCCTACGGCCCCACGGCCATCGAGACGCTGGACGTGTATCCGACCACGCGCGCGAACGCGCCGGTCATGGTCTTCCTCCACGGCGGCGCCTGGCGCACCGGGAAGGCGAAGGACTACGCCTTCGCCGCCGAGCTCTTCGTCCGGGCGGGCGCGCACTACGTCGCGCCCGACTTCGCCACGGCGATGGAGGTGGGTCTCGACGGTATGGTCGCCCAGGTCCGTCGGGCCGTCGCCTGGGTCGGGAAGAACGCGGCGACCTTCGGCGGCGACCCCAATCGCATCTACGTCGGCGGCCACTCGTCGGGCGGGCACCTCGCCGGCAACGTGCTCGTGACCGACTGGGCCCGGGACTTCGGTCTTCCCGCCACCGCGGTCAAGGGCGGCCTGGTCGTGAGCGGGATGTACGATCTCAAGGCCGTGCGACTGTCCGCGCGCTCGAGCTATGTCCAGTTCGACGATCGGATCGAGCACGAGCTCAGCTCGCAGCGCCACCTGGCCCGGCTCGCCTGCCCCGTCATCGTCGCCTACGGAGATCTCGAGTCCCCGGAGTTCCAGCGCCAGTCGCGCGAGTTCGCGGACGCGGTTCGGTGGGCGCGCCGGCTCGAGTCGCTGATCGTGGGCCAGGCCTACAACCACTTCGAGATCATCGAGACGCTGGCCAACCCTTACGGGCTCCTGGGCCGCGCGGCCCTGGCCCAGATGAGGCTCGGCTGAAGGGAGAACCGATGAGGATCTCCGGAAAGCACGCCGCACTCGTCGTCTCTCTCCTCACCGCGATCGCCCTGGCCGGGCCCGACGTCCGGGCCGGGCAAACGGTCGCCAGCTCCTGTCCGCCGCAACGTCGGAGGGGTCGCTCGTCCCCAGCGTCAAGTTCGTCCTGCTGCCGAACCCGAAAGGACGGAGTCCGGCCGCCCACGGTTTCAACGACAACAAGCAGCCTCTGGTGGACGCGCTCGCGGCCTGGCTGGCTGAGCACCGTCTGTAGAGGAGATTGAGATGCGCAAGCCGAGCGTCGTGACACCCGACCGGTTCGCGTCCGGCATGACCTTCGAGCAGTACCTGGCCGACATCGGCACGCCGGAGAACCTCGCGCGCGAGGGCTCCCTGGGCGCGCCGCGCCGGGACTGGTCCGCCCACGTGCGCGCCTGGTACGAGGCGACCCGCCTGTCCGACGCGCAGGTGGCCGCGCTCCGGTGGTTGGCCAGCCGGCCCGACGGGCCGGCCAAGGTGCTGGCGATCTCCGAGGACTGGTCCTCGGACTGCCGGCGCGACGTGCCCGTGCTGGCGCGCCTGGCCGAGGCCGCCGGCTTCGAGCTCCGCATCTTCCGCCGCGACGGCCAACGCTTCAGCGCGAGCCCCAAGCCCAGCCGGGCCGAGGCTCCCGACAGCAACGCCGACATCATGGCCGAGTTCCTCAACGAGAAGAACGGGCAGACCTGGCAGTCGATCCCGGTGGCCGTCTTCTACACGAAGAATCTCGAGTACCTCTACCACTACATCGAGTACCCGGGCATCTACCACAAGGACCGGATCGTGGGTCGCATCCGCGCGGCGCGGTCGGGCGAGAGTCAGGAGGAGACGCGCAAGCGCGGCGATCGGGAGTTCATGGAGCTCCAGCAGTCGCCCTTCTTCCGCGTGTGGGCCTGCGCGGCCGCCGACGAGATGATCAGCGCGCTCTACGAGCGGCTGGCGGTCGGCCCCTCGTCCTGAACGGCGCCGAACGACGCGACCGCGTCGTCCGGCAAGGCCGCGTACCCCGAGCCGCCCAGCACGAACAGGACGGCTCCGAACAGGAAGAGCAACACCCCACCCTCCAGGCCGAGCACGGTCGACCTGCACAGGACGAGGGCGACGAAGCTCATGAGTCCCAGACCGGTGACACCCGCGCCGGCAGCCAGCCGCTTCATAAGGAGTCTCCTTTCGCCCTTTAGATGCTGCCCGGGCGCCGTAGGTTTACGGCGCCGGGCGAGAATCTTCCAGGCGATGCCGGCGGACGCTCGTGAGCCTCGTCAGGCGGTGCGCGCGGTCCGCTCCGACGGACCGCGCGCCGCTGAAGACGTTACCTCCCGCGTGACCGTATCTCTCACGCGCGCTTGAGCTCGTCCCGATCGATGGGCAGCCGGCGGATGCGCTTGCCGGTCGCGGCGAAGACGGCGTTGCAGACGGCCGGGGCCACGCTGGGGACGCCCGGCTCGCCGAGGCCCCCCGGTGCCTCGCCGGAGTCGAGGATGTGCACCTCGACCTTCGGCATCTCGTTGATTCTCAGCATGGGGTAGTCGTGGAAGTTCGATTGCTGCACGCGGCCCTTGTCGACAGTGATCTTGCCGTAGAACGTCGCGGTGAGCGCGTAGACGGCGCCGCCCTCCATCTGGGCCCTGACCGCATCGGGGTTGACGGCCAAACCGGCGTCGATGCCGCAGACGAGCCGGTGCACACGGACGGCTCCGTCCGGCGCCACCGAGACCTCGGCCACGCTGGCGGCATAGCTTCCGTAGGAGAAGACGACGCCGCAGCCGCGGGCGACGCCGGCGGGCAGAGGCGCGCCCCAGTTCGCCTTCGCGGCGACCAGCTCCAGCACCGCCTTGTGGCGGGGTGACTTGCCGAGGATCGCGCGCCGGTACTCGAAGGGGTCCTTGCCAGCCACGTGCGCCAGCTCGTCCACGAAACTCTCGACGATGAACCCGTTCTGAGAGGCGCCGACCGAGCGCCAGAACCCGACGGGGATCCCGAAGTCCTTGTTGGTCCACTCGACCCGGAGGTTGGGGACGTCGTAGGGCATGTTGCGCATCGCCTCGACGGCGGCGGCGTCGACCTCGCCGGCCTTGGCCCGGCCCTTCTGGATGAGGATGCCGGGGCCGATCATGCGCGTGAACCACGCCGAGGGCATGCCATTGGCGTCCAGCGCGGCTCGGAAGACGTTGTAGGTCGCGGGACGATAGAAGCCGTGGGTGATATCGTCCTCGCGCGTCCACATCACCTTCACCGGCGCCCCCACGGCCGTGGCTACCTCGACCGCGTCCACGATGAAATCGACCTCGCCGCGCCGGCCGAAGCCGCCGCCCAGGAGCGTCGTCTGCACGGTGACCTTCTCGGGGGGCAGCCCGGTGAGACGGGCGGCCGTCGCCTGGGTGCCGCCGGGGTTCTGCGTCGGCGCCCAGATGGTGCAGGCGTCCGGCTTCACGTGGGCGGTGGCGTTCATCGGCTCCATGCACGCGTGCTCCAGGAACGGCACCTGGTAGACCGCCTCGTGGACCTTGCCGCCGGCGGCCAGCACCTTCTCGGCGTCGCCGTCGTTGCGCGCGATCTGTCCCGGCTGCTGCGCCGCGCTCTCGTACTCACGGCTGATCATGGCGCTCGACACCTGAGCGACCGGTCCCTCGTCCCACTCCACCTTGAGCGCACGGCGCCCCTGAAGCGCCGGCCAGAAGCTGTCGGCGACCACCGCCACACCGTTGCTGACCTGGACGACCTGCTTCACGCCCTTGACCGCCCGCGTCGCCGTCGCGTCGAAGCTCTTGGCCTTGCCGCCGAACACGGGGCAGCGCTCGATGGACGCGACGAGCATCCCCGGGACCTTCACGTCCATCCCGTAGATGGCGCGGCCCGTCACCTTGTCGGGCGTGTCGCGCCGCTTGACCGTCTTGCCGATGTAACGGAACTGATCGGGCGTCTTGAGCTTGGGATTCTCGGGCACCGGCAGTTGCTGGGCCTTGTCGACGAGCTGGCCATACTGGAGCCGGCGGCCGGTGGGACGATGGATCACCGTTCCGGCCTCGGTCTCGACGCTCTCCACCGGCACGCCCCACTCGTTGGCCGCAGCTTGCTTGAGCATCTCGCGGGCAGCGGCGGCGGCCTTGCGCCACATGGCGATGTGGTCGCGCACCCCCCGGCTGCCGCCGTAGGACTGGGTGCCGGTCACGGGGTTCTTGTAGAGGGCGGGATTGGCCGGGGCCTGCTCGACGCGGACCTTGTCGAGCACGGCGTCCAGCTCGTCGGCGATGATCATGGGCGTCGTGGTGAGCGAGCCCTGGCCCATCTCGGGCACCGAGTTGATGATGGTCACGACACCGTCGCGGTCGATCCGGAGCCACTGGTTGGGCGCGAACACGCCCGCCGTCTGCGCCAGGGCGCCGGGGATACGGCCCGCGAGGGGGAAGCCGATGGCCAGCCCCGCGCCGGCCGCGAGACTGCCCTTGAGGAGCGTCCGCCGGGTGAGCAGCGTTTTCATCGCTGGCCTCCCTTCCGGAGCGCCGCCGCGCGGTGAATCGCGGCGCGGATCCGCTGGTAGGTGCCGCAGCGGCAGATGTTGCCGGCCATGGCGGCGTCGATGTCGGCGTCGGTGGGAGAAGGCTTCGAGCCGAGGAGCGCCGCCGCCGACATGATCTGGCCCGGCTGGCAGAAGCCGCACTGGGGCACGTCGACCTCGACCCAGGCCCGCTGCACCGGGTGGTCGCCCCGGGCTGCCAGCCCCTCGATCGTGGTCACCCGCTTGCCGGCGACCGCCGAGGCTGGGGTGACACATGAGCGCACGGCCGCCCCGTCCAGGTGGACCGTGCAGGCGCCGCAGAGCGCCATGCCGCATCCGTACTTGGTCCCGGTGAGGCCGAGCGTCTCGCGGATCACCCAGAGCAGCGGCGTGTCGGGCGGGACGTCGACCTGCTGCTTTCGACCGTTGACGGTAAACGCGATCATGGAGACCTCCTGGCCCCGGTCCGGGCGTGCCCCACATGACACCAGGAGTGCCCCGCTGTCAACAGGTTCGTGGGTCAGTGAGCGGGAAACGGTGGGTGTCGGGGTGACTCCGACGCTCTGCCCGTCGGCGAACACCTTGCGGATGTCCGGAACATACGTACAGCCCTCGACGAAGAGTCGGCACCGACGTCGAGAGGCGTCTTGCGAGCATGCCGACCGCAGAAGGGATCCCGTGAGAGGCCAACGGCTTCTGCCGTTGGCCTCTCCGGACGATCAGTGGCTCACTCCCCTGTTTCTGTCCGGGCGCCTAACCTCCTCCCTGGACGGTGACCACTAGCGTCGACGTGTTGTTCGCGAGAGTGGGATCGACGGTCGAACTCCCCACTGAAGCCGTGTTACTCACGTCTCCTCGGTTACCCTTGACGGTAATGTCGATGTTGAAGCTCTTGCTCGTGCCGATCGGCATGTTGCCAAGGGCGCAGGTTAGCGTGTTGCCGCTCTTGGTGCACCCACCCGTATCGGACAGGTAGACCGCCTGCTTGATGTCTGGCAGGTTGTCGGTCACGACGACGGCCTGGGCGTCCGAAGGCCCGAGGTTTGTCACCGTGACGGTGTAGGTGATCAGCGACGACGGCTTGTACGTGGGAGCGTCGGACGTCTTGACGATCACCAAGTCGGCCCGGGCTTGGACCGTCGTCAGGGCCGTGGCGTTGTTGTTGCCGTTGTTGGGGTCGGCGAAGTCGCTGCTGACGACCGCGTTGTTGACGAGGATGGTCCCGTTAGGCGTGCTGGCGTTGACCTTGGCCATGATGGTGATCGAGGCGCTCGCCCCGCTGGCCAGGCTGCCCAGGTTGCACGTCAGGGGCTGGAGCGGGTTCCCGGGGATGCCACCAATGCAAGACCCCACACTCGGCGTGAAGGTCACGTCGCTGACCTGACCCGGCAGCGTGTCCTTGACGACGACGTTGGGCGCCGCCGAGGGGCCGCTGTTCGTCACGTTCAGGGTATAGGTCAGGTTAGTCCCCGCCACGACCGGGTCGGGCGCGTCGGTCTTGGTGAGCGCCAGATCCGCCACCCCGATGAAGCGCACCCCGTCCTGAGCGCTGTTGTTCGAGAGGTTAGGATCGGGCGTGGCACTCGTCACCGTGGCCGTGTCATCGACGTCCACTTGCCCCGTCGATGTGAGCTGCACGATGATCGTCGTGCGGCCGCCGGCCGGCTCCGTTCCCAGGTTGCAGGTGACGACGCCACCGGCGACGGTGCACGGAGTCATGGCCGGTGGACTAAACGTGGCCGAGGTGATGGTAAAAGCTCCGTTACTCACGTGCGTGTCGGTCACCACGACGCTTCGGGCGTCCGAGGGCCCGAGGTTGTCTACGAGGATGGTGCAGGTCGCGGTGCCGC